>USIH01000123.1 GCA_900554705.1 uncultured Eubacteriales bacterium
TCGTCTTGCATGATGTAGGTCTGGGCGATCAGGATATAGGTCTCGTCATTCATCTGGTCTTCCGCCGCGGCCTTCTCAAAGTAAATGCGCGCGTCCTCGAACTTGTCCTGCTCATACAGCACAATTCCCTGTTTGATATACTCCTGCGCTCTGGTCAGTTCAGCCTCCATAACCGTATTCCTTTCTCATGTTTTCTAATTTCTCGCAAATCGCTGCGTCATGATCGAAGTAGCGCATAAAATCGATCTGGCTCACCGGCGTCGGCGCTCGCTGCGGCTGCGCCACGCCGCGCCGATAGAGATACGCGTCGCACGCGCCCGTGACTGTTATGCGCTCGGGTGTGATCTGCAGATCGCTTACTCCGTAGATCTCCACTCGCAGATATTCACGCATCGTCCAGCCATCACGCAGTTGATAAACGATGACGCACTGCGGCTGAAGCTCGATATAGTCGTTCTTTCGGTAGATCAGGCGGTGAGCAAGCCTGCACAGTGGAACTACAAATGCCACCGTTTCCAACGCCAGCGGCAATGCGTCGCCGCCATATGCGATATTGACCACCATACACACCAGTGCGATTCCTGCAATCAGCAGCGCCCACCATTTCCTGCTCAGGTAGACACGCGGAGAAAATGCACAACACATCAAGATGTCACCTCCGAAGCCGTTATGCAAACAAAGGCTTCAAATGCCAGGAATAGAACTTATCCGCCCCGAAAGAAGAAAACACCTTCAGAGACAGCATCGTCTCCACAAGCGACTTCCCGTTCAGGACGCCGCTTGTCATCTTTGTGATCGTGCTGCTGTTCTTGATAATATTCTTGGCTGTCACTTTTCTGAAATCGAGGCCAGTTGTCATCTTAAACAGTCTGTATGACTGGTAATCTTTCACTTTTGACCGTGTCGCGAGCTGCTTACTGCCGTACTTGAGCATATTGTCGCACGTTTTCATATCCCGCTTCAGAATTTTGAAGTCCTTGGAAAACTGTGCAAATCCGCACACGATGCTGACGACCTCCAGCCCACGGTAGACCCACGTGCCTGCCTCATCGCCGAGCATTCCCTGCATGCATTCTTCCATGCCCATTTTCCGCAGGGCCTCCGCCGACTCTGTATCGCCGGCCAGATAAGCGTTGCGTGCGTCTATGTCGTATTTGAGTTCCACTGTCGATTTTGCAATGCCCCAAATGATTGGAACCAGACCGATGGAAAGCTCAGGCGCCAGAATCAACGCCGCAACTCCGCAGGCGATCCAAAACACGTCCATTGCGATGTCGATCCAATACTTGTTCTTCTCGTAAAACGCTTTGAGTTTGTCCCAGTACGCAACGACCAGCGGGATCGGTCCCAGCAGGCCGATCTTCGAGGCAGTGATCAGCAGCTGCTTCCCGCCCTGCGTCAGCATGGTCTGGAACACACCGGGGATACCCTCACGCTTGCAGAAGCTCTTGATCTGCTTTTCGAGCCGCTTTGCCACGCGCTTATCCGTTTCCCTTGCGTTGTCGTCAAACGCATCCAACGCTTTGCCGAACGCCGTGAGCTTGTCGTGCTTTTCCTCAAGCCGGTGCATTTTCTTTTCGAGATACATGTTGGCGTTCGTGATGTTGCCCGTGTTCGACTGGATGCTCGACAGGCGCGCCTTCACGCCGCTATAGTCGTTCTTGCGGTCACTGAGCCTGCGCGCGATCCGCCGGGTGGAACGCTTGACATTATCGTCATAACTGAAATCTACGAACAGTACATCCATTGCTGATTCTCCCCTCCTTAGCGGGAACCGCCGCCGCCACTGCCGCCACCGAAGCTGCCGCTGCCGCCGCCGCCGAAGCTGCTGCCGCCGCCGCCGTGTTTTGTATCCGCTTCCTCGAGGCGGCGATCCCAATACGCGATCTCCCGGTCAATGCAGTCTCTGGCCGATGAGAGCAAGCTGTCCGATGCCTGATCCGCCTCTCGGTATTCGGCAAGCTTCGCCGTGATCTGTGCGCCGCCGGTCGTACCGAGGTAGCTGTTGACATCCGCGATCGCCTCATCGACCGCGCGGTTGATGTCGCGCACGCGGCCGCCGTCATCCAGCAGATCCTTGCGCTCCTGCCGAAGGCGGCGGATCCGGCTTTTGACCTGTATGCCGGTAACACTGTCAGAAATAATACCCATAAGCCACGCTCACTCCTCTCACGTTTCCTTGCCCGCAATGCTGCCGGCCGTCTGCTGATCCCACGTCTTGTAAGACTCATAAAACGCCTGCAGGTCATCCCGCATAGCTACCAATGTCTCCTCCGAGTCATCCAGCTCCTGCTTCAGGCGCCAGTATGAACGGTCGAAAAACTCACGCGCGCCCTTTCCGGTCCAGGTGTCCTTCAGCTTCCGTGTCTGCTGATCCACCTGCTGCTTCGCCTGTGAATATGTCTCGATCGCGCGGTTCAGGCTCTGCAAAGCCGCGTCAAAATACACCGTGTCTATGCGGCGCACGCCATTTGCTGTTTTGCCCATTGCGCTGCTCCTTTCCGGCAGTCATGGCTGCCCTGCATTATTGATCCATCAGGATCGTCTTGATCCTGCAAAGCTCCGTACCGAAGGCCATGAAGGCGTCGCCGGTCTTCAGCGGCTTCGCCTGCTCCTTCTGCTGCTTGACAGTCAGGTCGATGGCCTTGATGTTGGCGGCGTCCTCGAAGAAGAAGTGCTGCTTGGCCTCCTTGATCTGCTTGAAGATGTCCGGTCCGCTGTACGACGGCGTCTGGTTGTCCACATCCGCAAAGACGACGGTGACCTTCAGCCGGCGATACGTCTTGAGGATCTCCAGAAGCAGCTTGTAGGTCTCCTTGTCCTCGCCCATTTTGCGATAGAAGCCACGGTTGTTCACGACCAGCAGCAGCAGCGGCTCGTCAGCGAGCAGCTGCTCCGGCGCAGTGCCGCGGTTTTCGGTGAGCATTGCCTGACGCTCGACCAGCCGCTCGTAGATCTCCTCGACCATGGTCACGCCGTCATTCTCGTCAACACCGTAGCGCTCCACGAAGCCGTACTCGCCGCACGCCTCAAGCTTCATCTCGGCGTTGTCGACGATATATGCACTGGTCAGGCTGCCGAAAACGTTCATGCGGATCGCCGTGAGCAGATGCCGGATGAAGTTGCTGCGCCCGCTGCCCGGACGGCCGACAATGGCAAAGCTGCCCACCGTCAAAAGGTCGAGCATCCGGTAGGACACCTCGTCGTAATCCATGCCGATCGGGATCCGGTACGGCTGCTGATACAGCGTCTTCTGCGCCGCCGCCAGCTCGCTCATACGCAGGACGGCCGGCACTTCGGGGATGGGCGCGGCACACACGCCCGCATAGTCTGCGTTCGTAGCGGCAATGCGCTCGCGGATATTCTGCACGCGGTCGATCTCCTTGTCGCCCTCCACGCACAGCGCCGTCTGGAACTCCACAATGTGCTTTTCCAGCGAGCAGAGACCTCTGCCCGGAACGTCCTTCGGCTCAACCTTGCAGCGGTCGAACAGGTTCATGTACTCGCCGGAATCGTTGCACGAGTACGCGATGCGCGTGCCGTAGTTCGACAGCGTCTTGTAGTTGAGCGCGTTGGTCTGCGTCGCCGTTATGATCAGGCTCAGACCGACGCCCTGTCCCTCGCGTGAGAGAAACAGGATCGTCTCATCGTAGCTACCGTAGTACTCGCGGAACGCAGCATAGTTGTCGATCACCAGCAGTACCTGCGGCAGATCACGGAAGTCGGCCTCCACGTAGGCGGCATACGTGCCGAGTCCCTGCTCGGCAAATTTCTCCTTACGCTGCTGCACCAGCCGCGTCAGCATCTTGAGGAGGTTTGCCACGCGCTCCTCCTCCGCAGCCACCGCAACGCCGCCGACATGGTTGGACGCCTCGAACGTCTTGAGCGCCATCGCGCCGCAGTCGACGACGTAAATGCTGCATTCCTGCGGCGAATACAGCTGCATGATCTGCAGAATGATCGTCTGCAGCAGCGTCGTCTTACCTGTCTGCGCCGAGCCGATGATGTACGTATTGTCGGCCGAGAGGTTGATCGCATAATTCTCCTGCCGCTGGTTGTCGGGGTCGTCGTACACGCCGATCGGGACAACGATGCCCTTTGCAGGCTCCGGCCGGAAGTCGTGCAGTTCTCCGCTGTCGAGCACGTCCGGCAGCGCCGGCAGGCAAATGCCGTTGAGCTTCGAAATGTGGTTGTGCTCGCAATAGTCGTGGATATAGTCGACCAGTGCCTTGAGCTCCGTCGGCGCATCCTCTGCGCTGGTCTGGTTCTTGTTGGTGTAGACAACGCTGCGCTTGCCCCAGAGATTGAGCTCATAGAGCGTGACCGGCTGCCGCTCGCTGGCGTCGACGACCTTTGCGCCGCTGTACGCCGACTGGAACAGCTCGAACACCTCGTTGTTGCCAACCTGGAAATAGGCGCGGCCCGGCTCCTTGATCTCTGCCGCGAGCGGCGTCTTGATCACCTCGTTGCTGTCCTCCTTGGTCTGGACCTTCAGACACAGACGGAACTTCGAGTTGCTCCAGATCTGGTTATCCACAACGCCGGCAGGCTTCTGCGTGGCGAGGATGAGGTGGATGCCGAGCGTGCGGCCGATGCGCGCCGCCGAAATGATCTCCTTCATGAAATCGGGATACTCCGCTTTCAGCTCAGCAAACTCATCGGCGATAATGATCAGGTGCGGGATCGGCTCGGAGACAACGCCTTTTTTATACAGACGGATATAATCGTTGATGTGATTGACGGTGTGGCCCACAGTCAGCGAGGCCTGCGCAAACAGCGCCTGCCGCTTGACAAGCTCCGCCTTGATCGAGCGCAGCGAGCGGTCGATCTCGCGGCCGTCGATGTTCGTGATCGTACCGAGCATATGCGGAAGGTCGCGGAACTGGCTTGCCATGCCGCCGCCCTTGAAGTCGATGATCATAAAGGCGACCTCGTGCGGGTGGAACAGCGTTGCCATGGACAGGACATACGTCTGCAGGATCTCCGATTTACCGGAGCCCGTTGTGCCGGCCACAAGACCATGCGGTCCGTGCGCCGACGCCTTGTCGCTGATGTCCAGATAGACGACCTCCTGCTTGGCCTTCACGCCGAGCGGTGCAGCCATGCTCCGATACACCTCGGACTGCCCCCAGCGCTGCTCCAGATCCAGATCCTCCACACCGAAAATGTTCAGCAGATCAAAGAGCGTGATATTGCGCGTCAGCTCGCTCTCCAAGCTCAGCTCCGGCACGCAGACCGCGCCGATCTTTGCGGCGGCATAGGCAGCCAGCGTCTCCTCGACGTGCTCGGGGACGAATGCGCACTGCACATCCCCGTTTTTGCTCTTGAGGATCAGATCCGAGCGCTCGGCATTGCCAAGGCGGATGATCTCGCCGCAGCCCTTGGGCAGAAACTCCTCGTATTCCTCAAAGAACACGAAGGTAAAGCCATACTGTGCGCACCGCTCCACGAACTTGGACAGCGGATGCTTGGAGATCTGCTGTGCGCCGCGGACGAACACGACATAGTGGCACGAGAATTCATCCGCACCGTCATTCGCACGCTGCTGTGCCTCGCGCGCAGAGAGAATGGAATACAACTGCTCGGTGAGCACCTTGCGGCTCTCATCGTCACAGATAAAGTTGCGGATGTTGAGCGTATCATTGTGCACATGCTGCAGCCAGCGCAGCCAGCTCATCGACTGGAGGTCCGCCTCGTCGAGCATATAAAACAGCTTGACGTCCTTGTAGAAGTGCCGCAGCGCGATGTCCAGTGTGAAATTCTTCAGCGCCTCCAGCTGCCCCTCGTTGCTGCCGACGACACCGACGGCACCGGCCTGCTTAAACTGCGCAATGATCGGCGCATCCGAAATGTAGCGGTATTTGTCCGCCAGCTGCTCCGGGAGCATCGAGATGGGGTCATCCGGATCGACGAAATCCTGCTTGTTGAATTTGACGCGGCAGTTCGACTCGATCGTGCCCGTGCCAAGGTACACCTCCAGGAAGTCCGGATCATGAACGTCCTTTTCAAACAGGCGCTTTTGGAAATTTACCGCCTCGCTCAGATCCTCCGAGAGCGAGCTGTAGATCAGGCGGCGGATGCGCAGCTCGTTGCTGCGCTGCGCCTGAATACCGGTCTCTTTTTCCTCGATGTAGGCGTTGTACTGCTCCTCGCGCGTGCGCAGCTGCTCACGCAGGCGCTTTTTATCTCCGAAGTAGGTGATCAGCGAAACGATCACGCCGATAAGCATGGAGCCTGCGCTGTAGAGAATGAACGACATGCCGCCGGTGCCGGTGCTCATAAAGCCGCGCACGACGACCAGCAGCACCAGCATCGCCAGCGCCGGCAGGATCGTGACCAGCAGTCCGCGCTGATTCTGCTGCGGCTTGGAAGGCGGCTGCTTGATCTCCACCTCTTCCTCCGGGATCACATACTGCAGACGCGTGCTGCGGTTAAAGTCCGGGTAGGTGAAGTGGCTCGTCTGATCCGACTCGATCCGTGCGCTCAGG
>USIH01000124.1 GCA_900554705.1 uncultured Eubacteriales bacterium
CGAACCTTTTTGGCAGTCTGCCAGCGTGCCGAAAAAGGTTTTTCGACACGCTGACGGCAGCCTGTTGAAAGGCTGCCGTAGGTAGGAAAACTGGAATTTATCTTAATCTTTTCTGCACGTGATATTAAACTGCCCACTTTCCTCTTTCAGAGAAACAATGTTAAGACCAGCGTTCTTCAAAAGTTGACTGATTGAATCCGAAGATTGTGGGTCAAGTTTTACAATGCCATAGGAAGTATGGATTCTCTTATCGGTAAACTGAATATCTAAATCTACAACAAAATGTTCTGGATAAGCAGAGGAGATAGCGCAATCCCAAATGCACATTATTCCTCCAGTTTTCAGAACACGGGTTGCCTCGAAAATGGCCTTTCTCTGTATTTCTTCTGACATATACATCAGTGTATAGAAAAAAGTCACGTTATCAAACGAGCCATCGAAGAATGATAGTTTCTCGGCATCCATTAACAACTTTGTACAGCAGTTCGGCGCCTCGTCAAGTTCTTCCTGACGATTATCTATTGCGGTGACCCTATCGCCATACATTTGCCCGATAATAGCTTCGCCACCTCCGCCAATATCAAGAATCGAACCTTTCAAATCATAGTCTATATTTATAATCATTTTTATCTTCACCCAATTCCAATTTGTTTTCCTCATCATAGCGCACACTCGGTACATTTCCCGGCTTGCGCATCGCAGCGGCAGTGCCATGAATTACGAGTTATAGCTCGGTGATCTGCTCTACTGCATACAGCGGCAAATTCACAAGCCAGTCTTCTTTTTTGAAATCTGCCATCGAAGTACGGACGGCGATTTCGGGTGTGAACTTCTCCTGATAGGTTTTCAGGCTTTTTGCCCGGAGGTTGGTTTCAGCCTTCACCTCTACGGGAATCACTTGTTCGCCTGTATCCACGATGAAGTCAATTTCGCAGGACCCTCTGTCATTGGTGTAGTAGTAAACGCCCAGATCCTCAATGGTTTTCAGCTGCTGGCAAACATACTGCTCCGTAAGGGCGCCTTTGAATTCAATAAAAAGGTCGTTTCCGTCCAACAGAGTGCGCTGGCGAAGGCCTGCCATACACCCAAGCAGGCCCACATCCACAAGGAACAGCTTGAATGCTTTTAAGTCCTCATAGGCCTTCAGGGGAATTCCGGCAGCATTGACACGGCTGATCTTATGAACCAGTCCGCAATCGGAAAGCCACAGAATGGCCGTTTCATAATCCTTGGCCCGTGCGCCCTCTCGAACAAGGCCATAGACGAACTTCTTGTTCTCTCTTGCCAACTGTGAGGGGATGCTGTTCCAAAGCATACGAATCTTGGGAACGATCTCGTTCGGTGCGTGTTTGGAAAAGTCCTGCTCATAAGCGGCAAGGATTCTCTTTTGTATCTCACGCACCTCATTAAAATCCTTATTCTCCGCAAAGCTCTGCACCGCTTCCGGCATACCGCCTACAAAATAATACTGCTTGAGCGCATCAATGTAGGTCTGCTTAAAGCTCGTGATCATTGGATAATCCTGCTTGCTGAGCAGCTCTGCAAAACGCTCCTTTCCGGTGGCCATCAAAAACTCTTTGAAAGAGAGCGGGTATAGCTTCAAAAAATCCACTTTGCCCACTGGGAAGGAAGTACCTTCGTGCAGGGCAATGCCCAGCAGAGAGCCTGCGCATACAATGTGGTATTGTGGCGCATTTTCGTAAAAGTACTTGAGAGAGCTGAGCGCTCTTGGCACTTCCTGTACCTCATCAAAAATCAGGAGAGTGTGGTCGGGATCAATTTTCCGACCGGAATACAATTCCAACCCCATAATCAAGCGCTCTGTATCCAAATCAGAGGCAAACAGCTCGGCCATTCCGGAATTGGAATCGAAGTTGATATATACGGTATCGGTATAATAGAGCTTTCCGAATTCCTTCATCAGCCAGGTTTTCCCGACCTGCCGTGCTCCCTCGATAATCAACGGCTTCCGCCGCTTGCTTTCTTTCCATTTCAATAACTTTTCCATTGCGATTCGGTACATATTCGCACCCCCTATCTCATACTGCAAATATAGTATACCACCGAATCACGGAAAATGCAACGAACTTTAGACTTGAAACCGCACTTTTTACAGCGAACTTTTGATGTTCGTACACTTTTTACAACCAACTTTGAAACAAGCACGTGAAAACTTCCGCATCCTCCAGCTAAACTCGTTCACCCGGATATGAAAATCTTCCGAAAAGCGAATACGGCAGCCTGTTGAAAGGCTGCCTTCAGACTGTCGAAAAAGCCCAGCATTGCTGAGCTTTTTCGACAGTCTGAAGGGCGCGGAAAAATCCGCGCCCTTAAAATTTTTTCTTTTTTTGCGCTGCGGCGGGAACTCCGTCCGTACCGTGTCGTCTACCCTAAAGGAAAACAAAAAAACGGAGGTGAAAACGACGGAGCATTCAAATATGATCGAGGTCAAAGATCTGCGAAAGGTCTATCCGATGGGAGACGAACGCGTGGTCGCCCTGAGACGGATCAACCTTCAGATCAAGCGCGGAGAGATCTGCTGCATTTTCGGAACCTCCGGTTCCGGCAAAAGCACGCTGCTCAATCAGCTTGCCGGTTTGGAAAAACCAACGAAGGGGACGGTGACGATCGCCGACGTTCCGGTCTCCACGCTCAACGAGACGCAGCTTGCGCGGTTTCGCCAGCAGTATACCGGCTTTGTCTTTCAGGCCTATAATCTGCTGCCGAGCCTGACCATTTTGGAGAATGTCGCGCTGCCGCTGATGTTTTGCGGTATGCCGAAGCGCAAGCGTCAGAAGATCGCGGCGGATATGCTGCGGCGCGTCGGCCTTGCCAACCGCATGAAGCACTATCCCGGGCAGATCTCCGGCGGCCAGCAGCAGCGTGCCGGCATTGCGCGCGCCTTTGTCACCCGTCCGGCGGTCATCTTTGCCGACGAGCCGACCGGCAATCTCGACAGCAAGACGACGCGCGAGGTGATGGAGATGATCTGCGGCTTTGCCCGCCAGTACCATCAGACGATCGTCATGGTATCACACGACCCCGAAATGGCTTCCTATGCCGACCACGTGATCACGCTTCTTGACGGAGAGATCGTCAAGGAAGAATACCAGGAGGAAACGAAATGAACATTTTTGGAAAACGGCTGACGGTCTTTCTTGCCGTAATCGCGCTGCTTTGCGCATTTATCCTGCCCGCCGCGGCGGTGCTGCATGATCCGGACGCGTCGCAGGTCGTGACGGAGCCGGAGACGCAGGAGCCGACCGATCCGGCACCGCAGCCGAACAGCAATCTGACGATCGTGCGCTACCGCATCGTCGACGCGAACGGCAAGAGCCTGACAAAGCTCACGCGTGGGACGAAGTTCACGCTGGAGCTACAGATGAAGAACAGCGGCATCCGCACACAGGAGGCAGGCCTCAAGGAGACCAAGCCGGACAGCGGCCTTTACGAGGGATTGGATGTCTCCCGACTGGTCGACAGCTTCCGCGGCGAAGACAAGCCGACGGTCAAGCTCCTTTCCAAGGATCGTCAGCCGCTGGAATTTACGCTGACCTTCCCCAACCTTACCTATACCGGCTACGGCAACACCTTCCAGTGCATGGTCGGCTATGATAACATCGACATTACCTACGACACCGCCAATATCACACTCATCGAGTGCGAGGAGTACGTAGAGCCGCGGCCGACCGACCCACCGACGCCGGATCCGACGACCCGCCCCGCCGCGGCCACGCCGAATATCATCGTCAAGAAGTACAGCTACGGCGACGAGCAGATAATGGCGGGGACGACCTTCCCGCTGACGATCACCTTCGCCAACACCAGCTCGGTGCTCAGCGTGGAGAATATCGTTATGTCCATCGAAACGGAGGAGGGACTTGCCATCTCCGCTTCGTCCAACACGTTCTATTTTGAAAAGCTCGGCCCCGGCGCGACGCAGACGCAGGAACTGGAGATCAGCGCGATCGGCAGCGACCGCAGCACCTCCTCCGGCATTTCCATTTCCTTCCGCTATGAATACGTCGACGACTCCACCCGTAATTCCCAGACTTCCTCGGAGAAGATCGCGGTGCCGGTCTTCCAACCGGATCGTTTCGAGGTCGCGCCGCCGGAACTGCGCGATATGTTCTACAGCGGTCAGGAGGGCTTCCTTTCCTTTAACTACGTCAACAAGGGAAAGGGTACGATCTATAACGTCGAGGCGACGCTCGAGAGCGACGACGTCTCCGCCGTCAACGGCGTGCAGAACCTCGGCAACTTCGAGGCGGGCAAGAGCGGAACGATCGACTTTGTCGTCACGCCCTTCATGGCGGGCGAGGCGAACCTCACCGTGCATATCAGCTATGAAAACGCGAGCGGCGAGACGGTGACGAAGGATTACCCGCTGACGCTGAGCGTCATGGATGTCGATCCGGATCCGGTTGACCCCACCATTCCCGATCCGGTCGAGCCGGAGACGGAGAAGAAGGGCAGCTCCCTTGTTTGGTGGCTTGCCGGTGCGGCGGCGGTGCTCATTGCCTTCGTCGTGACCGCCCTGCTGGTGCGCCGTCACAAGAAAAAGAAGGCCGACTGGGAGCTTGACGATTGGGAGGACGGAAATGAAGCTCCGTGACCTGTTTGGAATGTGTCTGCAAAATCTGCGGCGCAGAAAACTGCGGACGTTCCTTACGATGTTAGGCGTCGTCATCGGCTGCTGCTCCATCGTCATCATGGTCTCCATCGGCGTAGGCATGGGCGAGACGCAGGAGAAGCTGCTGTCCGAGATGGGCGACCTGACGCTCATCACCGTCATGCCCAAGGGCAGCGGCAAAAACGCCGTAAAGATCTACGACGGCACACTTCAGGACATCCGCAGCATGAAGGGCGTTGTGCTTGCCTCGCCGAAATTGGAAAGCTATGACTATACGATCCGGATGTCAACGGGCGCATTAGACCGTTATGTGGCAAGCTGGGGGACGGTCGTCGGCATGACACCGGATGCGGCGGAAAAGCTCGGCTATACGCTCAAAGCGGGTCGCTATCCCGCCCCCAACGCGAGCGACGAGGTGCTGGTCGGCGAATACTTTGCCTACTCCTTTGCCGACACCAAGCGTCCGGACGGCTATAACATGATCGACTATTGGGTGACGGATGCGGGGGGCAACCTGCCGAATCCCTACTTTGACCCGCTCAACGCGCAGATCAAGCTCCAGATCAGCTCCTACGAAGAGAACAGCAAGACCGCGAGCAAGACCTTCAAGGTCGTAGGCGTCCTGAAGGAGGACTACAGCAAGGGCTATGAGACCTCGCAGGGGCTTATTCTGGATGTCAACGCGCAGCAGAACCTCATCAAGGAGTTCAATCGCCTCTCCGGCAAGAAGACGGATCAGCAGCAGACCTATTCCACCGCGATCGTCAAGGTTGACAGCATTGACCGCGTGGCAAGCGTGGAGGGAAAGATACAGGATCTCGGCTTTACCACCGACTCCATGGAGAGCATCCGTAAGCCGATAGAGAAGGACGCACGCCAGAAGCAGCTCATTTTCGGCGGACTCGGCGCCATCGCCCTGCTGGTCGCCGCGCTCGGCATCACCAACACCATGATCATGTCCATCACGGAGCGCACCCGCGAGATTGGCATCATGAAAGCGCTCGGCTGCTACACCGGCAACATCCGCTCCCTGTTTTTGATGGAGGCAGGCTCCATCGGCCTGCTTGGCGGCCTCTTCGGCGATGCGCTGCCAACGGGTGACCTTTTTGTCCGCGTCGCCGTGGATGCGCGCCACGCACCGGCTGGAGGCAAAGAAATAGATCTCCGATGCGCCCGCCTCGGTGCATTTCTGGAGAATGTAGTCGGTCTTGTCGCTGCCCTTGGGAAGGCCCGCGAGAATGACGGTGTGCACGCTCGGCTCGCCCTGACAGGGGACGACCTCGAAGATCTCGGCCTCGACCTCGTTGGGGGTGATCTTCGTAACGGTGCAGTGGTGGTCCTTGCCGCCGTCGCACACGATCATCGTGTCGCCGACGCGAAGGCGCAGTACCTTGGCGTGCGCGGCGTCCTCTCCCAGAATAAACGCCGTGCCCCCGGCGATCGAGCTTCCGCCGGAGAGAAAGAATCTCGGCATGAGCACATCCTCCCACACATAACATTATTTCTTATTATGGCATAGTTTGGCGCGGATTGCAAGACGGGAACCGAAGCGCGGCGGCGGAATAGACTGTACCGGGGAGGCGGTCGTATGGATACCGAGCGCATGAAGCGCGTATTGGAGCGCGTATATGGGCCCGCTGCGCCGACAGAGGAGAAAAAACCACCGGATGCGCTGCGCGAGGCCATTCGGTTGGAGGCGGAGGCCGCGGCACGGCTGCGCTATCTTATGCGCACGAGCCGCGCGTGTCAGAATGCTTTCGGCGAAGCGCTGCGCCGCTGTGAGACGCGGCGGCGGGCGCTGCACGCCGAGTTCTTCCTCCGCGAAGGGGAGCGGGCGCCGCAGC
>USIH01000125.1 GCA_900554705.1 uncultured Eubacteriales bacterium
CCGAACCTTTTTGGCAGTCTGCCAGCGTGCCGAAAAGGGTTTTTCGACACGCTGAGGCGAGGGCTATCCGCCCTCGCCTTAGACTATCCAAAAGTCCCATAGCCGTCAAAATGATTTCGCTTTTTGCAAGAAAAGTGACTGTAAGGATGCACTTCGAACAATTATAAAGCTTAACTTTTAAGTGAGGCAGTCCCTTTCATTTATCGGTTCAGCCAGTCCTCCCAAGGCCGCGGGTCGATCTCCGGAAAGATCGTCCGGAGAAGGTCGGTCAGGTACTGTGCCTTTGCCCGCAGGTGCGGCGCAGCGAAATAGTCAAAGCCGTCTGCGACGCACATATTTTCGAAAATACGGGCGCGGTCTTCCTTCGCGTAGAGACGGGCGTAGTAGTCGATGAACCAGATCCGCTCCGGATCGTCCTCGTTCCAGTAGGTATACTCGTCGGAATACAGCGTGTCGCCGTTTTCGTCGGTGTAGGCGTTGTTATAGGAGAAATCTTCGGGATTGAGCGCGTCCCAGCCGGTGATATAGCTCAGCGAGCCGTCGTCCTCGCAGACGACATAGTACTCCAGCGCGTGCCAAAGCTCATGGGAGAAGTCCGTCTCCGCGAAGCCGAAGCCGCCGCTGAAAGCGATTTGGATGGTTTGCCAGCCGCTGGTCGTCACAGCGCTCGCATTGCCGATGCTGCTGGTGTCCTCCGGCAGGAGAGTCATGGTGTAATAGACTGCCAGCGCGCTGTAGAGGTCATTTTTAATCTGGTCAAAGAAGTGGTCGGGATAGCGCGACAGGTAGGTCTCCAGATCCCTTAAATAGGCGGCGATGTCTTCGCTTGAGACCTCGCTGAGCAGGAAACCGCCCAGCGAGTTGCCCTCCTTCGGGGAGAACGGCGAGGGACGGATGCCATAGCGGGAGAAGAGCGCGGCGGATTTGCGGCAGTTTTCCAGCGTTGCATCGTCCAGTCGCGCGGCGGAAAATTCCGCAGCGGGCGCCTCCTCTACAGCGGGGCAGTACAGCACGCTTGCCGCAGCTCCATCGAGGACGGCAAAGGCGACGTTTCCTTCGTCGCAGGCAACGCCGTAGTACTCGTTGCTTCCAATGGCGTAACGCTCCAGCGTCGAACGTGTCAGGTCGGCACGGTAGAGGTTACAGTCGCTTAAAACGGCGGTGTAGTCGCCGTCCTGCGCGATAAGGTAAGTCTCGCCCAACCCGAAGGGAAGCGTGTGGCGCACGCCGTCAGGCGTGGCAAGAATGAGCGCATCGTCCTCGGCACGGTAGAGCACGCGGCTGTTGATCGAATGAAAGCCGTCAAGCTCCGGTGTGTAGGAGAGCGTTTGCGTGGCGCAGTCATAACGGTAGGCCGCGCTGAAGGATTCCGAGGTGACATACTGCACAATGTCGCCCTGCACGGAGAAGATCTGCGGACTGTCGCCCTCCACGGCGTTTTCGTAGAGGTGCGTTTGCTCGCCGTCGACGCAAAACAGGTTTCTGCCCTGTATGTCCCAGAGCCTGCCGTCCTCGTCCATATACAGGCGGTAAAGCTCATCTGAGGCCACGTAAGAATTGACCAGCGCACCGGAAAAATCAAAAAGCTCCAGCCGGGAAGGTGTGCCGAAATTGTTGACGATCAGGTGCTCCCGTGCCGCGTCGAGTGCGAGCAGACTGCCGGTGCTGCAAAGCGGCATCTCCAGCACCAGTCGGTTTTCCAGCAGGTCAAAGAGAACGACGGAGGCGTTTTCGTAATTCACGGAGTATTGCAGCGCGAGGTAGCGGTCGTCCAGACACACCTGTGAGTAAAAGCCGTCGCGGTCGAGCGCGTCGAGCCGATAGAGCTGCATTCCCGCGGAGGGGTAACGCTCCGCGGGGAAGCGGAACTCTTCCGGCTCCGGCGGCAGCGTTGTCACGGGCACCGGTTCCGTTGGCGGTTCGGTCGTCACCGGTTCGGTCGCGGTGCTCTGCGTGGGGCGCTGCGCCGGCTTCGCGCCGACGGTTTTTCCGCAGCCGCTCAGGCTGAGCAGCAACGAGAGGAGACAGAGAAAGCAAATAAAGCGTTTTTGCATAGAATTAAGGTTCCTTTCTTACCGATCCGTATCGACGGATACGTTTTCCACTCCGTTTTCGTGAAATTCTTCCATATATTTATCCATCCGCTCGGTCAGCTCGGCATAGTTTTCCGCCGTGATCTCCGGATAACCCATGTCGCGCTTGGCAAGCTCCTCTGCGAGGATGTCGAAGAAAACACCGTCCTCGTAGTAGGCAATGGCGTCCTGTATTCCGCCCTCGTTAAAGGCGCGCGACGGAAAAGCGACGCCGAGCCGATGCTCTACCAGAGAGGCAAGGGGCGTGCCGCTGCAAAGGTCAAAGAGCTTGCTCTCAATGCGGTCGTATTCTTCGATGCGGTCGTTGCCGCGGGTGGAGTTGAGGATCCAGTTGCCGATGTATACCATGTCCAAAAGCTGGCGAAATTCGCCGTTTGTCAGTTCGATCGTCACGTCTTCCCACCTTCCTTTCCACCCCATTATAGCGTGAAGTGTATCATTTTTCCACCGAAATTTGATTTTTCGAAAAATTGTGCTTGTTTTTACGGCAGAAATCACCTATGATAAGGTGACATTAAATATTGGAGGCTCATTTCCCATGAGAAAACTGAGCGTTTGTGTGCTGTTTGGCGGCGTTTCGCCGGAGCACGAGGTATCGCTCCGCTCGGCGGAGTCGGTGCTGAACAACCTCGATCCGAATAAATACAACATTTTCCCCGTCGGTATCACCAAGGCGGGCGAGTGGGTGCTCTACGGCGGCAAGGACTACAGCAAGCTGCCCAGCGGCGAGTGGCTCTCCTGCGAGGAAAACCGCCGCGCGGCGCTTTCCCCCGTGCGCGGACAGGGACTTTTGAACTTTGAGGGCGACTGCGTCGTGCGCGAGCGCATTGACGTCGTTTTCCCCGTGCTGCACGGAGAGAACGGCGAGGACGGCGCGATCCAAGGCCTTTTGCAGTTGGCGGGGATCGCCTACGTCGGCTCGCACATCGCTGCCTCTGCCGCCTGTATGGACAAAACACTGACAAAGCTCATCGCCGACAAGGCGGGCATTCGGCAGGCGGAATGGATGCAGGTCGACGCGCGCGCCTTGCAGAGCGGGATGGAGGGCATCCTTGACGCAGTCGAGGCGAAGTTCTCTTACCCCGTCTTTGTCAAGCCTGCCGGAACCGGCTCCTCCGTGGGTGTCGGAAAGGCGAAAAACCGCGAAGCGCTGGAAAAGGCGCTGCTGTGCGCGGCAAAATTTGACCGCAAGCTCTTGGTCGAGGAGTTCATCAACGGCCATGAGGTCGAGGTGGCCGTTCTCGGAAACGCTGCGCCTGCGGCTTCCGTCTGCGGCGAGATCGATTCCGGAACGGAGTTTTACGACTACGACGCGAAGTATATTTCCGATTGCGCCCGCCTGTATATCCCCGCACGCATCGACGAGGCGACGGCGGAGCGGGTGCGCGACACGGCGATCCGCGTCTATGAGGCGATGGGGTGCAGCGGCCTGTCGCGCGTGGATTTCTTCGTGACCTATGCCGACGGGGAGATCGTCTTCAACGAGATCAACACCCTGCCGGGCTTCACCTCCATTTCCATGTACCCCAAGCTGTTTGAGGCAAGCGGCATCGCCTATGGCGCGCTGCTCGACGAGCTGATCGCGCTTGCGCAGGAAGCCGCACAATGAAGCGCGATGTTGTGATCAGGATCTCTGCCTTGCAGCGCATGGGCAGCGAGCCGGAGGAGGAAGTGAAGCTCCTCACCGAGGGCACGCTGGAGGCGCTGGAGGATCGGCTCATCCTCTCCTATGCGGAAAGCGAGCTGACGGGCTTGGAGGGCACGCGCACGAGCTTCCACATGGAAAAGGATCGTGTGACGCTCCTGCGCGAGGGCGCGACCCGTTCGCGCATGGTGTTTTGCGTGGGTGAGGAGGAGACGTCGCTCTACGACATGGGCTTTGGCGCGTTGATGATCCGCCTGCGCACGACACGGCTGCAAAACGAGATGACCTACGAGGGCGGCACGCTGTGCGTTTCCTATGAGATCTCCGTCGAGGAGCAGCACGCCGGTGCGATCACCTACCGCATTGAGGTAAAATAGAGGAGGATATGCCGATGCTGTTTCACCATAAACAGGCCGCAGCGCGCAATACGTTCGAGCAGTGGCGGGAGCAGTGGCTCCGCCTTGTCCCGCCGGAGTGCCGCGACGTGCCCATCACGCTCGACGGGCAGACCGTTGTGGCGTTCATCAAGATCGGTCACACGGTGATGATGCTGCAAGACGGCCTTTTGATGATCCGCGAGTTCTTCGACTGCTGCGAGTTTTTTCAAAAGGCGGGGTTTCACGTCGTCTGGCTGATGCGCTGCACGCAGGATGTCGAGAACGGCTATCTGAAGCTCCTTTCGGAGAATGGCAGGCGCTGCCGCTGGCTCTGGCGGTCGCCCACGACCAACTTCGGTCGCTGGACGGGTGACAGCCGCAACGCGACCATTCTGCTGCAATACCGTGAGCTGGAAGATCCGACGAATATCGCGCAGAGCAACGAGCGCGTTTTGCAGCGCGTGGTCTGGGCCGACAGCGACAGACCCGAGGAGATGATCCCGGGACGCACCAAGTTTAACACCGTGGCGCTTCCCGCCACGCCGTCGGAGCTGCGGCGCTGGCTCGAAGGGGAAGCAATGAGCAAATTACAAAAATAGCTTGCATTTCAGGAAAAAAGAACTATAATGACCCTATACAGCCCGCGAAGGCGATTTCGGGAAAGCGGCGCACGCCCTCCGAAGGAGCAACACTCTCAGGAAAACCGACCGGATCGTCAAGGGCGTCTCTGGAGAAGCTCATGCAGATGAGTGCCGAAGGTGCAAGGAAGCGTCCGCTTCCGAATCTCTCAGGCAAAAGGACGGAGTTGTTTTCTTCCCATAAGGGGAAGAGTTTCGCCTCGCATGAACGCAGCCGGAGCGGGCTGCGTTCATTTTTTACGGAAGGGAAGTGTGCAGTATGCTTTCACCTGCACAAAACAATGCCTTCGTGGCGGAATTGGATCCGGAGGTCGGTACGCTTTTGCAGTGGGAGCTGGAGCGGCAGCGGGAGAGCATCGAATTGATCGCTTCGGAAAATCTGACCTCCCGCGCCGTGATGGCGTGTATGGGTTCGGCTCTGACCAACAAATATGCCGAGGGGTTGCCCGGGCGGCGCTACTACGGCGGCTGCGAGGCGGTCGACGAGATCGAGCGCATCGCAATTGCGCGTGCCAAGGCGCTCTTCGGCGCGGAGTTTGTAAACGTCCAGCCGCACAGCGGAACGCAGGCAAATCTTGCAGTCTATCAGGCGCTGCTTCGGCCGAATGACACGATCCTTGCAATGCGCCTGTCCGATGGCGGACACCTGAGCCACGGCAGCGCGGTCAATGCCTCCGGCAAGCTCTACCGCGTGGTGTCCTACGGGGTCGATCCGGCCACGGGACGCATCGACTACGACGAGGTGGAGCGCTTAGCGCAGCGGCACCACCCCAAGATCATCGTCGCGGGGGCGTCCGCCTATCCGCGCAGGATCGACTTTGCGCGCTTTGCGGACATCGCACATGCGTGCGGCGCGTATTTCATGGTCGATATGGCACACATTGCGGGACTGGTCGCGGGCGGCCAGCACCCAAGCCCGATCCCCTATGCCGACGTTGTGACGACGACGACGCATAAGACGCTGCGCGGCCCGCGCGGCGGCGTCATCATGGGAAAAGCGGAGCTGGAAAAGAAGCTCAACTCCGCCGTCTTCCCCGGCACGCAGGGCGGCCCGCTGATGCACGTCATCGCGGCCAAGGCCGTCTGCTTTGCCGAGGCGCTGAAGCCGGAGTTCCGCGCATACGCCGCGCAGGTGGTCAAAAATGCGGCGGCGCTTGCGCAGGCGCTGCAAAAGCGGGGCTTCCCCCTTGTTTCCGGCGGGACGGACAACCACCTGATGCTGGTCGATCTGCGCCCGCTCGGCCTCACGGGGCTGGAGCTGCAAACGCGGCTGGATGAGAACCATATCACGATCAACAAGAATGCCCTGCCGGACGACACCTTCCCGCCCTCCGTGTGCGGCGGCGTGCGCATCGGAACGCCCGCCGTGACCACGCGCGGCATGGGCGAGCGGGAGATGGAGACTCTTGCCGCTTGCATAACGGACACGGCGCGAGACTTTGAAGGTACGCGCGTGCGCGTGCGCGCCGCCGTTGACGAACTGACAAGGCGTTTTCCGCTTTATGCGGAGTAAACCAACGGGGAACTGTAGAAAATACAGTTCCCTGTTGGTCAGCGTGTCGAAAAACCTTTTTCGACACGCTGGGAGACTGCCAAAAAGGTTCGG
>USIH01000126.1 GCA_900554705.1 uncultured Eubacteriales bacterium
TCCTCATGCGCTACCTGACCCTGAAGTAAACAAGCAAGCGCCCGACGGATCCCCCCGTCGGGCGCCTTTGCGTATTCACGAATGCCGAAGTACAAAGCAGGAAGCACAAGCCGTCTTGCTGCAATTTCTGCATTGCGCCGCGCCTACCGTGCGTAGATGCAATAAAGAAGGTAATTGAGCAGGCGGGCGGGGAGGAGGCGGGCAAGGATGGTAAAAAACTGGTAGTCGGCGCGGATGGCATAGAGCGGCTTGACGCGCTTTTTCAGCGCCAGCGCTGCGATGCGTGCGGCCGCCTGCTCCGGCTGCATCCCGCCCTGCTCGTCGCGCTCCATCTTGCCGACGGAGCGCCCGATGCGCCCGCCGTAGGCCTCGTCGCCGTCCTGCTGCTTCTGCCGCGCTGCGGTAAAGCCCGTGCGGATGTCGCCGGGCATGACGGCGCACACGGAGACGCCGTAGGGGCGCACCTCGTTTGCAAGCGCCATGGAAAAGGCGTTGATCGCCGCCTTGGAGGCGGAATAGTAGGCCTGAAACGGGATCGGCACCACGGCGGCCACGGAGGAGAGGTTCACGATGCGTCCGCTCCCCTGCGCGCGCAGATACGGCAGCGCCGCCTGACAGAGGTTGGACATCCCCTGAAAATTGACGTCCAGCTGCGCCTGCGCGATGCGCGCGTCGGTAAACTCGACCGCGCCGGAAATGCCGAAGCCGGCATTATTGACCAGTACGTCGAGCCTGCCCTCGCGCGCGATGACCGTCTGCACCGCCGCGCGCGCCTGCGCGATGTTCGTGACGTCGCCGGAGATATGCCAGCGGTCGTCCGACGGACGGCGGCTCATCTCATAGACCGTGCAGCCGCGCGCACGCAGCGCCTGCGCCGTCGCCTTGCCGATGCCGGAGCTGCCTCCGGTGAGAAGTACGATCTTAGTATTCATGCAGCACCTCGGAAATGGTCTTCGCAGCCTCGTCGATCAGCGCTTCCGTCAGCGTCGCCATCAGGCTCGTGCGCAGCAGACACTCGCCGGGCGCGCATGCGGGCGGCAGGACTGCGTTGACGTAGACGCCGCGCTCATAGATCTCCTTCTGCACGCGCAGCGTGCGCTCGGGCTGGTAGGTATAGACCGGGATGATGGGCGTCTGCGACGGCACGATGGGAATGTCGCAGGCGCGGTAGCGCGCACGGGCATAGGCCGAGAGCGCCGCAAGATGCTCCACGCGCTCCGGCTCGGCGCGCAGCTTGCGCAGCGCGGCAAGCGCGACGGCGCAGCAGGCGGGCGGAACGGAGGCGGAGAAGATGTGTGCGCGGGAATTGTGGCGCACGTAGTCGCACACGCGTGCGGGGCCTGCCATATAGCCGCCCAGCGACGCAAGGGACTTGGAAAAGGTGCCCATGTAGATATCCACCTCGTCTTCCAGTCCGAAGTGGCTGGCCGTGCCGCGGCCGCCCACGCCGATGACGCCCAGTCCGTGCGCATCGTCAACCATGACCCGCGCACCGTAGGCCTTGGCAAGGCGGCAGATCTCCGGCAGATTGGCGATGTCGCCGCCCATGGAGAACACGCCGTCGGTGACGATCAGAATGCCCGCCTTCTCCGGCACCTTCTTCAGACACCGCTCCAGATCCGCCATGTCGCTGTGGCGATAGCGCAGCATCTTTCCGTAGCTCAGGCGGCAGGCGTCGTAGATCGAGGCGTGATTCTCCCGATCGCAGAGCACGTAGTCGTTCATGCCGACCAGAGCGGAGATGATGCCGAGGTTGGACTGGTAGCCGGTGGAGAAGGTCACGACGTCCTGCTTGTGTAAGAAGGCCGCAAGCTCGCGCTCCAGCTCCAGATGCAGCGTCAGCGTTCCGTTGAGGAAGCGCGAGCCGGAGCAGCCGGTGCCCAGCGTCTCCAGCGCCTCCACGCCCGCCGCGATGACCTCCGGATCGGTCGTCAGACCGAGGTAATTGTTGGAGCCGAGCATGATGCGGCGTCTGCCCTCCATGATGACCTCCCTGTCCTGTCGGGACTGGAGCGCCTTAAAAAAGGGGTAGATCCCGTTTTCACGCACCTCGTCAACAATGCTTCGCTTTTCACATTTGGCAAATAGATCCACGTAGTTTCTCCTCCGCTGTTTCATTTTTTGCAATTATACGGGATTTCTTCCCGCCTGTCAAGCGGTTGTGCTTTGTGCACACAGGCGGTAAAATTTATCCGGAAATTGTTGTATAAATTTTCACTTGACTTTTCTGCGCTAAAGCGATATAGTATAGAAAATTCTTGGAAGGGAGCCTCGAGCCATGACGATGCAGTGCACCCCTAACGGCTTTTTCGGGGCTTGCTGCGCCCTTCCGGTACTGGCGGATACTCTGGTATCCGTCATTTTTTCTATTTCCGCGATCCGACAACGCGATTAGGCGAGAACCTCGGCTCTGCCTGATCGCAGAGCCGTTTTTTTCTACCCAAAAACAGAAAAGGAGAACTCACCATGAAAAAGCTACTTGCCCTCGTTCTTGCGCTTTCCCTGCTCCTTGCGTGCGGCTGCTCGAAGGAGAAGAAGTCGTCCTCTGCCGCAGCGGCCTTCCGGCTGGGGCTGAGCGGCCCGCTGACCGGCAGCGCCGCGATCTACGGCATCGCCGCGAAAAACGGCGCGGAGCTTGCCGTCAAGGAGATCAACGCCTTGGGCGGCATCCAGTTTGAGCTGAACGCGCAGGACGACGAAAACGACGCCGAGAAGGGCGTCAACGCCTATCACAGCCTGCTCGACTGGGGGATGCAGATCATGGTCGGCACCGTGACGACCACGCCGTGCCTGACCGTCTCGACCGAGGCGAACATCGACCGCGTCTTCCTGCTCACGCCCTCCGCCTCCTCGGCGGACATCGTGACGGGCAAGGACAACGTTTTCCAGATGTGCTTCAGCGACCCGAACCAAGGCTCCGCCTCCGCGCAGTACATCTCCGAGCACTTCCCGCAGGCGAAGATCGCCGTGATCTACGACAGCAGCAGCGACTACTCCACCGGCATCTACCAGACCTTCCGCGAGCGTGCGGAGGCCACCGGCCTGCGCATCGTCTCCGTCGGCGCCTGCACCGAGGACACCATCGACTTCTCCGTGCAGGTCGGAGAGGCCAAGAGCGCGGGCGCGGATCTGGTCTTCCTGCCGATCTACTACACCCCTGCCTCCCTCATCCTCAAGGAGGCCGACGCCATCGGCTACGCGCCGACCTTCTTCGGCGTGGACGGCATGGACGGCATCCTGACGCTCAAGGGCTTCGACGCCTCTCTCGCCGAGGGCGTGATGCTGCTGACCCCGTTTGCCGCCGACGCGCCGGACGAGAAGACGCAGGCCTTTGTGCGCGCCTATGAGGAGGCCTACGGCGAAACGCCCATCCAGTTTGCCGCCGACGCCTACGACTGCGTCTGGGCGATCTATCAGGCGCTGATCGATGCGGGCGCGTCGCCCGATGCCTCGCCGGAGGCGCTGTGCGACCTGCTCATCGCGCAGTTCTCCTCCATGCGCTTCTCCGGTCTGACCGGCGCGCAGATGCAGTGGAAGGACGGCTTTGTGGATAAGTCGCCCATGGCGGTCGTCATTCGGGACGGCAAATACACCGACGCCGGCTGAGGGTGTTCGCGATGGAGCTTCTTTCCAACCTCGTCAACGCCCTGAGCCTCGGCAGCATCTACGCGATCATCGCGCTGGGCTACACGATGGTCTACGGCATTGCCAAGATGCTCAACTTCGCCCACGGCGACGTGATCATGGTCGGCGCTTACGCCTCCTTCGTGGGCTACTACTCGCTCGGCCTGCACCCGCTGCTGGCGCTCGGCGCGGCAATGGTCGTGTGCACCGCGCTGGGGCTGCTGATCGAGCGGCTGGCCTACCGCCCGCTGCGCAGCGCCCCGTCGCTGAGCGTGCTCATCACCGCCATCGGCGTGAGCTACCTGCTGCAAAACGGCGCGCTGCTGCTCTTCGGCGCGAACCCGAAGTCCTACCAGTCCATCGTGACGATCCCCGCGCTGCATCTCTTCGGCGGCCGCCTGACCGTCACGGGAGAGACGATCGTCAACGTGTCGGTCTGCCTGCTCGTCATGCTCGGCCTGACCCTCTTCACGAGCCGGACGCGCACGGGCAAGGCCATGCGCGCCGTTTCGGAGGATCGGCAGGCGGCGGAGCTGATGGGCATCAGCGTCAACCGCACCATCGCCGTCACCTTTGCCATCGGCTCGGCGCTGGCCGCCGTCGCGGGCGTGCTCTACTGCTCGAAGACGCCCACCCTTTCGCCCACGACCGGCTCCGTGCCCGGCATCATGGCCTTCACCGCCGCCGTTCTGGGCGGCATCGGCTCCATCCCCGGCACCCTCGTCGGCGGGCTGCTGCTGGGTCTGATCGAGATCCTCGGCACGGCCTATATCAATCAGGATCTGGCCAAGGCGATCGTCTTCGGGGTGCTGATCCTCATTCTGCTGGTCAAGCCCAACGGACTTCTGGGCAAGGCCGTGACGGAAAAAGTGTAAGGAGGTACCGTCATGCGAAGAAAAGACGCGCTGACCCTCGGCATGACCGCCGCCTTCTTCCTGCTCGTCGGCTTTCTGAACGCGGGCGGTGCGCTCAACCGCTCGTTCTCCGGTCAGCTCGTTCCCATCTGCGTTTACAGCATGATGGCGCTGTCGCTGAACCTGACGGTCGGCATTTTGGGCGAGCTGAGCCTCGGCCACGCGGGCTTTATGAGCGTGGGCGCGGTCTGCGGCGTCATCGCCGCCACCTGCCTGCAGGAGCACATCGCCTCGCCGTGGCTGCTCATGCCGCTGTGTATGCTCATCGGCGCGGCAGCCGCCGCCCTGACGGGCGTGATCGTCGGCGTTCCGGCGCTGCGCCTGCGCGGCGACTACCTTGCCATCGTGACGCTCGCCTTCTGCGAGATCATCAAGAATATCCTCAACTGCCTCTACGTCAGTCTGGACGCAAACGGCCTGCACGTCTCCATGTTCCACGCGCCGCAGGACGCCGCTGCCGACGCCGTGAAGATCGTCAAGGGCGCGGCGGGCGTCACCGTGCGGCCATACCGGCTGGGGCTTTCGACCTATCCGCTGTGCGCCGTCATGGTGCTTCTGACCCTGCTGCTCATCATCCACTTCACGAACAGCCGCGAGGGGCGCGCCGTCAAGGCCATCCGCGACGACGACATCGCCGCGCAGTCCGTCGGCATCGACGTGACCGCCTATAAGCTGCGCGCCTTCGTCCTCTCGGCCGCCATCGCGGGCGTCGCGGGCGTGCTCTACGGGCTGAACTTCTCGTCCTTCGTCGCCAAGAAGTTCGACTTCAACGCCTCCATCAGCATCCTTGTCATGGTCGTGCTCGGCGGCATGGGCAACCTGCGCGGCTCGGTCATCGCGGCGGTCGTGCTGACCGTTCTGCCGGAGCTGCTGCGCGGTCTGGACAAATACCGGATGTTCATCTACGCGCTGATCCTGATCCTCTGGATGGTCTTTGACCTCAACACCCGCCTGTCAAATCTCGGGCGCACGCTGGCCGCGCGCCTGCGCCGGAAGGGAGGCGAGAAGCCGTGAGCACGAAAATGGTACCCCTGCCGAGCGAATCCATCATTCCGGAGCGCGACCTCGGCAAGCCGCCCGTGCTGGACATCCGCAGCCTCGGCATCGACTTCGGCGGTCTGACCGCCGTTGACCGCTTCACGCTGACCATCGGCGCGACGGAGATCGCCGGTCTCATCGGTCCGAACGGCGCGGGCAAGACCACGATCTTCAACCTCCTGACCAATGTCTACCAGCCCACACGCGGCTCCATCCTGCTGCGCGGCATCGACACCAAGGGCATGACCACCGCGCAGGTCAACCGTCTGGGCATCGCCCGCACCTTCCAGAACATCCGCCTGTTTCGCAAGATGACGGTGCTGGAGAACGTCATGGTCGGGCTGCACAACGGCGTCCCATGCTCCTTCCTTGCCTCGCTGCTGCACACGCCGCGCTACTACCGCGCCGAGCGCGAGGCCACCGCGCGCGCCATGTCGCTTCTGGACTTCATGGGCATGACGGAGCTTGCCGCCAAGCAGGCCGGTTCCCTGCCCTACGGCGCGCAGCGGCGGCTGGAGATCCTGCGGGCGCTGGCGTCCAACCCGTGCCTGCTGCTGCTGGACGAGCCGGCGGCGGGCATGAACCCGTCGGAGACGGCGGAGCTGATGGAGAATATCCGCCGGATCCGGGACACG
>USIH01000127.1 GCA_900554705.1 uncultured Eubacteriales bacterium
CGTATATAGATACGGTAGGGCGTGAGTTGCGAAGTAAGTCAAAATTATTATAAATAAATCTGCTTTCAGCTTATAAAAGTTCAAAAATTCTCAATTATTTATATTGCAGTCCTGCGGCCAATTTTCTTAAAAAAGTGAATCTATTTTGACGGTTACGGACTTTTTTGACAGTCTGAACCGCGGGGGCTGCCGGTGGGCAGCTCCCGCGGTGTTTTGTTGGGGAGTGCGATGGAGACGGTGCGGTTATGTTGGGATGGTGCGGTTGCGGCGGGGCGAAGGGGTCAGGACAGCTCGATCATGTTGGTATAGAGCTGGTAGTACTTGCCCTTGAGCGTCAGGAGGTCGTCG
This sequence comes from uncultured Eubacteriales bacterium, assembly GCA_900554705.1. Taxonomy (GTDB): domain Bacteria; phylum Bacillota; class Clostridia; order Oscillospirales; family Oscillospiraceae; genus JAZOXB01. Next base: position 349 of record USIH01000127.1, read on the forward strand.
TGGCTGCCGCGCTCGATGACCTTGCCGTTTTCCAGCACAAGGATGGCGTCGGCATTGCGGACGGTGGAGAGGCGATGGGCGATGACAAAGACCGTACGCCCGCGCATCAGGCCGTCCAGACCGCGCTCGATGAGCTTTTCCGTGCGCGTATCGACGGAGCTGGTCGCCTCGTCGAGGATCATGACCGGCGCTTCGGAGACGGCGGCGCGTGCGATGGCGACCAGCTGGCGCTGGCCGGTACTCAGGTTCGCGCCGTCGGACTGGAGCATGGTGGCGTAGCCCTGCGGCAGATGGGAGATGAAATAGTGCGCGTTTGCGATCTTTGCGGCGCGGATGCAGTCCTCGTCCGTTGCGTCGAGACGGCCGTAGCGGATGTTTTCCATGACCGTGCCGGTAAACAGGTGCGTGTCCTGCAGGACAATGCCGAGCGAGTGGCGCAGGTCGTCCTTGCGGATGCGGCCGATGTCGATGTCGTCATAGGTGATCCGGCCGGCCTGAATGTCATAGAAGCGGTTGATGAGGTTCGTGATGGTCGTCTTGCCCGCGCCGGTGGAGCCGACGAAGGCGATCTTCTGCCCGGGCTTCGCGTAGAGCGACAGATCCCGCAGCACGGGCTTGCTCTCGACGTAGGAAAAATCGACGTTGTAGAAGCGGACGTCGCCGCGCAGCGGCGTGTGCGTGCCGTCGGGATGCACCCAGAAATAGTCGCGCCCCTCACTTGCCAGGGTCACGTCGCCCTCGTCTTCCTCGGGCGGAAGGTCGAGCACGTCGAAAATGCGCTCCGCACCCGCAAGCGCCAGCATAATGGAGTTAAACTGCTCCGAGATCTGGCTGACGCGGTCGGCAAACTGACGGATGTATTGCAGGAAGGTGATGAGGATGCCGCCCGCGCCCTCGCCGCTGAGCCAGATGACGCCGACGGCGCAGGTCAGGGCGTAGAAGATGTGCGAAAGGTTATTGAGGATCGGCCCGATGACGGAGGTGGCCGTCGTGGCCGTCGTGGAGGCGGCGTAGAGGCTCTCGTTGATGGGCGAAAAGTCGCGCAGAACGGCGTCCTCATGCGTGAAGACTTTGACGTCGCGCTCGCCGGCGATCATCTCCTCGAGGTAGCCGTTGACCTTCGCGGCGCGGCTCTGCTGGGCGCGGTAGCTGCGGCCGGAGATCTTCGTGGTCAGGCGGACGACGAAGATGACAAGTCCCGCGAGGACGACCATGACGGCAAAGAGCTTCATTGAGAGCATGAGCATCATGGAGATGACGCCCACAAGCGAGGTCACGGAGATGAGCATCTGCGTGATGCTGTGCTGGAGCAGCTCGTTGGTCGCCTCGATGTCGTTTGTAAAGTAGCTCATCAGGCTGCCGTTCGTGTTCTCGTCAAAGTAGCGGACGGGGAGCTTCTGCATTTTTGCAAACAGCTCCGTGCGCAGGTGCAGCATGATGACCGCGCTGCTCTCGAGCATCAGGCGGTTGAGCAGGTAGTTCGTCACGGCGCTGAGCAGATAGAGGAAGGCAAGCCCCAGCAGCAGCGCAAGGTACTTGGCATAGGTCGCGCTGACGGACAGCGTGCTGCCCTCAAGCAGGTTGACCAGCGGCCGCATGGCGTAGGAGGCGGCGATGGTGGCGGCGCAGTAGAGCAGGATGGAGACCACGGCGCTGATGAGGATCAGGCGGCAGTGGCGAAAGTAGCGGAACAGGCGCAGCAGCGTGCCAAGCGGCGTGCGCGCCTTGGAATAGCTGCGCAGTTCAATTTTCGGCATAAGCGGCGTCCTCCTGTCTGATCTGGCTTTCGTAAACATCGCGGTAGATGGCGCTGCGGCGCATCAGCTCGGCATGGGTGCCCACGTCGGAGATCGCGCCCTGATCGAGCACGACGATGCGGTCGCAGCCGACGATGGAGGCGATGCGCTGGGCGATGATGAGCTTCGTCGTTCCGGCGAGCGAGGCGCGCAGGGCGCGGCGGATGTGCTCGTCGGTCGCCATATCGACGGCGCTGGTCGAGTCGTCCAGGATCAGGATCCTCGGCGCTTTGATGACGGCGCGCGCGATGCGCAGGCGCTGCTTCTGGCCGCCGGAGAGGTTGGCCGCGTTCTGCTCCAGCACCGTCTCGTAGCCGTCCGGAAAGCGCCCGATGAACTCGTCGGCGCAGGCAACGGCGCAGGCGGCGCGCATCTCCTCCTGCGTTGCGTCGGCCTTGCCCCAGCGCAGATTTTCCGCGATGGTGCCGGAGAAGAGCGTGCCGTTTTGCAGCACCATGGAAACGCCGTCGCGCAGGGCGCGCAGCGTATAGTCGCGCACGTCGCGCCCGCCGACACGCACCGTGCCGGAGAGCGGATCGTAAAAGCGGGGGATGAGGTTGACCAGCGTGGATTTGCCCTCGCCGGTGCCGCCGATGATGCCGATCGTCTCGCCGGAGCGGATGTGCAGGTCGATGTGGCGCAGGGTGGGGCGCTCGGCATTGCCGGAATAGCTGAAGGAGACGTCGTCAAAGTCGATGCTGCCGTCGGCGACGGCTGCGTCGGAGGAGCCGTCCGCAATGTCGGGCACCTCGTCGAACACCTCGTTGATGCGCTGCAGCGACGCCTGCGCGCGCGACAGGGACATGATGAGCCAGGTCAGCATGGTCAGCGAACCGACCGCCTGATTGGCGTAGCTGACCATGCTCACAAGCTCGCCCGTCAGCAGCCCCGTCTTTTCAAGAATGATCTCCCGACCGCCCAGCAGGAGCAGCAGCAGCGTGCACAGCCACATGATGCTCATCTGGATGGGACCGGTCAGCGTGAACAGGCGCGAGGAGGAGAGCGTCGCCTGACGCAGCTCCTGCGCGGTATGCGCAAAGCGCTCGGACTCGTAGTCGCCGCGCACATAGGCCTTGACCACGCGGCTGCTGACGAGATTCTCCTGCACGGCGCGGTTCATGGCGTCGGTCTTGACGAGCATCCTGCGAAAGCGCGGCTGGCCGATCTTCATCAGCAGCACCAGAACGCCGCCCAGCAGCGGGATGGAGATGAGGAAGAGGAAGGCAAGGCGCGCGTGCACCAGAAAGGCCATGACCGTGGCCATGAGCAGCATGATCGGCGCGCGCGTCATGGTGCGCAGGAGCTGATACATTGAGGTGCGCACCGCGTTGACGTCGGTCGTTGCGCGGGTGATGAGGCTCGGCGTGGAGAAGCGGTCGATGTTGGAGAAGGAAAAGCTCTGGATCTTTTCCAGCAGACCGGCGCGGAGGTTTTTCGCAAAGCCCTGACTGGCGATGGCGGAAAAGCGCGCGCTGAGCAGGCCGCACGCAAGCGACAGGCACGCGACGCCCACCATGATGCCGCCGACCGTGAGGACAAAGCGGTCGCGGTCGGCGATCAGCGCCGGAGAGAAAAGGGAGGAGAGGAAAAACTCCTCCTCGCGGTACAGTCCGCCGTCAACGATGACGGACATCAGCACCGGAATAAAAACTTCAAGGACGACCTCCGACCAGCCGAACACGGCAGCGAGGATCGTCCACTTTTTGTAGGAACCCAGACATCGCCCCAGATAGCGAAGGGTCTTTTTCTTTTCTATGTCAGCCAACTCCTTTCGTCTGTCATTGTAACAGAAGACACGAAAAAATGCAAGCGTGCTCCAAGGCCTTTTATTTTTGTCCCGCCTGTGGTATACTGGAAAAAAACAGGAAAGGAAAACAACCTATGCACATCACAAACGACATCCGCTACATCGGCGTAAACGACCGCAAGATCGACCTGTTCGAGGGGCAGTACGTCGTCCCGAACGGGATGGCCTACAATTCCTATGTCATTTTGGACGAGAAGATCGCCGTCATGGACACGGTAGACCAGCGCTTTGGCGCGCAGTGGCTGGAGAATCTTTCCAAGGCGCTGGAGGGACGTGCGCCGGACTACCTGATCGTGCAGCACATGGAGCCGGATCACTCCGGTTCCGTCACCGACTTTGCCCGCCGCTATCCGCAGGCGCGGATCGTCTCGTCGGACAAGGCATTTGTCATGATGAAACATTTCTTCGGCGAGGATTTCGCACAGCGCCGCGTGGTCGTCGGCGAGGGCGACACGCTCCCGCTCGGCCGTCACACCCTGCATTTCGTCGCCGCGCCCATGGTGCACTGGCCGGAGGTCATCGTGACCTATGACGCGGCGGACAAGGTGCTGTTCTCCGCCGACGGCTTCGGCAAGTTCGGCGCGCTCGACGCGCAGGAGGACTGGGCGTGCGAGGCGCGGCGCTACTATTTCGGCATTGTGGGCAAATACGGCGCGCAGGTGCAGCGCCTGCTCAAGAAGGCGGCCGCGCTCGACATTTCCGTGATCTGCCCGCTGCACGGGCCGGTGCTGAAGGAGAATCTGGGCTATTATCTGGATCTCTACGACCTTTGGTCGTCCTACGGCGTCGAGAGCGAGGGCATTCTCATCGCCTATACCTCCGTCTACGGCAACACGAAGCGCGCCGTGGAGCTTCTGGCGCAGCGCCTGCGCGAGAAGGGCTGCCCGAAGGTCATCCTGACCGACCTTGCGCGGGCGGATCTCTCCGAGGCGGTGGAGGACGCCTTCCGCTACGGCAAGGTCGTGCTGGCCACGACGACCTATAACGCCGATATTTTCCCGCCGATGCGCGCACTGATCGAGCATCTGACCGAGCGCGGCTGGCGCGGCCGCACGGTGGGGCTGATCGAAAACGGCAGCTGGGCGCCGATGGCGGCAAAGGTTATGAAGCAAATGCTGTCGGCGGCAAAAAATCTGACATTTATTGAAGATGAAGTACATATAAAGTCCGTGCTTGACAGTGAAAGCACGGCACAGCTTGAAAAGCTTGCAAGAGCACTTGTTGAGCAGAGAAAGGCTAAGGCTAAGGAAGAAGAATTTAAGCTATTCCAGAAAGTTACTCTTGATACTCTCTTTGACACTATTTCAGAGGGTGAGATGAAGGAACTTAACATTATCATTAAGGCTGACGTTCAAGGTTCTGTTCAAGCTGTAAAACAATCGCTTGAAAAATTATCAACTGAAGAAGTTAGTGTAAGAGTAATCCACGGTGGTGTTGGTGCTATAAACGAATCAGACGTAATGCTTGCAAATGCTTCAAACGCAATTATAGTCGGATTTAACGTAAGACCTGAACCCGACGCGGCGGATACCGCAAAACGCGAAGGTGTAGATATTCGTCTTTACAGAATAATTTATGAATGTATAGAAGAAATAACAGACGCAATGAAAGGTATGTTGGCTCCGAAATATCGCGAAGTTCAACTTGGCCGTGCAGAATGTCGTGAAGTTTACAAAATATCCAGCGTAGGAACCATAGCAGGATGTTATGTGTTGTCAGGAAAAATTTTAAGAAATGCTAGAATAAGAGTGGTACGCGACGGAATCGTTATAAGCGAAGACGAAATTTCATCACTCAGGCGATTTAAAGACGACGCAAAAGAAGTTGCTCAAGGATTTGAATGCGGAATCGGTCTTCAGAATTTTAACGATATAAAAACAGGAGACATTTTTGAAGCATTCACCATGGAAGAATACAGAGAAGATTAAAGGAGTAATTTTATGCCAAACCATAGAGCTCAGCATAAGTTTGAAAGCATAAAAAGAGAAATAATCGCAATTGTAAGAGAATTAAAAGACCCTCGCCTCGAAAGCGGATTTATAAATATTTTGAAAATATCCACAGCACATGACGGTTCAAGTTGCCGTGTGTTTATAAGTTCTTTGGATGGTTTTGAAAAATCAAAAGAAGCTGCTGAAATTTTAGATTCCGCTTCCGGATTTATAAGAAAAGAACTTGGTGAAAGTTCATTGGGAGTAGAAAGCGGCCTTAAAATCGAACGGAATGCAGCGATAACTAGTCCTTTTTATAA
>USIH01000128.1 GCA_900554705.1 uncultured Eubacteriales bacterium
CCGTTGCTGAACATCCCCAGCAGCAGCAAGAAGCCGTACACTATGCCCAAGGTCGGATTCAGCCGAGAGGTCAGGGCCACCATGGGCATCTGCTCAGCCGCTGCCTCCGGATATCCTGTCAAGGATGTGAGCACGCTCCCGGCTACAAGCACCAGCAGCAATCCCCCCAGGGCAATGCCCACGCGAATGGTCCTTTTTCCCCGCAAGTACTTCCCCAGGGGCACCATAATGCCCACGGAGCCCAGCAGATTATAGGCCACATACGTCAGCGCCGCAGCGGAGAGCACGGCCTTCACACCGCGCACCTCGTCCTCCGGCATGCTGACGATGTGGTAGGCCAGCCGCTGCGCGGTCTTGCGCCCGATGCCGGGCAGCCGCGACAGCTGGTTGGTCAGGGTCTGAATTGCTTCAACGCCTGCCATGCGTTTATCAGTCCCTCAGAACAGGCCCGGCATGCCCAATCCGCCGGTCAGCTTGCCCATTTCCTGCTCGGTGGCTTCCTCGGCCATGCGCAGCGCTTCGTTCACGGCAGCGACCACCATGTCCTGCAGCATCTCCACATCGTCGGGATCGACGGCCTCGGGGTCGATGACGATATTGACCTTCTTTTCCTTCTTGCGGCAAAGGCAGCAGATGCCGACCGCCGCGCCGACGGCGTCGAGATCCGCCATCTTGTGTCCCATGACGAAGACGCGGCCGGACTGCATGATAAGCTCGGAGAGGGAAGAGGCCATCACGCGGGATTTTACCTTTGTGCGCCGCTCGCCCTGCTTGTTTCGCCCGCCGAAGAAGGTGAAGTCGTAGCGATCCTTGATCACCGTCTGGTCGCCGCCGCGCGAGAGCGCCATTTCAATGGACAGCGCCGCGAAATCGTAGTCCTCGCGGAAGCCGACGCCGTCCTTGCCGATGCCGATGGAGACGGTCGCCGCGATCCCTGCGGGGTTCGTGATGCTGCGCATGGACTCCAGAAGGGAGAATTTCTCTTCCGCCATGCCCGCAAGGTTCCGCGCCTCAAACAGCGCGAGAAAGCGGTTGCGCTCCAGACGGCGCAGCAGGCCGTTGTGCTGATCGACCCATGCGTTGATCTTCTTGTTGATCTCCGCGTTGAGGCTCGACACCGTCGCGTCCGGCAGATTGTTCGTCAGCTCTTCATAGTTGTCCACAAGGATGATGGAGATCATCGGGCGCGAGCGGATGTATTCGTCGCGTATTTGCAGCAGCTCCGTCAGATCTTGCAGATAGATCATGCCGAGAAGCATTCCGGTCTTTTCGTCCGCGTCGGGGAGCACCGAGCCGGTCACGCGGAAGCGCCGATTCTGGAAGATCAGCTCCGCAGGCGCTTCATGCTTGCCCGAGCTGAGCCACTCCGTGGAAAAGTCGGGGAACAGATCGGTGATGAGCCGAGAGGAGAGCGAAGGCTTGACGTCCGTCAGCTTGGAGAACGCCGCATTGCACCACAGAAGCTCGTCGTCGTTCAGACGGATCATCGCAACGGGGAAGGGTACCTCGCCGTCCGCATTGCGGCGCATCAGCTCGCTCGTGGTGCGGACGTATTCCGTCATGGCGTGCCGCTTGCGCCTGCTGACAAGGCAGTAGCCGCCGAACAGGATCAGGCAGACAAGCGCCTCCGCTCCGGCAAGATAGTATTCCCCCATGACCGCTGCGGCGACGCAGAACAGCGCCAAGACGATGAAATAGGCGGCAAAGCCCGGCTGAAGCAGACGCCGCATTTTTTTGTTCATGGTTCCGTCCTCCCTTTGCTGTGTACACTTTCGTTCTTAACATTATACCAAGAGTTACCTCTTTTTTCCACTGTTTCTTTTATGTTTTTCCGCTCTTTGGAAAAAAATGTATACATTGCGCGCGTTTTGTGCTATACTGTAGAAGCAGGTCTGGGCTTTTTTGCGCGTTTTTCTATGCTTTTACATACATAAATTTACGAAATTGATTGAATAAAGGAGTTTTATCATTTGGCAGAAAAATTGAAAATCATCCCGCTTGGCGGCCTGAACGAGATCGGAAAGAACATGACCGTCATCGAATACGGGCAGGATATGATCGTCGTCGACTGCGGACTCGGCTTCCCCGAGGACGATATGTACGGCGTGGATCTGGTCATTCCGGATGTGACCTATCTTGCAAAAAACATCAAAAAGCTGCGCGGCTTCTTCATCACGCACGGCCATGAGGATCATATCGGCGCGCTACCCTACGTGTTGCAGGCGGTAAACGCGCCCGTTCACGCCACACCCCTGACGCTGGGGCTGATCCGCCTGAAGCTGGAGGAGCACGACCTTCTCAAGAAGACGCGCCTTGTCACGCACAAGCCCGGCGATGTCGTGAAGGCGGGCTGCTTCAGCGTGGAGTTCATCCATGTCAACCACTCCATCGCCGACGCCGTGGCCTTTGCGATCAAGACGCCGGTCGGCACGGTCGTGATGACCGGCGACTTTAAGATCGACCCCTCCGCCGAAGACGGCATGACCGACCTCGGCCGCTTCGGTGTGCTGGGCAAGGAGGGTGTCTATGCCCTTCTGATGGACTCGACCAACGTGGAGCGTCAGGGCTACACGCCCTCGGAATCCGTGGTTGCGGAGGGGCTTGACCGCCACTTCAAGGAGTGCCGTCAGCGGATCATCGTGACGACCTTCGCCTCCAATATGCACCGCATTCAGGCGGTGCTCTCCATCGCGCACCGCCACGGCAGAAAGGTCGCAGTGACCGGACGGAGCATGGAAAACATTCTGAAGGTCGCGACGGAGCTGGGCTATCTGCACATTCCGGAAGGGACGCTTGTTGACATCAACCAGATCAAGGGTCTGCCCAAGGAAAAGGTCGTCATCGTCTCGACCGGTTCGCAGGGCGAGAATATGTCGGCGCTCTACCGCATGGCCTTCTCCGGTCATAAGCAGGTCGAGATCCAGCCCGGCGACAAGATCCTCATCTCCGCCTCCGCCATTCCGGGCAACGAGAAGTCCGTCTCGCGCATCATCAACGAGCTTTACCGCAAGGGCGCAGAGGTCATCTACGACCGGCTGGAGGGACTGCACGTGTCCGGCCACGCCTGCTGCGAAGAGCTGAAGATCATCCACGCGCTCACGCGCCCGCGCTTCTTCATCCCCGTCCACGGCGAGCAGCGCCATCTGCAAAAGCACGCCGCGCTGGCGCGGCAGATGGGAATGCGGCCGAAGGACATCCTGATCGCCGACATTGGCCGTGTGATCGAGTGCACCCCCAAGACCTGCAAGCTCGGCGCAACGGTGCCCGCAGGCAAGATCTTGGTCGACGGCACCGGCGTCGGTGACGTCGGCAGCGTGGTGCTGCGCGACCGCAAGCACCTTGCGCAGGACGGCATGATCGTCGTTTGCGTCAACCTGTCGAGCGAGGACGGCTCCGTCCTCTCCGGTCCGGATATTATCACGCGCGGCTTTGTCTACGCCAAGGACAACGAAGACCTGATGGAGGCAATGCGCATGGTCGCGACCCACTCGCTGGAGACCTGCGCCGAGCGGCGCATTTCCGACTGGGCGACGATCAAGACGACGATCAAGAACGACTTGAGCCAGTACCTGTTCCGTAACACGAAGCGCAACCCCATGATCGTTCCCATCATTATGGAGATTTGAGAAAATGGAAGAAGTCAAGGTTCAGAAATTAAAAGAGAATGCCAGACTTCCCCTCTATGCGACCGCCAGCTCCGCAGGTGCGGATCTGTGCGCCTGTCTGGACGCGCCCGTGACGATCGAGCCGAACCGGACGGCAATGATCCCGCTCGGGTTCTGCGCGCAGCTTCCCGCGGGCTGTGCCGGTCTGGTCTTCGCACGCAGCGGGCTTGCGACGAAGCGCGGCCTCGCGCCTGCCAACAAGGTCGGCGTGATCGATCCGGATTACCGTGGTCAGTGGTTCGTTCCGCTGCACAACCACGGGACGTCTCCGCAGACGGTGGAGGACGGCGAGCGGATCGCGCAGCTGATCCTGACCCCTTATGTGACCGGTAAATTCGTGGAGGCACAGACGCTTTCCGAGACGGAGCGCGGAGACGGCGGCTTTGGCTCCACGGGGACAAGGTAATGGGCTTTTTGCCGCTGTCCCGCGCCGAGATGGACGCGCTGGGCTGGGATGCGCCGGACTTTGTCTACGTGATCGGCGATGCCTACGTGGATCACTCGTCCTTCGGCGCGGCCATCATCAGCCGTGTGCTGGAGCACGCGGGCTACCGCGTCGCCATCTGCGCGCAGCCGGATTGGAAGGAACCGAACAGCGTCAATCTGTTCGGCACGCCGCGCCTGGGATTTTTAGTCAGCGCGGGCAATATGGACTCGATGGTGAACCACTACTCCGTGGGCAAGCACCGCCGCAGGACCGACGCCTATACTGCGGGCGGCAAAACGGGCAAGCGCCCCGACTATGCCGCCGTGGTCTATGGGAACCTGATCCGTCAGACCCACCCGCATATTCCGGTCATCTTAGGCGGCATTGAGGCAAGCCTGCGCCGCCTTGCGCACTATGATTACTGGTCCGACCGCCTCAAACGCTCCGTCCTGCTCGACGCGCAGGCGGACCTGCTGATCTACGGCATGGGGGAGCGGGCGATCGTCGAGGTCGCCGACGCGCTCAACGCCGGTCTTTCGGTCGCTGACCTGACCTTCATTCGCGGAACGGTCTTTCGGACGACCGCGCCGGACACGGATGAGGCGATCGTACTGCCCTCCTTTGAGGAGCTGCGGCGGGACAAGCGCCGCTATGCCGAGAGCTTTTACCGGCAGTACCGCAATACCGACCCCTTTACCGCAAAGCGCCTGATCGAACCGTATGAGCGGCAGTTCGTCGTGCAGAACCCGCCGCAGATGCCCCTGAGCGAGGAGGAGATGGACGAGGTCTACGATCTGCCGTATGAAAACGCGCCGCATCCATCCTACAAGGAGCCGGTTCCCGCGATCGCCGAGGTGCGCTTTAGCCTGACATCCAACCGCGGCTGCTTCGGCGGCTGCTCCTTCTGCGCGCTGACCTTCCATCAGGGACGCATCGTGCAGACCCGTTCCCACGATTCCATCCTGCGGGAGGCCGAGCGCATGACGCGGCAGCCCGATTTTAAGGGCTACATCCACGATGTCGGCGGCCCGACGGCAAACTTCCGCCAGCCCGCCTGCGAAAAGCAGACCCAATACGGCGTCTGCCAGAATCGGCAGTGCCTTTTCCCAACGCCTTGCAAGAACCTGCGCGCGGATCACACGGATTATGTAAACCTGCTTCGAAAGCTGCGCCAGCTCCCCAAGGTAAAAAAGGTCTTCATCCGCAGCGGCATCCGCTTTGACTATCTGCTTGCCGACCCCGACCCCACGTTCCTGCATGAGCTGGTGGAATACCACGTTTCCGGTCAGCTGCGCGTTGCGCCGGAGCACGTTTCCGATCCGGTGCTGCGCTACATGGGGAAGCCCTGCCACGCCGTCTACGAGCGCTTCTGCCGCAAATATGCCCGCCTGAACGAGGGGAGAAAGCAGTATCTTGTGCCCTATCTCATGAGCTCGCACCCGGGCTGCGGCATGAAGGAAGCGGTGGAGCTTGCCGAATATGTGCGCGATCTGGGCTATATGCCGGAGCAGGTGCAGGATTTTTATCCGACGCCCTCTACGCTTTCTACGGTCATGTACTACACCGGCGTAGACCCGCGCACCATGCAGCCGGTCTATGTGCCGACCGATCCGAAGGAGAAGGAGATGCAGCGCGCGCTGATCCAGTACCGCGACCCGAAAAACGCGCCGCTGATCCGCAAAGCGCTGGAGCTGGCGGGACGCACCGACTTGATCGGCACGGGGCCGAAGTGTCTGGTGCGTCCGAGCCGAACGGAACAGGGAAGACCGACACAAAAACCGGCGAAGCCGTCCAAACCGGCAAAGCCTGCCAGACCTGCAAAGTCCCAAAAGGCAGTCGCCGGAAAAACAAAAAGGACGACCCCGCCGCCCCCGACGGCCAAGCAGCTTGCCGCCGCCGAGCGCTATCTGAACCGAAGAAAGAAGAAATAAGCACGTCCCGCAGCCGGTCTAGAAGACCGGCTGCGGGGCGTGCTTCAGCGTGTCGAAAAACCCTTTTCGACACGCTGGCAGACTGCCAAAAAGGTTCGGAAGACGAGCAACTCACGCC
>USIH01000129.1 GCA_900554705.1 uncultured Eubacteriales bacterium
TGCATGTGTTAGGCACGCCGCCAGCGTTCGTCCTGAGCCAGGATCAAACTCTCTATGAATGGTATCTTAATGAACTCAGTCTCCTAAGTCCAATAAAATCATTCTAAAGTTCGCTCTTAGCTTTACTCAAGAATTTTTTCTTTAACGTTGGCTATTCTCACAATCTCAGTACAATGTTCTTTCACACTTACACTGACATCATTTGAACAACTCTTTCTTCAATCATTGCTCAAGGTGTTTCTTGTGTTTCTCGTTGTTTAATTTACAAGGTACATCGCTGCCGCTCGCTTCGCTTCCCTCGCGGACAGCTTTGACATAATACCACGCCTCCCTCCTCTTGTCAACCCCTATTTTCCCTTTTTTCTCGTTTTTTTATTTCTTCATGAGCTATGCGGCTTTTTACTGTCAAGTTCCATGATAGGAAGATGTAAAAAAAGAATGAAATTTTTACAAAATGCAAAAAAGTACTGGACATTCTCTTACGTTTCAGTTATAATGTAATTGAACAAAAATACACGACCCTAGGAGGTGCTTCCCATGGAAGAAACTGGACATACTTTTGGCACATACTTTAAGCGTACCACCAGCCCGATCATTGTTCTTTCGCTTCTCCGCGAGAAGACGATGTACGTTTACGAGCTCTCTACTACGATGAAGAAGCGCAGCGCCGGCCGTTACACCGTCGCTATTCTCTATCCGGTGCTTTACCGGCTGGAGGAACTCGGTTATGTGGAAAACTCGAACACCGAGATCGTTGACGGCAGAGCCCGCAACTATTACCGCATTACCGCAACCGGCGAGAAGTATCTTACCGAGTGCCTTGCAGAGTACAGAGCGATGCACGAAGCATTCTGCGAACTGCTCGAGGATTCGGACAAGCGGGTCGCTGAAAAGAAGTAAAAGAAGTAAATGCGCAATGCAAGTGGATCTGAGCGTTTGTGACGGGTGTCCTTTTCATGACTGATCTCCTCTCGTCTCATCTCCCCGCGCGGAGAGAGCTGTTGTCGGCGTAGCCGGCAGCAGCTCTCTTTTTGTATTGTGTGTGACAATGCCCCGCTTACATTTCCGACCCTCCCAGTGCGGCTTTTAAGGCAAGCGGGGCGGCTGTGTTGCAGCCGTCCCGCGTTTTTTCAGTTTTCCTTGTGCAGCAGGCGATGAATGACCGCCGCTGCCGCTCCGCCGACCATCGGCGCGAGCAGGAAGATCCAGACGTCCTTCAGCGCCTTACCGCCCGCAAAGAGCGCGGGGCCGAGCGAGCGTGCGGGGTTGACGGAAGTACCGGTCAGGCCGATACCGAGCAGATGTACCATTGTCAGCGTCAGGCCGATGACCACACCGGCAACGCCCTCATACTGCTTCTTTGAGGTAACGCCGAGAATGACGTAAACAAACACCGTCGTCAGAATGACCTCGGAAACAAAGGCGAGCTTGCGGCTGCACGAAATGAGCGGCTGCGGAACGTTCGCGCCGAAGCCGCAGTCCTTCCCCAGCAGGAGCAGGAGCAGCGCCGCGCCTGCGATGCCGCCGAGCAGCTGCGCGACGACGTAGCCCACGAAGTCCTCCTTCGACATACGGCCGCTGAGCAGCATGGCAAAGGAGACCGCCGGATTGATATGGCAGCCGGAGACGTTGCCGACGGAATAGGCCATTGCCACAATGACGAGGCCGAAGGCGACCGCGACGGTCGCATAGCCCGCGGGCGTGGTGCAGCCGACGATCGCCGCCGTGCCGCAGGCAAAGAGGACAAGCGTTAGCGTGCCGAGAAATTCCGCGACGTACTTTCGAATGTTCATATTCATCCCTCCCAAAAAATATGGATCTTCATCCGCTACCAATTATAGCACAGGCGCGGATGAAAATCCATAAAAATCTAACAAACCAGCGTTCCGTCTGCCGAAGAGAAGCTCGAGCGCACCTCGATGACCACGCCGCGCTCCTTCGCCAGCTCCACGCAGCGATCGTGCAGCACCTGCGCGCCGCCGCGCGCAAGGGCAAGCATCGCGTCATAGGAGATCGTCTCAAACTTGGTCGCCGTCGGATCCTTGCGCGGGTCGGCGCTGTAGACGCCGTCCACGTCCGTGTAGATCAGGCAGCGATCCGCGCGCAGAAAGGCGGCCAGTGCGACCGCCGTTGTGTCCGAGCCGCCGCGCCCGAGCGTGGTCACGTCGCCCCGCGCGTTGATCCCCTGAAACCCCGCGACCAAGACGACCGCTCCGCGCGCAAGCTCCCGCTCGATGCGGTCGTTCAGCAGCGCCTGCACCCGCGCGTCGTTGTGCGCTCCCTGCGTAAACAGTCCCGCCTGCCACCCCGCCAGACTCACCGCCTCGACACCCAGACGTTTCAGCGCCATCGCCCCGAGGCTGACGGAGATCATCTCGCCGACGGAAAGCAGACTGTCCAGCTCCCGTCCGCCGCACGCGGGGTCGATCTGCCGCGCCCGCGCCACGAGTGCATCGGTCATACCGCCCTGCGCCGACAGGACGCCGACGACCTCATGCCCCGCGCGGCGATGCGCCGCCAGCTTTTTCATCGCCGCATAGAGCTTCTCTTCATCCGCCACGGAGCTGCCGCCGAATTTTTCCACAAGCCGTGCCATACCCTCCCCCCTTCGTTTCATTCTATGCCTTCGGGGCGAAAATGCGACAAAAATCCCGCCGCGCAGACGGTGCTTCCGTCCACGCGGCGGGATTTCCTTTATTGTGTCACTGACGCTTGAGGACAATGCTTATATCATATTCTTCGCTGTAGGCGCGCAACGTGTCGCCAACGATTTCAAGGTATTGCGATTCCGCGGCACCATTTGGCTCAACTATTTCCAGCGTATTCCCCTTGACCGTGTAGGTGGCGATCAGCGGATCATCCTTTGTCGAAATATTGTCAAATACATATTTTTCCATATCGCCGTCGTATTCGCGATACAGTGCTTGTTTGGCTTCTTCAAATGAGATGCCGAACTTATCGGCTGTACATTGAATCATTGCCTGAACGAGTTCGCTGACGTCGAATTCAGCATACCCCACCATGTTACCGTTTCCGTCAAACTGATAGAACATTTTTACGTAACAGCTTGCCGTTGTTGAAAACTCGTTCATCTGTGCAAATAGTGCTATTGCGTCTACATTTGCGACATAAGTTCCCGCGACGCTGCGCACGGAGGGCACGTCGCTGTCGGCATTGCGGTTCCCGTCGTTCTTTTCATCGCCTCTGGCGTCAACCTTCCCGTTGACCCGTTCGGCGGCGTTTGTGCCGGTCTTGCCGCTCTCCTTTTCGTCGTTTCGTCCGGAGTTGATGAAATAGCCGATCACAGCCGACGCCACAAGCACCACGGCCACGACGGCGATCCACATCTTTTTCTTCGACTTGGGCAGGGCGGCTGCCGGAGTCGGCGGTAGCGGCTCTGCCGTGGGCGGCGTGTAGGCTGGAGTCGGTGCGCTCAGGCGCACGCCGCAGTTCGGGCAAAAGCTCGTCCCCTCAGCGACCTGTTTTCCGCAGGATGCACAAAACATGATCTCTTTCTCCTTTTCTCAAATTTGGAACATAAGGTGTCCCCTCTCCATTGTATAACAACCGAAAGTTGTTGTCAATAACCCCTACGGAGTTTTTTACTTCACAACCGTTGTTTGTTACCATGGGATCAGGAGGTGCGTGCTATGCTGAAAAACCTAAAGAAGCTGCGCGAAGAGCGCAAACTGACACAAAAACAACTGGCAGAGGTCATTCTGGTCAGCCAGCAATCCATTAACAAATACGAAAACCACGGCGTGGAACCGGACATTGCGACCGTGATCCGGCTGGCGGACTATTTCAGCGTATCGGTGGATTACCTGATCGGCCGCACGACGGTGAGAGACCGCGCCGCGCCGTCCGACGCCTATGCGCTGAGCAAGGAGGAGGCCGGTGTGCTCCAGCGCTACCGCTATCTGACGCCGCGCCAAAAGCGGAGCATCGAGCTGATCCTGCAAAATTACACGGAAAAATAAGAAAGCGGAGAATTGCAAGCTGCAATTCTCCGCTTTGCTTGATTACTTGCGGTGGAGGACAAGAGTCGCGTCCGTCTCCTCAGCCGACAGGGTCATCGTATCTCCCTCGATCTTGAAGGTCATCACGCTTACGTCGCCATCCAGCGACTCGATGGTGAGTTGATCACCGCTAACATCATAAATCTCCTTGTCCGGTGTAGCTTCTGTCATAGCGTCAAGATCGTCAAGGACATCCTGCAAGTTTTCGACCATATGGTTGATCTCGGCATCCGGATAGTACACTTCGAACCACGATGCAAGCGCAAGCTCCTCGCTGCCGCACTGCGCGATCTTTTTCTTCAGTTCCTTATCATAGTCAGCGCCGTTGCTTTCCGCCACCTTGCGCATCAGTTCAGGGAAAACGCGCTGAAGGCGCGCAATGACATCCGCCTTCAAATCGGCTTTATCATAATCATAGTCATAGTAAGTCGACACAACTCCATCGCTGTCGAACTTTACGTAACAGTTTACGGTAAAGTCTGTTGCAACATTGGAATCAACAAGTACAAGATTATACACATTCTGAATTATAGAACGTTCATACGTCCACGTTCCCTCAATACTGTTTCCGCCGGAGGGCTGAACCACTGCGGGCTGCGTCTGCGCGGGCTGGGACGCGACCGGCCACGTGGCGGCGGGCTGGGTAACGGCGGGCTGGGTCTCACCGGAGCCGCCGAGCGTGGTAACGGGAGCGGGCTTTTCGCCGCCCTTGTCGGAACCGCAGCCGGAGAGGCAGGCGGCCAGCATGGCGACGAGCAGTAATGCTGCAAAAATTCGTTTCATTCATTTACACCTCATTCTATTTTCTTGGAACATAAGCTGTCCTCTTTGGATTATACAACAACCTCAGGTTGTTGTCAACAACACCTTTTGTTTTTTGTCAAAATCCCGGTGCCCCAGAATCCCCTCATACCAAAGAAAGCCGGCCGCCATCCGCGCGGTTTTTCGTTACGTAAGCCGCGGCAGGCGCACGATTTAAGCTAAAGCAAAGGCCGGAGGGCATTTGCCCTCCGGCCTTTGGGTTTTGGTTTTACGCGTCCTCCGGCATGGGTTTGCCGAGGCGGCGGTACATGGTCTTCTTCACGGCACGGATGATATTCTCATAGCCGGTGCAGCGGCAGAGATGGCCGGACAGGAGCTTACGCAGCTGCGCGTCAGTATACTCCTTGCCGCTCTCCAAGATCTCAATGGAGGACAGGAGGAAGCCCGGCGTGCAGAAGCCGCACTGGATGGCCGCCTCGTCGATGAAGGCCTGCTGGATGTCGGAAAGCTCGCCGCCGGGGCCGACCAAGCTCTCAAGCGTGCGAATGTGCTTCCCGTTCGCCCAGACCGCAAGGTAGATGCAGGAGTTGAACGCCTCGCCGTCGATGAGTACGGTGCAGGCGCCGCACTCGCCGACCTCGCAGCCCTTCTTGACGGAGGTCATGCGGAAGTCGTTGCGCAGCATATCGGTCAGGCTGGCGCGCACGTCCACCACCTTTTCAACGTCCTTGCCGTTGAGGTTGAACTTTACAAGACGATATTGGTTTTCCATTACAGCGCACCTCCCGCTCTTTCCACCGACTCAATGAGGCAGCGTTTCGCCGACTCGACGGCGACGTGCTGGCGCAGCGCCTTGGAGGCGCGCCACGAGTCGCGGGGATTGATGTCCTCGAGCACCTTCTGCGAAAATGCCACCACATTTTCCATGGTCACTTCTTTGCCGTTCAGGAACGCCTCCGCGCTCGGCGCGCGCATGGGGATGGGGCCGGCGACGCCATAGGCGATGCGGACGCGCTCAAAGGTCTTCTTGTCCGGCGAAAGGCGGACATTGACGGAGCAGCCGTTGGTGGCGATGTCCAGCGCGTTGCGCATGGCGTACTTGATGTAGGAACCGAAGGTGTTTTCGTAGCTCGCCTTCGGGATGAGGATCGCCGTCTGGATCTCACCTGCGCGGATATCGACGACCTTCGCCTTGAGGTAGAAGTCCTTGATCGGCACGCGGCGCGTGCCCTCGGGGCCGGTCAGCTCCACAATGGCCTCCCACGCGTGGAGGGTGGAGGCGGAGTCGGCGG
>USIH01000130.1 GCA_900554705.1 uncultured Eubacteriales bacterium
TCTATATACGCCGACAGGCGTGAGTTGCTCGTCTTCCGAACCTTTTTGGCAGCCTGCCAGCGTGCCGAAAAAGGTTTTTCGACACGCTGGAGAAACCGCACCTGCGTGCGGTTTCTTTTTTATTGCAGCGTTTCGCTGTTGTTCAGCACAGACGTGCTGTAGAGGAACAGGACATCCTGCCCATGAAAGTCTATAAATCTGCCGAGGCGTGCGGTGGGAAGGTAGCGAATATCCACCAGCGTGACGCTCGCGTAGCTCTCCACGAGCAGCGGCGCGAGGCTGCTGCCAAACGAGTCGCGGAAGACGATCAGCTCCCGATCCGTCGCGGCGTTGGGGTTGTCGATGCGCAGCAGCGAGACGGAACCGGAGAGGAACAGTGCGTAAGGGTCGTCTCCCTGCGCCGCCGCGAGATCATAGACGTCTCCGGCGCTGTTTGTCTCATAGTTCCAGACCGTGCAGTCCGCAAGCGTGTCCGACATGAGATAGCGCAGCGTATCGGGCTGCATCGGCAGCGCCGCATAGCCGTAGTAAACGCCGTAAAACGGCCGGTCGAGCGTCCGCTCCGTATACGTGCCGGTCGTCGCGCCCATTGCCGCGGTGATCTTCTGCGCAACCGGCTGCAACGCCTCCTGCCGCCAATGCGAGTCCGTTCGGTAGTAATCGCTCAGACGGAGCGTGTCAAACAGGTCGACATAAGTCATCTGCGGCGTCTTTTCGCGCAGATAAGCCACAAACGCTTCGTAATCCAGCGCGGGCACGCCGTTTTCCTTCGCCATGAAGTAGTTCTTGTCCGGCACGACGGAGAGATAGACCTTGGAGCCTTGCAGATAGGTCTTGCAGACCTCCGCAAAACGCTCCGCCGCGTGATCCAGCGACGCCGTGTTCATCGGGTAGTCCATCTGCGCGGCATAGCCGTCCGAGAGGTAGACACCGTGGTGATCCTTCTGCCGGAGCAGATCGTAGGAGACGAGCGCCTTCAGGGTGCGGAAGGACTCGCGCAGGGGGAACTGGTCGACCGCGTAGCTCTCCGCCTTGTCCATAAACGTGCCGTCTCGGATCGTCTGAAAGGACAGCGCAGGCGCCTGCGCGAGCGGCCGCCGCTCACTCACGGAGATCGCGTCGGCGGGGCGCAGCAGCGACCACAGGCCGAAAACGAGCAGAAAGCCCGCAAGGCAGATCACCGTTGCATAGTGCTTCGTTTTCATGCGCACCTCCTAAAAGCGGAAATAGAGGAAGGGATTGAAGGAGCCGTCCACGAGAAACGCCGTGACCACCGCAAGCAGCGCCAGCAGCGCAAGCGGCTCTGCCACGGTCAGCGCGCGATTTCCGCCCCGCGTTGCGGCGACACGCCGTGCAAGGCGCGCGGGCAGCGGTGTCGCGCCGACGGCGGCAAGCACAAAGACGACCGCGTAGCTGCGCAGATAGTAAAGGCTCACCGCGTCTGCAAACGGGCGCCGGGAGAACATCGCGGCGATCGTCCGCCCCGCCTGCCGCACGCTTGCCGCGTCAAACAGGACGAAGCTCACGGTGATAACAAGCAGCACATACAGATGCTTGAGCACCCGCGTGCGCGCGAGACGCTGCCCATAGACGCGCTTTTCCAGCACGAGGAAGACGGCGAAAAACAGCCCCCAGAGGACGAAATTCCACGCCGCGCCGTGCCAGAAGCCGGTAAGCAGCCAGACGACAAGGATGTTGCGCAGCCACTTGATCCGCGAAACGCGGTTGCCGCCGAGCGGGATATAGACGTAGTCGCGGAACCATGTGCCGAGCGACATATGCCAGCGCCGCCAAAATTCGGTGACGCTCGCGGAAATATAGGGATAGTTGAAGTTTTCCGCAAAGCGGAAGCCGAAAATGCGCCCCAAGCCGATTGCCATGTCGCTGTAGCCGGAAAAATCGAAGTAAATGTGCAGCAGGTAGGCAACGGCGTAGAGCCAGTAAAAGAGGAGCGAAGGCTGCGTGCTTTCCTTAAAAGCCGTGATCAGGCCGTACAGGACGTTGGCAAGCAGCACCTTTTTCCCAAGACCGATCAAAAAACGGCGCGCACCGACAGCCACATCCTCCATCGTCGTCTCCCGCTGCCGCAGCTGCTCCTCGATGTCGGAGTAGCGGACGATCGGGCCGGCGATGAGCTGCGGGAACATGGCGATGTAGGTCGCAAGGTCGATCGGATTTCGCTGCGCGCGCACCGTGCCGCGCCAGACGTCGATGACATAACTCAGGATCTGGAAGGTGAAGAAGCTGATGCCGATCGGCAGCGCGATATGCAGCAGTTCGATCCGAACACCCAGCGACCGCAGCGACGACAGGAAAAAGTCGGCGTACTTGCAATAGCCGAGTACGCCGAGCGAAACAACGGCGGAAGCAATCAGCCAGCAGCGGCGGCGCGTTTTTTCAATGAGCAGACCGAACACATAGCCCTGCGCGATGGACAGCAGCATGACAAGGAGAAAGCGCGGCTCGCCCCAGCCGTAGAAAATCAGGCTGAAGAGCAGCAGCACGGCGTTTCTCGCCTTGCGCGGCGCGAGAAAATAGCACAGCAGCACACAGGGCAAAAACCAGAACAAAAACGGGATGCTCGAAAACAGCATCGGGCGCAGCCTCCTCTTTTGTTTGATTTAGCGCGCCGAAATAACACTTCGGCGCACCAATTACTTACGCGATCGCTCCTTCGAAGGTGAGCACGGCGTCCTGCCCGCTGGCAAGGAGCTTATCGCGGAAGGTGTTGACAAGCTCCTCGTTGCCGTAGACGGAAACGACGCAGCCCGGCAGCGTGAAAATAATGAACTTGTCGGGGAAGCCGCACATCCAGTGCTTGGTCTGAATGCCGTCGCGCAGCAGCTGCGCCACCGTCTGCGCATCATCGCCGTTTTTCAGATGGAATGCACCGCAGGTGAAGGTGTTGAGGTTCATCATGTGCGTGAGCGCCGCAGCGCCGTCGATCAGCGCGGCCGCGTCCGTCGGCAGCGTGAGCGAGAAGTTCAGCACCTCCGGATCGTCGATCGAGACCGTTCCGGGCGCGTCGTCCACGGGATTCATCTCGTCGCCGCCGGCAGCTGGGAACTTCTCGTCCTCGGTATAAGCGGCCCAAACCTTCGTCAGCACGTTGAGCGCCGCAAGATCGGGCGCCGTTTCGGTGGGAAGCGTCGTCGTCGGTGTCTGCGTGGTGGTGGGCGTCTGCGTCGTCGCGGGCGCTTTCTTGGCGCTGCCGCAGGCCGTCAGCAGCAGGGCAAGCAGAAGTACGATAGGAACAATGCGTTTCATATTTCTCATCCTTTCGGTTGTTTCCGGCCTCGCGCCGGTTTCTACACGTCATAGACGTAAATTTTTTCGTTTGGTTCTGTTATTTTTCCAAAAATCTTTTGTTCTTTTGCTGGAAAAGCCTTCCTTGCGCCGCGCGGCAAAATGTGGTATACTGTGGGCGAAATTTTCACGGGAGGGACCCGCAATGAAAAAAATCGTTTCTCTGCTGCTCTGCCTTGCGCTTGTCGCGGTGCTGCTTCCGCCGCAGGCCGGCTTCGCCTCCGAGCAGCCGCAGGAGGTCGGCATCTCCGCACCGCTGGCGCAGCAAATGCCGTCGGAGGAAGCGGCGGAGGGCGTGCCTTCCGGCTACCGTCCGTCCGACACGGTCAGCCGCGCGAGACGCGACGATCCGGTCGGCAGCATCGACTGGTCGTTTGAGGACGGTGTGCTCACCGTCACCGGCACGGGCGCCATAGCGGACTACAGCACCACGCAGCTCCCGCCGTGGCGGGACGAACGCTATGCAGCCACTGCAATTGTCATTGGCGAAGGGATCACCGCAGTCGGCGCGCAGGCGTTCGCCGAGTTTTACAAAGTCACCTCCGTGACCCTGCCCTCTACGCTGCGGCGCATCGGCAGCGGCGCGTTTTACCGTCTTTCCTCCCTCGCACGGGTCACACTGCCCGACGGGCTGGAACGGATCGAGAGCGGCGCGTTCTGCTATGCGGGGCTGACGGAGCTTCGCCTGCCGGACAGCCTGACCGTTCTGGAAGAATTTGCGTTTCAGAACACCAAGCTCGTGCACGTTGACTTTCCCCGGCAGCTTGTGTTCGACGTCAATATTTTCCTTTACTGCCCCGCGCTGACCGGCATTGACTTCCCGCAGGGACACAACGACTGCATCAGCTCGGACGGCATCGTGTTCTCCGCGGACGGAAAAACGCTTCTTCTCTATCCGGCCGGTCGGAGCGACGAGGCCTACACCGTCCCCGAAAGCGTTTCCGCTGTCGGACCGTATGCTTTTACTTACGCGCAGGCGCTGCGCAGCGTCTGCTTTCCCGCGCAACTGCGCGAGATCGGCGAATATGCATTTTATTGCGCGCAGATCACGGAGGCGGCGCTGCCTGAGGGACTGGAGACGATGGGAGACGGCGCGTTCCGCGAATCGCGCCTCCAAGCGCTGGTTCTGCCCGACGGGCTGACCTATGTTCCCTACTGGGGCTTTTCCTATTGCAATGAGCTGACCTCCGTCACGCTCGGCAGCGGCATCCGCTACATCTATATGTCCGCGTTCCGCTCCTGCCGGAAGCTAAAGACCGTTTCCTTCTCCGGCAGCGGCGCGCTTCGCGTGATCTGGGGCGCTGCCTTTATGGAGTGCACGTCGCTCGAGCGCATTGCGCTGCCGGAAGGGCTGCGCTATCTGCTCGCCTCGGTCTTTGACTCCTGCGGCGCGCTTTCCTCCGTGCAGCTTCCCTCCACGCTGGAGCTGATCGGCGGCTATGCCTTCTACGAATGTGCGCGTCTTTCCGCGCTTACCCTGCCGGAAAACCTGACCGAGATCGGCGTCAAAGCCTTTTCCGGCACGTCGGCACTTGCGCAGATCAACTATCCGGACAGCCTGCGCAAGGTCTCCCGCAGCGCCTTTGAAGCATCCGCCGCGCCCGCGCTTCCGTCCGACTTCACCTTGGACTTTGGCGGCGACTACTACCGCTGCCCGCAGCTTTCCCTGCGCGGCACGCAGAGCTACGGCGAGGCGAACGAGGTTCTCCGCTTGGTAAACGAAGCACGCGCCGAGGCAGGTGTTACGCCGCTTTCCTATGACGAGCAGCTAAGCGAATTTGCGATGCTGCGCGCCGCCGAGATCGCCGTTCTGTTCTCGCATGACCGTCCCACCGGCGTGGGCGTCCTGTCCTCCGTGGACTTTGCCTACGGTGAAAACATCGCCATGGGTCCCGGCGCCGCGTCGGGCGCGATGAACCTCTGGATGAACTCCGCAGGCCACCGCGCAAACATCCTGACAAGCGGCTACACCGAGATCGGTATCGGCTGCTTCCGCGCGGAGAACGGAGCCACCTACTGGGTACAGGTGTTCGGCATTGAGGAGCCGGAGGGCACGCCGCGCACCGGCGAGGTCACGCTGACGCAGAACGTGCTGTTCTATCCGGAGGCAAGCTATCAGGACACCTCCCTCAACGGAAAGGGCGAGGATTATTTCGCCGGCGACACGCTTTTCACGCCCTATTACACGCTAAATATGGAGCCGGAGCTGAAGCTCGCGGAGAAGGCCGACAAGCGGCTTTTCGGCATCGTAAAAAGCTGCGACGGAACGAACGTATCGGTTCTGAACGATCAAATCCTCCGGTATGAGATCGCGGATCCTGCCGTGCTGCAAGCGCGGTTCGAGCAGGGCGAGCTCACCCTGACCGGCCGCAGCGCGGGACAGACCGACCTTACCGTGCGGTTTGGCTCGTCCGAGGCGATTTGTCATGTAACGGTCGCTTCGCAGAGAGAAACGCATGAGCATCGCTACTGGGCGATCATCCATAACGCGACCTGCACGGACGCAGGATACATCGACTACACGTGCTCTGTTGAAGGCTGCGGCAGCCACTATACGGAGATTCTGCCGCCGCTGGGGCACAATTTTGTCAACGGCGTCTGCACCCGCTGCGGCGCGACGGACGGTCAGGGCGACAAGCCCTGCGACGGCGGCGCGACCT
>USIH01000131.1 GCA_900554705.1 uncultured Eubacteriales bacterium
GATCGTCATGCCCTTGGGCTTTTCGGGCAGCGCATGGACGGAGCTGATATACACGAGCTTGCCGACGCCATGCGCGGCGCACTCGCGCAAAATGGCGCGCGTCCCGTCCACATTTACGCGGTAGAGCGAAGCGTCCGGGCGCGATGCCACCGTAACGATGCCCGCCGTATGGATGACGCAGGTGCTCTCATCCGTTCCGGCAAAGAATTTTTCCAGCGCGGACGCGCTGCAGATATCGCCTTCCGTGCGCTCCACGCTCTCGGGCAAAACTCCGGCGAGCCGGTCGCCCGGCAGTACGAGCGCCCGCACCGACGCACCGCGGGAGAGCAGCTCCGAAACGACCGTGCGGCCGAGAAAGCCCGTCGCACCGGTCACAAGATAGGTTTTATACATAGGGATCCACCTCCATGGGATAAATACGAAAGACAAATGTTGATTATCTTTCACACTTACAGTATAATTGAGACGGGCGCACGGGGCAACCGTCAATGCCCCGCCGCGTGAAAGAAAACCGACACACATGGCGCGACTGTCGCTAATAAGTGTGAATTTTTTATGAAGAGATGATATAAATGAGGAAGACGGACGCGAGAATCCGCTATACGCAGAGCGTGCTCAAGCAGGTGCTTTTGTCGTTTCTGAAGGAAAAGCCAATCAACAGAATTACCGTCAAGGAGGTCTGCGAGCGAGCCGAGCTGAACCGCGCCACGTTTTACGCCCACTACAGCGACTGCTTTGCGCTGCTGGAGAGCATCGAGGAGGATCTGCTGGAAGCGTTTCAGCAATCGCTCAAGCTGGTGGATTCCTTTGATGTGACCGCGCTGATCGAGGCCATCTATACGATGATCGAGCGGCAGCAGGAGGCCTGCCGCGTGCTGATCTTTCAAAACGTCTGCCCGAACGTGCTGCGCCGAATGATCAGCCTTGCCCGGGGCGAAAGTATCGCCTACTGGAAACAGCACCTGCATCGCGTAACGGAGGCGGAGCTGGAAATGCTCTACACCCATCTGTCCAACGGGCTGATGCACGTGGTTGTGGAGGGCTACGAAAAATACAGCCGCGAGGAGGTCGTTCGCTTCGTCAACCGCATCGTTCAGTGCAGCCTGTCGCAGTTTCAATAACGAAAGGACAGGCCGTTTTCTTCCTCCTGGCAGCGTTCGGTTTATGCGGGAGAAAGACCACAATCGGCGTGCTCGCATCGTCAAACAGGCGGAAAGCGCAGCAAAAAAAGCCTGCGAAAACCATCGCAGGCTCAGAAGCATACGGGCGGGAACGTCCGGAACATTTACGGCGTATTATACGCGGTCGCTCTCGTCGAACGGATCGCCGCATTCCGGGCAGAATTTCGGCGGATGCGCCGGATCGGCTGGCTGCCAGCCGCACTTGTCGCAGCGGTAGACCGGCGCGCCTGCCGGGCGCTTCGCGCCGCATTCGGGGCAGAACTTGCCGGTGGCCGTCGCGCCGCAGGCGCACTTCCAGGCGTTCGCGCCCGGCTGAACCGGCGCGCTCTGCTGCGGAGCTTGCGCCTGCTGCTGCGCGCCCATCTGGAACAGCTGCGCGGCGTTGATCCCACCGCCCTGCTGGGCCATATTCATGCCCATGAAGCCGGTGAACGCGCCGCCCTGATTTTTCGCGGCGTCCTGCATGGCCTGCGCCTGCGCGCCCACCAGATGCGCCGCCGCCATGTTCGCGTTGCGGAAAACGGCGTTCTTTTGCAGCTCCTTGATCATCGCCTCGTCCTCTTCAGAGGCTTTGACGGAGTTTATGCCAAAGGACACGATCTCCACGCCGCGCAGATCCGCCCACTTTTCGGAGAGCACGTCGTTGAGCGCGGCGGCGATCTCCGTGGTGTGCCCCGGCAGCGCGCTGTAGCGGACGCCCATCTCGGAAATCTTTGCGAACGCGGGCTGAAGCGCGGTCAGCAGTTCGCTCTTGAGCTGGCTGTCAATCTGCTCGCGCGTGTAGTCGCCCTCCACATTGCCGCAGACGTTCGTGTAAAACAGCATCGGGTTGGTCACGCGATAGCTGTATTCGCCGAAACAGCGAATGGAAATATCCACGTCCAGACCGATATTGCCGTCCACCACGCGGAAGGGAACCGGGCTGGGCGTTCCGTATTTGTTGCCCAGGATCTCCTTGGTGTTGAAGAAATAGACCCGCTGATCCCTGCCGGCCTGACCGCCGAAGGAAAGGCGGTCGAAGGTGGTTTTCAAAACGGCTTTCATCTTCTCGCCGTTGAACGGCCCGTAGAAGATGCTGGGTTCGCCGCCCTGTTCAAAGACATACTCGCCCGGCTCGGCGCAAAAGTCCACGATTTTTCCCTGATCCACGATCATCATGCACTGGCCGTCGGCCACGGCGACGACGCTGCCGTCCGAAATGACGTTGTCGTCCTCACGCCGGCTGCCGCCGAAGCGGGCCTTTACCTTTTTCTCCGCTTTCGTCGCCAGCACGTTGTCCGGCAGGGAATCCACATAAAAATACTCTTTCCACTGGCTGGCCAGCGTGCCGCCCGCCGCGTTCAATGCAGCCGCAATCAATCCCATAGCGATTCCTCCTGTTATTTCTTCTGCGTGTTGTTTTCAATCTTCCGCTTTGTCGTGCTTTCATAGAGGAAATGGTCGGCGTTCACGTCCAGGCGGAAGGAGCCTTCCCGGATATAGCCGCCCGCCGCGCTCTGCTGCGCCGCCTGCTTCAGCTGCCCCTTCAGCGCGCCGACGACCGCCAGCGCGATGATGGCCGCAACCACCGCGCAGATCAGCAGCGAACCGCTGCCCAGCGCTTCCATCAGCGAAAGAATCAGCGCGGCGACGCCAAGGGTTCCGGCGAACACGCCGCCGCCCCACAGCAGGGATTTCTTCTTGTCGGCGGGCACGTCGCACGTCAGCTTGCCGGTCTGGCCGTTGACGGCGAAGGTATAGGTTTTGCCTTCCTTTACGGTCGTCATCAGCCACACGGGCAGCAGCGCGGGCGTCGCGCTGCCGCGCTCCGTAACGATGCGCCTGTTGCGCTCGTTGACCGTGTCATAGTCCCTCACGGTGTCGAGCATGGTCTGTTCGACGCTGCGCTCCACGCGCTCCACGGCGCGCTTTTCGCACGCGTCGCAGTCCGCGTCCGCGTGATCCGCCATGGCTCCGGCCAGAACGGCGCTCTGGAAGGGAATCGCGGCGCTCAAATCGTAGGGCTCAAGCGATTCGGTGAGCTTGTCGTCCATCTTGACGCTGCCGTCCACCGGAATGTTTTCAAAGCGCATGCCGCCTTTGCGGCGCACAAGATAGTGCTTCGTGCGGGTGATTTCCCACTCGCCCTTTTGCTCCGTGCACACCTTTTCCGCGTCGTACACCATGTCGGCACACGCGTCGCAGCTGAAAAGCCAGTAGGGAACGTACAGCCGGCGCATCTCCGAAATGCGGTTGCGACTGTTCAGAAAGACGTTGGGCAGCAGCTTTTTCCCCTTGAAGTAGTCCTCGAACTGCTTCTGCGCCTGCTCCTTCGTCACGACGAAGGGAATCACCTTTTCGGGCTTCACGCCGCCCTCGATGCGGTCGGGCAGGATCGTGGGGCTGCCGCAGTAGGGGCATTCGGCGGCGGTGGTGGTATCCTCCGTCATCAGCTCCGCGCCGCAGTTTTTGCAGAGATAGGCCTGCACGCCCTCCTCCGCCCGAAAGCCCTCCTTTGGGCGCTCGAAGGAAATCTGCTCGCCGCTCTCGGACGCGTTCAGCATTTCCAGCGCTTCCGGCTCGTAGCTGTTTCCGCAGGCGGCGCATTCCAGCCTGCCGCTTTCGCCGCTGAACTTGAGCGGGCCGCCGCAGCATGGGCAATTATAGCTGGCAGTACTCATGGTTCGTCCTTCTTTCGTTCAAAATTATTCCGTCCGGGCCGCATATACTCTCTCGCACAGCTCGACGCACTGATTGCGCAGCAGCGCCTCGATGTGATCGTCCACATTCTCGACTCCCTGCTGCTCCAGCACGATCCGCTGCTGCTCCAGCCAGAGCGTGAAGAACGCCTGAGAGGAGGCCACGGCGGCGCGATCCTTCTCCATAGAGAGGTCGATCCACTCCTTGTAGAGATCGTTGAGCTCGTACGTCCACTTTTCCAGCCCCGGCAGCGACTGATTTGCGGCCAGCTGGGCGTGGAAGCTGCACATCTCGACGTGCTCGTCGCCCGCATCCGTCGTGTAGCGATGGCAGTAGGCCGGGTAATCGCCGTAGCTGTCGCCGTAGTCGTCGCCGTAGTCGTCATCGCCATACGAATTGTACTCTGACACGAAGGCCGCGGTCTGGGGCTCCATTTCGTCGTCGGGCACGGCGTAGCCGTTTTCCTCCATAATCTGGAGCCAGCAGGCATAGAGCGAATCGATGGTTCTGTCATCGACTACGCCGGTCTGCTCGAGCAGCGCGTATTCCTGAAACCACTTCACGGCCTTTTCGGTGTTGCCGCCGAATACGCCGTCCGGCTCTTCAAAGATGAATCCGGTATCCCAGAGCATCTGCTGAAGCTCGCGCACTTCCTCGCCGCGGTCGCCCCGTCTGAGATCGGCCAGGGCGGAGGCGGGAAACAGAAACATGAGAACCAGCAGGATGCCGATGATTCTTTTCATGGCTGCACTTCCTTTCGTCAGGTCGTTGAGGCAGCGCCGCGCAAATGCGGCTGCCGGGCGGCGAATGCTTTTCCGTCGGATGCAGACGCAGATTTCGAAGGCTTCCTGGAGGGAAATCGAGAAATCTGTATGCCGCAGGCGGCGGAAAAGACAACGCCAGACGCGCCGCCGAATTGGGCGGCGCTGCCTTAATGGTCGAGTTTTCCGTCATTGCCCGCGCGGCTGGTCGCAGTATCTGCAACGCATGGGGGCGCCCCTTCGGGCGAGGTTTTTCGCGCCGCAGCCCGGGCAGACCCACTGCACGAGAGCGCCCTCGGGCATATACAGTCCTACCGTGCGATTTTCCGAGTCGATCCTCAGATTCTGCAGGTATCCTTTGCCGATGAGCGATTGGATCTGCTCAAGGGCCTTGCCGGAGGAGAGGACGGTTCCAAGCCGGTCAAAGGTCAGGCTCTCCTCCGTCAGCGGGAGCAGCGCCCCCGCAATGCGGTGCGCGCAGATTCTGCGGTACGCATTTTGAAGAATGCGAGAAACCGGTATCATGAGCGCGGCGAATATCAGAATGCCCATCACGCCGGCCAGCGTTTTCCCCTGCGAAAACATCTTGACCGTCGAGGATGCGGTCGCTGCCGCAAAGATGGCGCAGACCAGCGCAACGGGGGGATCCGTTTTTTTCCTGGCGGCGGCCTTTGCGGTCAGATACGGATTGGCTGTGCTTGTCATTGCGCGTTCACCGCCGCCTGACAGGCTTCAAACGCCTCGTAGGGATCGCCGCCGTCGAGCACCGCCAGGATGCCGTCGCCGTAGTCCTCCATATAGCTCTGGGGCATGGCGAACAGGTAAAACAGCTCGTTCTCCCCGGGGATGACGTCCTCCACCAGATTGCAGGAACGGCAGGAGACGTAGACCTTGTCTGCGTCGAGCTCAACGCGGAACTGCGCATAGTAGATCTCGTTGTTGGCCAGCGCGGCGAACACCGCCATTTTTTCAAAGACATCCCCGGTTCCCTGTACCGGCGCGTCCGCAGACACGGCCAGCATGTCGTCGTAGATGTAAACCGTCATGTAGACATATTCCATCGAGTTCTCGACGGCAAAGGGCACCGTAAACGTATAGTCGTCGTATTCATAGGGGAATTCATTCTCTTCCAGAAAGCTCTTCACCAGACCGACCATCTGATCCTCCTTGCTCATCGGAGCGGAATCGGCGAGGGCGGCGGAAAAGGAAAGCGTCAGCAGCGCGGCCAACAGGAAAGCGATCATTTTCTTCATGAGAAAATCCTCCTTTTTATTCAGTAAGAATCCAAGCTCG
>USIH01000132.1 GCA_900554705.1 uncultured Eubacteriales bacterium
CGTGTCCTGCTTGTTGCCAAAACCGCCGCCGATGTAGGGCTTGATGATACGCACACGACCCCAGTCGATGCCCAGAGCCTGTCCGACGGTGCGGCGCACGATGTGCGGGATCTGGGTGGAGGAGACGATCACGATCTTGCCCGCCTCTTCGTAGGCGTAGGCGACATGGTTTTCAATGTGGCAGTGCTGCACGCAGGGCGTGTCGTACCACTTGTCCACACAGATCAGTCCCGGCTCCTTGATCGCTTCCTCATAATTGCCCATGCGGCTCGAGGTATGCTTGAGGATATTATTGGGGAACTGCTTGTGCAGCTGCGGCGCGCCGTCCTTCATTGCCTCAAGCTGATCGAGCACGAAGGGAAGCTCCTCATACTCCACGCGAACCAGATGCGCCGCCTGCGACGCAGCGACTTCGTTCTCCGCGACGATCGCCACGACGTCATCGCCATAATAGCGCACATGGCGATTGAGCAGCCGACGGTCGGCCACGTCTTGGTGCGCCTCTTCGACCGACCACGGATGGCCTGCCGTCGGGAACTTGATGTCCGGAACGTCAAAGCAGGTGAATATCTTCACCACGCCCGGCACCTTCTCCGCCGCCGAAATATCCACGCTGCGCACATAGCCGTGCGCTATGGTGGAGCGGACGACACGGGCGACCAGCGCGCGGCTGTCGCACAGATCGTCGGTATATTTGGCGCGTCCCGTCGCCTTATCGTAGGCGTCTACGCGGGGTACGCTTTTTCCAACCTGCATGGTATATGTACCTCCTAACTTTTGAACGAAAAATGCCTCCGTTCTTCTTTTACATTTAGAGTATATCACAACAAATCCGCCTTTTGAAGTGCTCCCGTTATCCTATTTACAAAACAACGGAATAATTCGACGATTGCGAACGGGAGAAAAAACTGTGGTAATTCGGCGGAAAACGGGGTATACTGTAGGCAAAACAGCTTTAGGGGGAACAAATCATGCAGCAAAAGATCGGCTGCCTCGTCATGGCGGCGGGAAATGCCACCCGTTTTGCGCGCAACAAGCTGGCTGCGGAGCTGGACGGAAAGTCGCTGATCCGCCGTGCGCTGGAGGCCGTGCCGCGCGAATTGTTTTCCCGCGTGACGGTCGTGACGCAGTATCCGGAAATCGCGGTGCTCGCGCGCTCCTTCGGCTTTGCGCCGGTGAACAATCCCCATCCCGACTGGGGCATCAGCCACACCGTTTATCTCGGCACGCGCGCCATGCTGGACTGCGATGCCATTTTATACATGGTCTCCGACCAGCCGCTTCTGGACAGGCAGTCCGTCGCGCGCGTCGTCACGGCGTGGAGCGCGCAGCCCGACCGCATCGCCGCCGCCGCCCACGACGGAAAGCGCGGCAATCCCTGCATTTTCCCGCAGGCGCTCTTTCCGGAGCTGATGCAGCTACAGGAGGACCACGGCGGCAACACGGTCATACGGCGGCATCCGGAGCGGCTGCTTCTGGTCGAGGTCGCGCAGCAGGAGCTGACGGACGTGGACACACAAGAAGCGCTGCGAAAGCTGGCGCAGAAATGAAAGTCTGCGGGGTGTTCTTCGACACCCCGCAGACTTTTCTTATTCGACTGTAACGGATTTTGCAAGATTACGCGGTTTATCGACATCGCAGCCGCGTGCCAGCGCCATATAGTAAGAGAAGAGCTGGAGCGGGACGACATTCAGGCTCGGCTGGAAGAGCGGATAGGCCTCCGGCACGAGCAGGCAGCGGTCGACGGTCTTTTCGATCTCTTCCTTCTTATCCTGCGTCGTCAGGCCGAGCACATACGCGCCGCGCGCCTTGACCTCCTTGACGTTGGACATCGTCTTTTCAAACAGCTCCGGAACGGACGCGACGGCGAGCACGAGCGTATTGTTCTCGATCAGAGAGATCGGGCCGTGCTTCAGCTCACCTGCGGCATAGGCCTCCGAATGGACATAGGCGATCTCCTTGAGCTTCAGGCTGCCCTCCAGACAGGTCGCGCTGTCCAAATTGCGCCCGATGAAGAACACATCGTGATGATGGCAGCACTGACCGGCAAGCTGCTCGATGCCCTGCAAGGTCTCCTCCGTCAGGATGGACGAAAGCTGCTCCGGAAGCGCCAGCAGGCCGCGCAGCATGGCGTCGTACCGGCTGACATCAAGTGTGCCGAGCGTGTCGCCCATATACATGGCAAGCAGGTAGAGCACGGCAAGCTGCGTCGAGTAGGCCTTGGTCGTGGCGACCGCGATCTCCGGCCCCGCCCACGTGTAGATCACGTCGTGCGCGGCCTTCGAAATGGCGCTGCCCACCACATTGACGATGGCAAGCGTCCGCGCGCCGAGCGTATTGGCCTCGCGCAGCGCGGCAAGGGTGTCGGCGGTCTCGCCGGACTGGCTGATGATGATGACGAGCGTATCGTCGCCCAGCACGGGCTGCGAATAGCGGAACTCCGAGGCAAGCACCGGCTCGACGGGGATGCGGCAGGTCTTCTCGAGGATATATTTCCCAAGGCAGCCGACGTAATATGCCGAGCCGCAGGCTACGATGTAGATACGGCGGACACCGCGCAGGTACTCCGGCGTCAGGTCGATGTCGTCAAGCACGACTCGGCCGTCCTTGATGCGCGGGTGGATGGTATCGCGCAACGCCTTGGGCTGCTCGAAGATCTCCTTGAGCATAAAGTGGGGATAGCCGCCGCGCTCCGCTGCGGAAAGCTCCCACGTGATGTGCTCCGGCTTTTTCTGCACCGCCTCGCCGAGCGCGTTGTAGAACGCGGCGTGGTCGCGGGTAAATTCCACCATGTCGCCGTCGTTGAGATAGACGACTTCGCGGGTGTACTTCAAAATGGCCGGCACGTCGGAGGCAATGAAGTTCTCCCCCTTGCCGAAGCCGAAGATGAGCGGGCTGTCCTTCTTGATGGCAAGCATGGTGTCCGGACAGTCGGCACAAATGATGCCGAGGGCATAGCTGCCCTCCATCTGCTCCACCGCGCGCCGCGCCGCGCCGCGCAGGTCGCCGTCCCACTCGTAGTAGTACTCCAGCAGGTTCGCCGCCACCTCCGTGTCCGTATCGGTGGTGAAGGTCTTGCCCTGTTTGGTCAAAAATTCTTTCAGAACCAAGTAGTTCTCGATAATACCGTTGTGCACCAGACAGATCTTTCCGTCAGTGGAAAGATGCGGGTGGGAGTTCAGATCCGAAGGCGCGCCGTGCGTCGCCCAGCGGGTGTGGCCGATGCCCATCGTCCCGGGCAGGCGCTTGCCGCCGTCGATCTTCTCGCTCAGGGCGGACAATCTGCCCTTTGTCTTCTCGATCCGCAGGCCGTCCTCGGAGAGGACGCAAATGCCCGCCGAATCATAGCCGCGATATTCCAATTTGCTCAAGCCATCTAACAAAATCGGCGCAGCCTGCTGCTTGCCGATATAACCGACGATTCCACACATAAAACGAAAACCTCCGTATGTTATGGCGGGCAGACGCCGCCAAGCATACGGAGATTATACTATAGCCTTTTATCAAAATCAACATTAAATTTGTCGAAAACTGCTGTCGGGTGAATTTTCGTCGAAAATGGACAACTGTTTTGGCCGGAGTGCGCGCAAACAGCGCAGATTTCTGCCCACGCCCGTCGCACCCAGCGCGAGCAGCGCCTGCGCGCCGTCGCTGCCGTCGTCGAACACGTAGACCTCCGCGCCCGTCCGCCGCAGGCATTGCGATGCGCCTGACCAGCTTCCGCCCTTTCCGGCCTCGCACTGCGCGATGAAGGACTTCTCCCCCAGCGCGTGGATGATATGATTGCGGCGCAGCGCACGGGCGGCACTGAAGGTGCAGTCGTAGCCCTCGTCGCAGCAGTAGAGCACGTTTTCATGCGCCCGCACCCGCGTCAGCGCGTCGGGCAGCACGGCGATCACGCGGCCGCCCGACAAAAGGCAGGCCTCCTGCGCCGCCGTATCCGCGCCGTCCGCGTTGCCGGAGACCAGCGCGTAGCCCTCCGCCGCCGCCATGCGCCCGACCCGCGCGGCAAAGGCGCGATTCGTGGGGTGTATGGCACGGGAACCGGCCAGCGCGACGCAGGGCATGGAGAGGATGGAAAGGTCGCCCTTGCAAAACAGCGCAGGCGGGCAGTGCTTCCCCAAAAGCCGCAGACGCTGCGGGAAGTGCTCGGAAATGCGGGTCAGGACGGTGATGTCCGGCTGCGCGGCAAGATAGGCGTGCAGCCGCTCGGTGCGGTCCAACAGCGAAAGGATCTGCTCACTGTTCTTGCAGCCGATCGCGCGCAAAAGCTCCGCCGTGACCTCGCCGTCCGCGCAGCCGTCCTGCCGCACGACACGCTCGGCAAGCGCGCTGTACTGCGACGGCGTCAGGGGAGGCACATCCGTCTGCCCCAGCGCGCAGCACAGCAGGAGCAGTCCCTCTTCCGCCGGACGCATCAGAATTTTCTGCGCGGAGGATGCTTTTCCTCCTCCGGCGCGGGGATCAGGCAGCCGTATTCGTCAAAGATCATGGGCTTTACGGTAAAGCCGGAGAACTTTGCGATCTCGTCAAGTTTCGCCTTCTCGGGGAAGGAGCCGATCAGGGTGAAGGAAATGCCCTTCTTGCGCGCCCGTCCGGTGCGCCCGATGCGGTGAATGTAATACTCGTTCTCGTCCGGCACGTCATAGTTGATCACGCCGTCGACGTCGTCAACGTCGATGCCGCGCGACGCAACGTCCGTCGCGATGAGCACCGGCAGCCTGCCGTGGCGGAACTCCGCCATGGTCTTCTCGCGGGTGGACTGGCGGATGTCGCCGTGGAGGCAGTCGGCATGGATGCCCGCGCGGCGCAGCTCGTCGCTCAGGCGCTGGCACATGACCTTGGTGTTGCAGAAGACGATCACGCGCTCAAACGCCCCGCTGCGCAGGATGCGCAGCAGCGCGGTCTCCTTCTCCAGACGCGGGACCGTGATGGAATACTGGTCGATGTCGGGCTTGCTCTCCTGCGTTGGCGCGACGGTGATCTCCACCTCATCGCGCTGATACATCCAGCTCACGGTCATGACCTCCTGCGAGATTGTCGCGGAGAACAGGCCAAGGTTGACGCGGTTGCGGATCTTATTGAGGATCTTCGTCACATCGTCGAAAAAGCCCATGTCGAGCATTCGGTCGGCCTCGTCCAAAATGACCGTTTTGATCTTGTCCAGCCGCAGATTTTTCCGGTTATAGTGATCCATCAGTCTGCCCGGGGTCGCAACGACGATATGCGGATGCTTCTCCAGTGCGCGGATCTGTCCCTGCATTCCGGCGCCTCCGTAAACCACGGTCGTCCGGATCGCCTTGTAATACACCAGCAGGCCGCGCAGCTCCTCCTCGATCTGAATGGCAAGCTCGCGGGTCGGCGCTAAGATCAGCGCCTGTAGGTCGTCGCTCTCCGGCTCGATATGCTCGATCATGGGGATGCCGAAGGCGAATGTTTTTCCGGTTCCGGTCGGCGCCTTGGCGATCACGTCACGCCATTGCAGCAGCGGCGGGATCGCCTCCTCCTGCACCTTGGTCGGCAGGCCGACCCCTTTCTTTTCCAGCGCCCTGAGGATCTCCTCGCTGACGCCAAGCTCCTGAAATGTTTTCATTACTACGCACACCTCTCCTTATACAAGGCATCATACCACAAAAAAGCGCAAAAAGCAACCGTCCGCACACATTGTGTGCGGACGGTCCAGCGTGTCGAAAAACCTTTTTTGACACGCTGGGAGACTGCCAAAAAGGTTCGGAAGACGAGCAACTCACGCCCGTCGGC
>USIH01000133.1 GCA_900554705.1 uncultured Eubacteriales bacterium
GGGTCGAGAATGGTCGTCACCGTCGCCCAGTTCGGGCCGACCTCGGTGATCAGGCCGATGACCTGCCCCGTCTGCGTCACGGCCACCATCCGCTCCTCCAGTCCGGAGCGCGTTCCCTTGCCGATGGTAAAGGCGCTTTTCCACTGCGAAGAGTCCCACGCGACGATATAGGCCGGACAGAAGCTGTAGTCCGTGTGCTCGTTCTTCAGTCCCAGCAGCTCCTGTAGGCGGGCATTTTCGCGTTCTAACGTATCGGCCGTGCGCACCTCGTTTTCGATGGAGTTGAGGCGCTGGCGCAGATACTCGTTCTCCTTTTCCAGCGTTTCGTAGCGGAAAATATAGTCGTAGTAGCGCTCGACCTGCCGTGTCAGCGCGCTGAAGCCGCTGCGGATCGGCGTCAGAACCGTCTGCACCACCCGCTCCGGCAGCGTTGTGCCGAAGAGCGCCGAGGCAATGGCGGTGACGACCGCGAGCACGACCGCAAGCACAAGGATGAGCCGCGTGCGCCCCGAAAAGGTCTTCTTCATACGTAAAACTCCTCAGCCGAGCAGGCGCACGCCCAGCTTGCGCAGGATGGAGGCAAGCGTGCAGACCGGCAGACCCATGACGTTATAATAGTCGCCCTCCAGACCCATGACGAAAATGGAGGCAAGCCCCTGAATGGCATAAGCGCCCGCCTTGTCCATCGGTTCGCCGGTCTTGATATAGGCGCGGATCTCGTCGTCGGCCAAATGGCGGAAGCGGATGTTGGTCGTCACGGTCACGCTTTCCGTCACCTTGCCGCACAGCACGCTCAGGCCGGTCATGACCTGATGGTCTCTGCCCGACAGGCGGCGCAACATGGAAAACGCGTCCGCCTCGGAGCGCGGCTTGCCCATGACCAGCCGGTCGCACACGACGATGGTATCGGCGGAAATGATGATGTCGTCCGGCTTGCACTTCGGCTGCACGGCCTTTGCCTTGAGCAGGCTGACGCGCGCCACCTCGTCGGATGGATTTGCAAACAGATCCATCGTTTCGTCGTGACTTGCCGTGCGCACGGTAAAGGGCAGCCCGATGCGTTCGAGCAGCTCCTTCCGGCGGGGGGATTTTGATGCAAGAATAATAGCCATTTCTCTTTCTCCTATTCAACGCCACGCAGATACAGTCCACGGGTGCAGCTTCCCGGCTCAAAGGCCGCGCCGCTGCGATAAGCGGCAAGCACTCCGTCGATCTCTGCGGTATTTTCTGTAGTAAAGGACAGGCGCAGCGCCCAAAGTCCCATGTTTCGCAGCTCTTCCTGCTTGTCTAACAGCCAGAGCTTCTTCCCGTTGAGCAGCACGCTGCGGCAGGTGCCGCAGTCGCGCATGACGGGAAATTCCGCGCCGATGCGGTCGACCAGGCGCGCGTTTCCGTCGCGGCAGGAGCAGATGCCCGTGCGGCCGCGAATGAGGCAGTTCTCCGTCAGCATCAGCGGCAGGCGTCCGTAGACCAGCAGCTCCGTCGGCAGCGGCTTAGACAGGTCGCGCAGCTGCGGCAGCGTCATCTCAAAGGACGCCGTCAGGCTGACAAGTCCCGCCCGCGCAGCGGCTGCCATCGCACCGGAGTTCATCAGGTTCAGTCCGAAATCTCCCGCGATCTTCAGGCCGCGCGAACGCGCAAGCGAGATCTGGCCGAGATTGCCCGTCAGGACGCGGTCGATCCCAAGCTCCGTCAGGCGCGTGAGCGACCGCAGAAGCTCCGGTGTCTCGTCGTCGCGCACGACGCGCGGGAGCACGGCAGCCACGGTGCGCAGCTTTGCAAGCTGACGGAACTCCTCCGGCTGCGCCATGATCTCGGAGAGCGGAACATAGAGCACGGCAGGCTTGGCCTCCAGCAGACGCGCCGTGATCTGATCGGCGCGCGAAACGCTCACGGTCATCACCGGCGCGGCCTTGCTGCCCGCGATGATCCGCTCGGGCTGGTAGGCATGGAGCGTCTGCGTGCGGCAGCGCCCGCGCAGCGCGGTGAGCTGCGCCAAGACATGACGGCGCAATTCGTTCAGCTGCGCCGCGCTGACGCTCAGATTCGGGTCGAGCGCAATGCGCGTTTCGCGGCAGCGGTAAGGCGTGCCGCCCGTCTTTTTCAGGCGCGCGTCAAGCTCCTCGCGGGGCACCGCGCGGTGCATCGCCCGCTGCGGCGGCTCTCCCTCCGCCTTGCACACATTGCCGTCCGCATCCTGCGCGGCAAGCGCCACGTTCCTGTCGCGCAGCACCGCCAAGGTGAAGTCCACGTCGATCCGCTGCGGCTCGGCTGCCTCATAGGTGGCGCGCGCCGCCTGCATCAGCGCCCGATCCTCGGCCTCCTGCTTGCGCACGCCGAACATCTCCGCGCCGGTTTTGTTCAGATAATAGCCCTGCGTGAAGCCCTGACGGGAGAAAACGGTGCGCAAAACTCTGTGCTCCTCATCCCCCACCGGCTTTCCGTCCAGCGCAGCGCGGTAAATGCCCGTCACCGCCGCGACGTACTCCGGCCGCTTCATACGTCCTTCGATCTTGATGCTGGCCACGCCCATGCGCGCAAGCTCGTCCAGATAGGAGATCAGGCAGTTATCGCGCAGGCTCAGCGGGTAGCGCTCCTCAAAGCGGTCGTAGCCGTAGGGCTGGCGGCAGGGCTGGGCGCACTGCCCGCGGTTGCCGCTGCGCCGCCCGATGGCGGCCGAGAGATAGCACTGGCCGGAGTAGCACATACAAAGCGCGCCGTGCACGAACACCTCGATCTGCACGGGGCTGTTGCGGCAGATAAAGGCGATGTCCTCGCGCGGCAGCTCGCGGGCAAGCACGACACGGGAGATCCCCATCTCCGCCGCCTGCTTGACGCCCTCGAGCGAATGGATGCTCATCTGCGTGGAGGCGTGCAGCTCCATCTCGGGCGCCAGCCTGCGGCAGAGCGCGACAAGGCCGAGATCCTGCACGATGAGCGCGTCGACGCCCGCACGGGCAGCGGCAAGAATGACCCGCGCCGCCGCGGGCATCTCCCGATCGGTCACGAGCGTGTTGAGCGTCAGGTGCACCTTGACGCCGCGCACGTGGCAGTACCGCACCGCCTCCGACAGCTCTTCCAATGTGAAATTACGTGCGCCTCGGCGCGCGTTGAACGCCTCGGTACCCAGGTAGACCGCGTCGGCTCCGTTGCACACCGCCGCGCGCAGCGCGTCGAAGGAACCGGCGGGGGAAAGTAGTTCGAGCATCGGTGAAAAAACTCCTAAAGGTTAGTGCCATACATTATAGCACAAAATTTGTGCAAAAAGATAGTACGAAACATAGAATTCTCTCCCTTCTCCCATCCTTTTTTCGGCATTTTCACAAACCGGCCGTTTATGCACAGCGCACGGCGCAAACCACAAGGTCTTGGGGTTCGGTAAACATAATACCACTACCGCACAACCCAACGCACAGGAAAATCACAGGATCTATCAACAATTACACAGGCTTTTGCACAGTTCTGCGCAGACATTTTATGGAAACCGGTCGCCGCCCTTCGGCGCAAAACCGTGATTTTCTACATTTTCACCAGAGATCAAAAAATCTACTGTGCAATTACGCGATCGTATGGTATAATAAAGTATCATACTTTCGGTTGGAGGACGCAATTTTGTTGGGACAGGTCTGCCTGCGGCGCGGCGAGGAGCTGGATATTCTCGGCGGCGGCGCGTGGGTGTTTGATAACGAGATCGCATGGGCGGACGACCGCTGCAAGGCCGGCGAGGTCGTCGAGGTGCTCGACAGCCGCCATCGCTTTGTCGCCAAGGGATTTTTTCACCCGACCTCACGCATCGCGGTGCGCATTTTGACGCTTTGTCAGGAAGAGGCGGTGGACGACGCCTTTTTCGCACGGCGCATCCGCGCGGCGTGGGAGACGAGGCAGGCACTGGGCTTCGGCGAAGCCTGCCGCGTGGTGTTTGGAGAGGCAGACTTCCTGCCCGGGCTGACGGTGGACAAATTCCGCGACTGTCTCTCCGTGCAGATCGTCTCTTTGGGCATGGAACGGCATCGGGACGTGATCGTCCGGACGCTCATCGACCTGTTCCACCCCGCCTGCATCTATGAGCGCGACGATCTCGCCGTGCGGCGCAAGGAGGGCATGGAGGAGCGCAAAGGCTGCCTCTATGGAACCGTTCCGGAGGAGCTGATCATTCGGGAGCACGACGCGCGCATGGCGGTCGATCTTGTAAACGGGCAAAAAACGGGGCACTTCCTCGACCAGCAGGAAAATCGCGGTCGTCTGCGCCCCTATTGCAAGGATCGCTCCGTGCTGGATCTGTGCTGCCACACCGGCGGCTTTTCCGTCCATGCCGCGCTTTACGGCGCGGCGCGCGTGGAGGCGGTCGACGTCTCCGAGAGCGCTTTGCAGCTCGTGCGGGAAAATGCCGCGCGCAACGGCGTGGGGGAGCGCGTCGTCCCCGTGTGTGCCAACGTGTTTGATCTGGTGCGTACCTATTGCGACGAAGGCCGCCGCTTCGACACCGTCATCTGCGACCCGCCCGCCTTTGCCAAGAGCAAGGACGCGCTGGAGGGCGCGCTGCGCGGCTACAAGGAGCTGAACCTGCGGTGTATGCAGCTGTGCGCATCCGGCGGCTTCCTTCTGACCTTCTCATGCAGCCGCTTTGCCACCCAGCCGCTCTTTGAAAAAATGCTGCGCGACGCCGCCGCCGACAGCGGCAGGACGGTGCGCCTGTTGGAGCGCCTCATCCAGTCGCGCGACCATCCCGCGTCGCTGACGCAGGAAAATTCACACTATCTGAAAGGATGTATCCTGCAAGTACTATGACCGATCTGTTAAAGCGCATCAGCGCCGTCGTCCGTCAGGCGGGTATCCTGTTTCTGACCGCCGACGACCCTGCGGGCTGCGTGACGGAGAAAACCTCCGCGCGCGACCTTGTTACAAAATACGACCCGATGGTGCAGGAATTTTTGCGTCGGGAGCTGCTCACGCTCTGTCCGGACGCCGGTTTCTTCGGCGAAGAGGAGGAGCGGCACAACATCGCGGGAAAGGAGCGCTGGTTCGTCGTCGACCCGATCGACGGCACGACGAACTTCGTGCGCGACCTGCATCACAGCTGCGTCTCCGTGGCGCTGCTCGACCGCGAGGGGCCGCTTCTCGGCGTGGTCTACAATCCTTATGCCAAGGAGCTGTTTACCGCGCGGCGCGGCGCGGGCGCTTTTCTCAACGGCGTCCGGCTGCACGCGACGGACGTTCCCCTCCCCTCCAGCCTTGTTCTGTTCGGCAGCGCCATTTACTACCGCCAAACCGTGCCAGCAACGCTCCGCTTTGTCCAGTCGCTCTTACCGATCGCGCTGGACTTCCGACGCGGCGGTTCGGCGGCGCTGGATCTTTGCTATCTGGCGGCGGGTCGCGCCGACCTGTTCTTTGAGTGCTGCCTGCAGCCGTGGGACTACGCGGCCGGCAGCCTGATCGCGCAGGAGGCAGGCTGCCTTGTCACTGCGCTCAACGGTGCGCCGCTCTGCTTTACCCACCCCTGTTCCGTCGCGGCGGGCGGCAAAACGAACCACCCGCAGCTTCTTACCATCGCGGCGCGGATCGCCGCAGAAGTCAAAAACGGGATCGTCTGCGGTGAGGACGCCGCAGGCGGAGAAAGGAAGGAACCCACATGAAAAAGCAATGGATCTCCCTGCTTCTGATCGTTTCTCTTCTGGCAGGTCTGCTGTCCGGCTGCGCCAAGGCGGGCGGACGGCTCGGCACGCCGGAAGACCGCAACACGCCCTACG
>USIH01000134.1 GCA_900554705.1 uncultured Eubacteriales bacterium
CTGTGTAAGGGGAGCTGTCGAGCGATAGCGAGACTGAGGGGTTGACTGCTGGCAGCTACATATTGGAGAAGGCGCGGATGAATGCGGAAGGCTTGACAACCCCTCCGGCGCGGCTGCGCCGCGCCACCTCCTGTTGCGGTGCCCGAAATTTCTTGCTCGCTAACGCTCGCGAAATTTCGACCGCTGCCACTCCTTGCTGCTCGCTGTATCTGCCACTGGCAGCGCTCGCAGCCGTCCCCCCTTACACAGGGGAGGCTTTGAGCTGCACGCCGCGTATAAGACTTCTCCCGCCCGCAGGCGCTTCATGCGCCGCAAGGCGGCGCACTTCATGGCGCGCGGGACGCGCGCTGCTTCATTTTTCATTCGCGGCGGCGATAGCGCCGCGGCGTGCGCCGCCGCGCAATGGGGTCAGTCCTCCTTCGGCAGCAGGCCGGCGCGGTCGAGCAGGACGAGCAGGCGGAGGCTGTCCTCGCCCAGATCGAGCACGGTATCCTCGCCCGTGCCGCCCTTGCCGCGCAGGATCCCCTGCCGCAGCAGGCGCTCGACCGTGGGCAGGTAGTACGCGCCCTGCGCGCGCAGATCCTTTAAGGTACGGTATCGCATTTCAAACGCCTCCTCTCTGACCGCGTTTCGAAAATCATCCATCGTTTTTCCGTAGCGGCGCAGCCAATGGCCGATGTCGCCGTGGTTGCTGGCAATGCCCAGCGCGCAGCCCTCGGCATGGTCGATGACGACGCCGGACGCGCTCGGGTCAAGGCCGTAGCGGCGGCACAGGAAGGCCGTCAGCTCGACCGCCGCCCGATAGACCGCCGCGAAATAGGCGGGGTCGCTCAGGTCGTCCTCACAGAGCTCAAAGCCGATGTGCGTATCGTTGGCGCTGCCGCGCGCGCCGCGTCCGGCGTGCCACCCGCGCATCTGCCACGGCAGCGTCTGATAGACCGCGACCGTGCCGTCCTGCAGCCTGCCGATGAAGGCATGGACGCAGACGGAAGGCTCCGGCTGGTTCCAGTCGTTGCCGTAGCGGTTCGTGCCGAGCGCGCCGTCGTCGGGCTGGACATAGCGCCGCAGGTTCGGGTTGTTCGCCCCCGTCGAGTGCACCATGACGCCCTTGGGCGACAGGCGGTCGCCGCGGATGTAGCAGCGGTTCTCCGTGAGCAGCTGTCGTCTCAGCTCCATTTTACGCGACCTCCGGCAGCCCCGCAAGGCTCGTCAGCAGGCTCAGCACGCCCGCAAGCGCGGAGGCCGAGAGCACCTGCATCCAGTTCACCTCCCCCAGTGCCGCCGCCGTGCCGACGGTGGCAAGCGCCGTCTGCGCGACGGTCTTCAGGGCGCGGACTGCCGCAGCCCTCCAAAAGCTTCGTTTCATGTTCTCTCTCCTTATTCAAAGATTTCCAGCGGCAGCTTGTCAACGGCGCGCAGCAGGCCGTCCGCGTCGCCGTTGCCGCCCAGCCCGTCGTGGTACAGCGCGTGCCACCGGTGCAGGCTGCGGCGCTGCTCCAGCGTCGCCCAGCCCTGCCGCAGCAGTCCGGCGCCGCGCTCCTCGATGGCAAAGAGCATGAGGTAGCGCAGCGCCTGCCGCACGGTGTCCTCGTGCTGCGCACGCTGTGCGCGCCGACGCTCGCGCTGGCTGAGGTATGTCCCGAGCGCCGTGACGGCCGCGCCGCCGACCGCCCCCAGCGCCGCCACGGCGGCGGTCAGCACACCCTCGCTCACGGCGTCTCCTGCTGCGCGCTCAGGGCATCGAGACGGGCGCTCAGGGCGTCCAGCCCGTCCTTCAGCTCGTTGATCGCGGCGACAAGGGTCGCGCGGTGCGTCGTCTTCAGCGCCGAAAGGCTGCCGAGCAGCGCGGCGGACAGGCCGCTGTCGCTCGTGACGCTGACGGAGGTGGTCTCGCCGTCGGCGGTGACGGTCACGGTGTCTGCCATTGCTGTCCCACCCCCCTTCGCAGGCGCACCGCGCCGGTCGCGCCGAGGCGGTAGAGCCTGCCGTCGGTGCGCTGGGCGGTGAGGTCGAAGCGCGCGCCGTCCTTCAGGCGCAGGCTCTCCTCGGGCGTGATGAGCACGACGTCCGAGCCGGTCAGGGCGCGCTGCACCGCCACGGGCGTCTGCGGCGCAAGGTCGTTTTTCATCGTCAGCAGCACGCGCTCCACGCCGTTTGCGTCAAAGCCGCTCAGATCAACGGAGATGGGGGTATAGACCCCCACGTCGACGGTCAGCTCCTGCATCATCGCAGATAGGCAAGCGCTCTGCCGCCGCCGACCCCGCCGCCGCTCGCGCTCACGGGCGTATACTGGCGGCGCAGCTTCTCGTACACCTCCGGCAGGAGGTAATTTTTTGCCCGTTCGAGCTTGCGCAGGGCGGCCTCCTTGCCGGAGAGCAGGGCGGTGCGGCGGATGGATTCGATGAGCGCGGGCGTCTGCTGCGCCTGTCTGCCGGAGGCGCTGCCGGTGCTGCGGCCGGAGGCGCGTCCGGTGTCGGTCTTCCGGGCGGCGGTGAGGTAGGCGCGCGCCTGCGCCTCGGTCATGCCCGCCTGCCGCAGCTCCTCCTCGGTCGGCTCATAGGCGGAGGTTTGCAGGAGCTTTACCAGCGTCTCATAGCGCTGGCGCTGCTCGGTCTGCTCCTGATCGCGGCGCTTGCCCAGCAGCGAGGCGCGCTCCAGAAGGGCGTCGGTCTCGGCGTCGTAGCGGTCGGCCGCACGGTCATACAGCGAGGGCAGGACGGCATAGAGCGACTGGAGATAGTCGTTATAGCGCTGCTGCCCCGCGGAGGCGGCGTAGCTCGAGGCATAGCCGCCGGTCAGGTCGGCGCTGCGGGCGACGGTGTCGTCCATGGCGCGGCGGCCGTCGCGCACGTAGCGCGCGCGGTAGCTCTGAAAGAGCGGGTCGGTGTTCGGGTCGTAGGAGAAGGCGGGACGGTTTTCCAGCGTCTCATAGAGCGCGTCCAGCTCCTCCTGTGCGGTCTTCTTCTTTTGCATAGGCTCCCTCCATCTACATGAGATTCAGTGTTTCCACCAGCTGGCAAAGGTAGGCATACAGCCGCCGCAGCGCCTCCTTCGCATCGCCCTGCGGATAGGGCGGCATGGGCAGGTTCATCGGTCGCTCCCCCTTTCAAGCACCCACGAGGCGGACGACAGGCGCATCCGTCCCACGCCCTCCAGACGCAGCGCAAAGCTGTCGCAGCGGCGCGGATGCAGCGGCACCAGACGGCTGCCCGCGCGCAGGTGCGCAATGTGTGTGAACGGTTTGTCATCATAGCGGACATAGAGATCCGCCCAGTCCGACAGCTCCAGCCGCAGCGTCAGGCGGCTGACGTACTTGCGCTCCGGCTGCTGCCACGCGATCGGCCCGCTCTCGCAGTACCACGCGAAGGCGCCCTCGTTTGCCGCCTGCGCGCCGCACAGAAGGTAGAGCGCCTCGTCGCACAGCAGGT
Source organism: uncultured Eubacteriales bacterium (assembly GCA_900554705.1). Taxonomy (GTDB): domain Bacteria; phylum Bacillota; class Clostridia; order Oscillospirales; family Oscillospiraceae; genus JAZOXB01. Next base: position 3,429 of record USIH01000134.1, read on the forward strand.
ACAGCGCGTCGCGCAGGGCGGCGAAGCCCTTCGGCCGCGTGCAGCTCTCGCGGTGCCACAGGTCGCGCTCGGTGTCGTAGACCAGCAGCGTCCAGCGCTGCGTGCCGCCGGAGAACGGGTGGCGCGCGGCGGGGGAATCGGTCACGGCAAGGTAGTATTTTCCGTCGAAGCCCCCCGCGATCGCGCTGCGAAAGCGGCACTGCCCCAGCGCCTGACTGACGCAGCGCGCCGTCGCGCCGTCGTAGGCCATGACGCCTTGGCAGGAATGGTAATACAGCAGGCCGCCGACCTGCGCAAGCGACGCGCCGCTGCCGCGCTGCACGCCCTGACAGGGCGTCTCGGTGAGCTGGTGCGCGCCGGAGGCGGAGATGTGCACGCGGTGGACGCACTGCTCCTTGAAAAACAGGGGGCAGCCGCCGTAGACCGCCGCGCCGGTGAACGGTCCGTCCGAGCCGCAGGAGGCGCGCCACGCGTCCGAGGCCGTGCCGGCAAAGCGCGACCAGTTGAAAAAGTCGCCGAGCGCGCAGCAGTAGATCTCGTTTTTCCCCTGCAGGGCGTCGTAGCGGCAGCCCCAGAGGCGGTTGCGGCACTGGACGACGAAGTCCATGTCCGGCACGGCGCGGGTGACGGTGACGTTGGAGACGAAGCGCTCCTCCTCGAACAGCCCTTCGAGGATCAGGTGCTGGCTCGTGGCCTTGACGACAAGGTGGTCGCCCGCAAGGAGGTCGTTCTGCACGTCGGAGACGGCGACGGTGTCGCCCGCGCGGAAGCCCGCGCCGCGCGCGTCGCAGGTGAGGCGGACGTAGGCGGGCGTGGCGACCCATGTCGTGCCGTCGTAGCGCTGCAGCGCCCCGTCCGCGATGCGCAGGCTCCCCTCCGTGGGAGTGTTGTTCGCGGGCAGGTAGGTGCGGGGCGTGCCCTCGGCGTCGCAGGGGCAGAAGGTCACGCTCTCGCCCAAAAGCACGGCCTCCATGCTGCCGCAGTCGGTGGGCTTGACGGTGTTAAAGTACTTCTTGTCGGGGAAGATGCACAGGTACGCGCCCATGCCGACCAGCTGCTTGTCGCCGCGCGTGAGGCGCAGCCCCGCGACCTTTTGGCCGTCGTACCAGACCGACGCGCCCTGCGCGATGAAGACGCTGCCGAGCACGTAGGCCAGCTTCTCCTTGGCCGCCACGGCGCAGCCGACGGTGTCCTCCGGCAGGTCGATGCGCTGTCGGGGCGCGCGGGTGGCGGCGGCGGGCGTCTCGTCGGAGGTCAGGTTCTCCAGATCCTCGAACCGGCCGAGCTGCGGCGGGCGCTCGATGCCGCCGAAGCGCTGCACGGTCTGCCGCGTCTGCGCGGTGAGGTTCAGTTTCGGCTGACGCATGGCCTACACCCGAAAGCACTGCGCCGCGCAAAGCGGCGGGTGCGTGCGATTGTACCACGACGCAAACTCCAGATAGGCGCTCTCGAAGAGGGCGGCGGACTGGTTATAGCGCGCGGTCTCCCCGTTTTCGCGCTCGAACTGCGCGGTGAGGAAGCTGTGGTAGACCGGCTCCGCGTAAGGCTCCGGCACGAGCAGGCGCGTCGCGTCGTCATAGGCGGGCAGGTCGGTCGGCGGCCGATGGGGCAGCTCGCGCGCGATCCGGCCGTCGAGCTGCTCGAGCCAGCGGCGCTTGACCTCCTCGGAAAAATCGTTCTGCGTCAGCCGGTCGGTGCGGTCGATCGCCTCGCGCAGCGTCAAAGGCGCGAGGCCTCCAGCAGCTCCTCCACCGTGCGCTCGAGCGCCTCCTGCGCGCGCAGGCAGCGGCGGTATTCGGCGGCGATGTGCGACGGCACGCGCGACGTGCAGCCCTTGGGCAGCAGGTAGTTCACGCCGTCAACGGAGAGAAAGACGTGGGGGTCGTCGCCGGACTGTCCGCGCGGGACGAAGAGCGCGACGTACCCGTCGTTGGGTTTCTTTTTGGGCATTTGGGATCCCTTCCTTTCGTTGTGATTTGATACTGATTCTTGATGAAAACATCAAGAATCCCGTGCGCTACGCACACTCGCATCGTGCGAACGCACGATGCGCCGTCTCATGCAGAATCTGACGCGCCTTTGGCGCTATAAAAAGCTTTTCAAGCTTTTTAACAGATTCTAGTATGAAACGCGGTGCGCGCGGAGCGAGGCATTGCGCGCCGTCCCCAGCTCCCGCTGATGCGGGATATTTCAAAGTTTTTGCCGCACCCAAGGCTCCCCTGTGTAAGGGGGGACGGCTGCGAGCGCCGCACCCAAGGCTCCCCTGTGTAAGGGGAGCTGTCGAGCGATAGCGAGACTGAG
>USIH01000135.1 GCA_900554705.1 uncultured Eubacteriales bacterium
ACGATCTCTCGCCCGTTGTCGTCCTTGTATTTTGCAAGCGTCTTAATCTGGCCCATCGTCAAGCCCTCCTCCCTATGCGCCTGTTCGCGCCTATCTCGTTGTCCTTGATGAAGGCGAGCAGCCTAGCGCGCTCGCCCTCGGTCAGGTCGATGTCGATTCGGTACGGCGCGCGGGCCTCGTCCTTCGCGGTGCCCTGCGCCTCCCTGTTCGCGTCGACCTGCCGCCTGACAGCCTCTATCGACTCGCGCTCGGCCTCGCAGGCGTTCGCCCGGTCGATGGCCGACTGCAGGGACAGCGTGCGGAAGAACTCGCGCTCCGCCTCCGCGTAGCACGGAAGGTCGAGCTTCTTCAGCGCGTCCCAGTCACCCGCGATCGCGTCGACCTTCGCGTACATCGCCTCGCAGGCCTTCACCGCCCCGAACGACTTGTTGAGCCACTGCGGCTCCACGATTCGCTCGAATGGCACCGCCTCGACGAGCGCGGGCGCGTAGTCGTAGTAGGAGTTCGCCAGGCCCTCGCGAAGCTTGGCGCGCTCGGCGTCCTCGATGCCCTTCACGTGGGCGTCTATGGCGTCCCTCGCCTCGATGGCTGGCGCGAGCACCTCGCGCACCTCCTCCTCGAAGGCCTTGAGAGGGTCGTTGTACGCCCGCTTGACGGCCTTGCGCCCGTCCTCGACGCTCTTGATGATGCGGTTGAGGTCTGCGCGGCACCGCTTCGCCTCCTTTACGTCTAGGGCGGCGAGCGCCCGCTCGTCGAGCCCCGAGTAAGGCTCTATCATCTCGGCGAGCCTCGCCCGCATCCCGTCGAAGTCGCACTCGATCACCGCCGGGGTGAACGCGGGCGAGAAACCCGCCCTCTCGATTTCCTGCGTCACAGCTCATCCTCCTTGCTGTCCCATATAACGGACACGCTCATGCCGTGATCCGTCGCGTAGGCGCTCACGACCGCGCCCTCCTTGTCCGGGCTCACGATGTAGCCCAGCTCGTCCAGCAGGGCGCTCATCACCTCGACCGCCCTGTCCTTTCCCTTCTCCACTCTCACTCCTCGCCGACCTCCTCCAGCTCGACTATCACGCGGGGGTTCGCCTTGTTCACCTTGTATTGGTCGGGCAGGTTCCCCGCGATGCACTTCCAGTTGTCGTCGGGGATGACCCCGCACTCCACCAGCGCGTCGAGCACGTACTTCTTCGCGCTGGAGATGTTGTCCTTGTCCCGCCTCATGTCGGGCTCCACCCACGTGAAGCTCACCGTCACGGGCGGTCGCATGGGCTTGAGCCTCGCGGCCTTGATGGCCCATGCCACGGCCTCCTGGGCGTCCTTGAAGCGGCGCTCGGCGCGGCGGCGTTGCTCGTCGGTGGCGGCGGCGGGCTTCTGGCGGCAAAGCTGCCGCAGATGATAGAAAAGTATGCGGAGCATCCGATGATTTCGGCGCTCGGCGTATACGACAAGGACAGCGGCGAGGTTGACGTGGACGCGCTGTATCAGGCGGCGGTTCCCTACCTTGGGACGGAAACGCTGCCGATCAAGATCCCACTGGTCGGGATCACCATCAAGGTCGGGCGGCGCGAGCTGGACAGCCTGTACGCCTACATTCGGGAGGGTTGACAATGAACGTAATGACATTGCTTATGGAGCGCATCGACGACGAGCTGCAGGACGCTTGCGATTACGCGAAGCTGGCGCTGGAGTACCGGGCGACCGACCCGGAGGCAGCAAGCTTGTTTGCACGGCTTTCCGGCGAGGAGACGACCCACGCGACGGCGCTGCATGATTGCGTGCTGGGGCACATGGAAGCATACCGGCAGAAGGGCCTTGAGGTGCCGGTGGCAATCATGGCGGTGTATGAGTACTCACATGATCAACAGATCGAGAAATCCGAACGTGTAAAGAGATATCAATCGATGTACCGGAAATCGTGAAAGGCCAGAAAATGCTTACGAAAATGCTTACGGATTTGTGAAAGCATTGGAAATAAAGGGTTTTCTGGTGAATGATAGATTGTTCGAATCTCTCTCACTCCGCCAAAATGGAAAGCCTTGAAACATCAGAGTTTCAAGGCTTTTCCTTTGTTTTCAAGGGTTTTTCGGTGGTTTTGTGTGTTACAAAATTGAACATTTCTTTTCGCTTATAAGCAAAAAATAGCGGTTCTGGGAAAGATTTTGCTTACAGGAATGCTTACGAGAGCAGTCACTTGTCATTGCTGTTATAGAATTCCCACATCTTTGTCTTATAACGTTCTATGTCAGCGCGGGCGACATGGGTATAAATTTCGTCCATGACCCTATCGTTTGCCCAGCCGCCGATCTCGCGCGATATTTCTTTCGGAACGCCTAGGTGGGCAGAGAGAGAGGCGAAGCTATGGCGGAGCTGGTGGACAGTGACGCGCTTGACCCCCGCTTTTGCACAGATGCGCTCCACCGCGCGGCGCAGCGTCATTTGATGGACCTCCAGCAGCTTCCCCTCCGGTCGCCAATCGCGCCGGATTGCCGCGCGAAGCTCCGGGATCATCAAAGGGACTTGCCGGTCGGAATCCTCTGTTTTATGCTCCTCCTGTTCCACCCATTGATTATTTTCATCCATGACACGGGTTCCGGTCGTTTGGATGAAATCCGCGTCCGGCTGGATGTTTTCCCAGCGGAGCGCATCGATTTCCGCGATGCGCATCGACATCAAGGCAAGCAGCATCGGGACGCAGAGAGGGTCGTCCTTCGCTGCGGCGACGAATTTGGTGATCTCGTCCGGTTCGAGCCAAGTATACTTCTTTTTCTTCTTTGTCCGCTTCTCCGTTGAGAGCTTTTCGTCAATATGCACACCGTTTTTGTCGAGGACTGTTTTGATCAGCCCCCAAGCGTTCTTGACGGTTTTCTTGGAATACTGCCGCAGCGCGTTATTGATCTCCTGCTCCCAATCGTAGGCCGCAAGGTCGCACACCCTCTTCCCCATCACGGCGGGGAATCGATTTTTCTGAATAGAGCGGTACGAACGCACTGTCGCCGGAGAGGTTTCCGGTGACAGCTTTTCTATATATGCGTCGATTGCCTGCGTCAGGGTCAGGTCGGATTTTTTGATGGGCTGGGCGGCGGTCTGGGCTTCGCCTTTGGCGATTGCCGCGCGGCGCTTGCATTCCTTTGCGGTATCGGCTGTCACGACGAGGGACTGACCTTGGATGCGGAGCTGAATGCGCCACGTGCCGTCTTTGTTTTGTTTCGGTTCCGGGATGTGCATGTGGGCACCTCGATTATCTGGAGATATGCGCGGCGGCGGAGACTGGGCCTTCCATCTGCTGGCGGAACCAGCCGGCGCTTGGGGACAGCGCGTCGTAAAGCAGAATGCCGAGAATGAACAGCATCAGCACGCCGCAGGCAACCGCCATGATGCGCAGCCATTGGGTTTTCTCCTTGAGCCGCCGCTCATAGTGGACCGCCATGACGCGCAGCCGCTCCTTATAGAAGTCGGCAAGCTGATCCGGCGGCGCGTCATCCGGTGCGTCGCCCTCGATGGTGTAGCCGACGGCCTCGGCGATTGCATTGACCGTCAGCATGGTCACCGTCTGGGTCGGGTCTTGCCGGAAGAAGCGCTCGACCGTTCCGCGGGAAAGTCCGGAGACCTCCACGATCTGCCGGTTCGTCATGCCGGTCTCGTTTCTTTTCTGGATGATTCCGTCAATGATGCTTTCCGTTTTCAATTTGCAGCCCCTCTTTTTCCGTTTGATTTTTCATTGCGCAAAAAGCGCAAGCAATTTTCAACGATGAGAAAGAGATGGCGGGAAACGCAATCAATAAGCATTGACGTTTCCCGCCCACGGTGTTACGTTAAATCTGTGACCGCGCTACGATGGTACAAGGAGGTAACACCATGCAGAACATTCAAATCTTTGCCGAGAACGGCAAGGTGAAAATCTACGTGGACGGCGTTCTGCTTTCCGGGGTGCGCAGCTTCTCCGTCCGCTACGTTCAGGGCGAGCCGGTGCAGGTGGACATTGCTGCCGAGGCCGGAGCGGAAAAGCAGCCGCCGCGCATCCTGCACTGATATAATCAGAGTGCCGCCCACCGGCGAGAAAAGGAAAAGAGGAGAATCAGATGACAAGCACCGAAGAATTCGCCCAGCGCATCACCTTATTGACGCCCTGCGAACTGTCCGCGCTCATCGACCGTCTGTCAGCCCTCGCAGCTGCGCCAGCACAATCTCCTGCTCCTCCGGCGAAAGCCGGGAAAACAGATCCATAGCCTGCGCTTCTTTCGCACTGCGGTCATCCTTCGGGGTGGCCGCTTCTTCTTTATCTTCCTTGCCGAGGATCAATTCGTCAGTCGTGACGTTCAGAAATTCGGCGATCTTTGCAATTGTGTCGGAGGATAGCGTTTTCTTTCGGCCTGACTTCAAATCAGACATCGTGCTTTTGCTCATCCCAAGGGCGAGGCACATAGCGCTGACCGTCAAACCGGCCTTCTTGCAGGCCTGCTGGATTTGTTCGTACAAGTTGCACTTTCCTGCATTGCAGTCCTCAATCGGCACTTCTTTTCCGAGTAAATAATCTACGGAAACGCCGAAATACTCCGCAATCAAAGTAAGGGTTTTTGAGGAAAGCCCCTGCTTGCGGCCCGTCCGGAGATCGGACAGCACACTGCCGCGAATCCCGATGTCTTTACAAAGCCGATATGCAGAAATACCTTGATTTGCGCAAAGCTCCTCAATTCGATTGTATAAGTTGCCCATAAACAGTCCTTTGGATTTGTACAAAACAGAGAAACGCAAAAACGTATCAATCAATCGTTGACAAATACGCAAACACGTATTATCATGGATACAGATGATACGCGAACACGTATCAATGTCCCTCTTTTGGTGGTACTTATTTTTGTGCGGTCAAGAGCAATTCAACATACTCCCGCACCTTCTCTTTGTTCGCATCGGTCAGCTTTTCAAAGTTGGGAATCGCTCCGGCTTCTTCGGCAGCAGATTCTTTATCTTCCCTGCCGAGAAGATACGCCACCGATACGCCGAAGTAGTCGGCGATTTTTTGCACCGTTTCCGCGTTTGGGGTGCTTCCACGTTGACGCCATTGGTCGCAGGTTCCCTTTGGTATCCCCAACTCGTCAAGCACATATTTTTTTGTTCGCTTTTCGCGCTTAACAAGCTCAAGAAATTTATTGTAAAACATTACCAAAAAGCTCCATCTGAATTTGTGCAAAACAGAGAAAGTACTCAAATGGTAACTTTTCTATTGACGAAAAGTAAACAATTGGCTATAATGCAAGTAAACAAACGGGTACGCAGCTCACTTATTCTGTTCCTCACAACAACAGAATAGCACACGGATGTGTACTTGTCAATATTTTATTTTAAGGAAGGGGGTGAAAGGATGGATTTCACCTTGTCCATGGATGCATTACGGGCAGCGGATGAGAGCGACGGCGCAAAGCTTTCTGAGCAGTGCGAACGATACTTTTTCCACAAAGCCCAAGACCAGCGCGTTTACTGGGAGCCGACGCGGCAGATCGTGGAAAATTTGTCACGCCGCGCAGAAGCCGGCGAAAGAGAATCAAAGAAGCAGTCCCGCCGGATTCGGCTGCTGCAAACCGTCACGATGTTACAGAGCTTGTCGCTCGTATTCCTTGCGCTGCTTATTTTAGCATTGCGATGATGGACAGCGCGAGGGATACCGCCGAGAACACCAACGCGGATACCGCAGACACGCGGGTCAGGTACA
>USIH01000136.1 GCA_900554705.1 uncultured Eubacteriales bacterium
AAAGGCCGCCCTTCGCACAGAACCCCTCATCAATCTCAGCAGTCCGCATCGCACGCACGAGCCCGCTTCGCAAGCAATCTCGCTTCACGCGCAAAGCGCCCCGTTCCAGTTGGAGCGGGGCGCTTTCGCCGAGTTCTCATATTCGCCGACCTAAGGCTTTTCGCCGCAAAGCAGGCGGTTTGCGTTCCTTAGAAGTTGAACATGGCCGTGGACAGGTAACGCTCGCCGGTGTCGGGGAGCACCGCCACGATCAGCTTGCCCTTGTTCTCAGGGCGCTGCGCCAGCTTCGTTGCGGCGGCAACCGCGGCGCCGGAGGAGATTCCCACCAGCAGGCCGTCCTTGCCTGCCAGCTCGCGACCGGCCTGGAACGCCTCCTCGTCGGTAATGGGCATCACCTCATCGTAAACCGACTGGTCCAGCGTGTCGGGCACGAAGCCCGCGCCGATGCCCTGGATCTTGTGCGCGCCCGCGACGCCCGTGGAGAGCACCGCCGAGCTTTTCGGCTCGACCGCGACAACGCGGACGGCGGGATTTTTGGACTTCAGGTAGCTGCCGACACCCGTGATCGTTCCGCCGGTGCCAACGCCCGCGACGAAGTAGTCCACCTTTCCGTCCGTGTCCTCAAAAATTTCGGGGCCGGTGGTCCGGCGGTGCGCCTGCGGGTTTGCGGGATTGACGAACTGCCCGGGGATGAAGCTGTTCGGCAGCTCTGCCGCGAGCGCTTCCGCCTTGGCGATGGCGCCCTTCATGCCCTTCGCGCCTTCGGTCAGCACCAGCTCCGCGCCGTAGGCGCGCATCAACTGGCGGCGCTCGATGCTCATCGTCTCCGGCATGACGATAATAATGCGGTAGCCGCGCGCCGCCGCAACGGAGGCAAGGCCGATGCCGGTGTTGCCGGAGGTCGGCTCGATGATCACAGAGTCGGGCTTGAGCAGGCCGCGCGCCTCGGCGTCGTCGATCATCGCCTTGGCGACGCGATCCTTCACGCTTCCGGCGGGGTTGAAGTATTCGAGCTTTGCAAGCAGCTTTGCCTGCAAATGATAGGTCTTTTCGATCCGCGTCAGCTCCAGCAGCGGCGTTTTTCCGATGAGTTGATCGGCAGAGGTGTAAATATTCGACATGACGTTTTCTCCTTCCATATGAGGCGGGCGGGCAAGCTGTCCGTTTAATTCCTACCAATCTGGTATATTGGTATGTTGAATGGATTATACACCAGCTTTCGGAAGTTGTCAACACTTTTTTTGTAATTTCCGGACGGTTGAAAGAAATCATCTTGACGTTTGTGCGCTCGTGTAGTAGAATAAAAGCAACGCAGGGTTCGTATATCGGTATTACTCCAGCTTCCCAAGCTGGCCAGGCGGGTTCGACTCCCGTACCCTGCTCCATGGAAAAGCCGAATTTGTCCGCAAGACAAATTCGGCTTTTGTAAATTGGGCGCGCCCTGCGGCCGCTTTTTCATGAGAAAAGAGGAACAGAAATGGAAGATAACCGATTGGAGCGCCTGCTGCTGCGGGACGTTCTGCTCCCCGATTTTGATACGCTTGAAACGCGCAAGACGGACGTCCTCATCGAGGACGGGCGCTTCGTGCGCTTTGCGCCGCAGATCGCGGATCACGCGGCGCGTGTCGTAGAAGGCGGCGGCAGGCTCCTGCTGCCCGCCATGGTTGACACCCACACCCACATGGTGCAGAGCCTGACCAAAGGACCGCTCGACGACCTGAACATCACGCAGTGGTTGACCCGAATGCTGCGCGTGCAGTGGTCGCTCAACGAGGAGGAGTGGTACTGGGGCGTGCTGCTCGGCTGCCTGCAGGCGCTGCGCTGCGGCGTGACGGCGATCAATGAGATGACCTATTGGCCGCACATCGACGCGGTTGCGCAGGCATATACGGACTGCGGCATTCGCGCCACCTTCGGCATCGGCTCGACGGATATTGCCGAAAACGCGCAGGTCAAGGTGATCCCGCTTGCGGAGAACCTGCGCCGCGCCGCAACGATCTACGAGCGCTATCACGGCAAGGGACGCCTGCGCACGTCGGTCGCGCCGCAGGGACGCCCTGCCTGCACGCCGGAGCTAATGCGCGCGATGAAGGACTTTGCGCGCGAGCGCGGGCTGATCTTCCACACGCACCTTGCCGAGGGCAAGGCCGAGACGCAGGCGGTGCGCGCGTGGACGGGGCGCGGAGAGGCGGAGGAGCTGGATCGGCTGGGTGTTTTGGACGAGGATACCGTGCTTGCCCACGTGATCTGGATCTCCGAGGCGGAGATCGACCTGCTTGCCGCGCGCGGCGCGTGGGTCGCGCATTGTCCCAGCACCAACATGAAGCTGTCGGACGGGATCGCGCCGGTCGCGCGGATGCTGGCGCGCGGCTGCCATGTCGCCTTCGGCTGCGACGGCGAGGCGAGCAGCGCCAACCGCGACCTGCTGCGCGAGGCGCGGCACGGGAGCTTTTTGCAAAAGGCGACCACGCTGGATCCCACGGTGCTGCCCGCCGGTCAGTGCTATCGGATGCTGACGCAGGACGGTGCGCGTGCGCTGGGCTATCGGGATCTCGGCCGGTTGGAGGCGGGATGCCTTGCGGACTTTTCGCTGGTGCGCGCGGAGGGACTTTTCACGACCAACCGCGCGCGGCTGCTGACCAATCTGCTCTATGCGGGCGATGCCGCCGAACAGATCGACGCGGTCTACATCGAGGGTCGCCCCGTGGTGCAGGACGGCGCGCTGTTGGGCTTCTCCCTGCCGGAAGTGCTTGCCAAATGCGAGGAAATTCTCGCGCGCGTGGAAGCGCGCCTTAAATAAGAAAGCGGCTGATCCGGCATGGATCAGCCGCTTTCTTATGCTATTCGGGTCGGAAGCCGTTGTAAGCCGCGGCTGCGGCCGGCACACCCTGCGTCAGCACCAGAAGCGCCGCCTTTGCCGCTGCGTCGACGGCGGGCGCAAGGTGCTTTTCCTCCTGCGCGCTGAAATTGGACAGCACCCAGTCGGCAAGGTCATAATCCGGATGCGGCTTTGCGCCCACGCCGATCTTCACGCGCGGGAAGGACTGGCTGTTCAGCGCACCGATGATGGATTTAATGCCGTTGTGGCCGCCCGCAGATCCGTCTGCGCGCACGCGCAGCCTGCCGACGTCCAGCGAAATGTCGTCAAACAGGACAAGAACGCGCTCGGGTGGAAGCCGATAAAAGCGCGCCGCGTCCATCACGGACAGGCCGGAATTGTTCATAAAGGTCTGCGGCTTGAGCAGCAGGAGCTTCTGCCCCGCGTAAGTCGCCTGCGCGGTCAGCCCGCGAAATTTTGCCCGCGTGACCGAAGCGCCGAGCGACGCGGCGATCGCGTCGAGTGTGCGGAAGCCGACGTTGTGCCGCGTGCGCGCATAATTCTCCCCGGGGTTGCCCAGCCCCACGACGAGCCAATCACAGGCCGGTTTTTGAAACAGCATCAGAACAGGCTGGAGATGGACGTCTCGTTATAGATGCGCGTGATTGCCTTGGCAAAGGTGGGCGAGGCGTCGAGCTGCCGGATCTTTTTGCCGGTGTAATCCGCGGGCATGGGGATGGTGTTCAGAAGCATCAGCTCTTCGATGCAGCTATCCTCCACGCGCTGGGTCGCGTTGCCGGAGAGAACGCCGTGGCTTGCGCAGGCATAGATCGCCTTCGAACCGCCGATGTCGCGCAGAGCCTCGGCTGCGTTGCACAGAGAACCGGCCGTGTCGACAATATCGTCAAAGAGGATGCAGGTCTTGCCTGCCACGTCGCCGATGACGTTCATCACCTCGCAGAGGTTGGCGCGCTGACGGCGCTTGTCCACAATGGCAAGCCCCATGTGCACCTTCGCGGCAAAGGCGCGGGAGCGCGCCACGGAGCCGACGTCGGGCGAGACGATGACGAATTCGTTGTGGTCATAGGCGGTCTCGTCAAATTTGGAAAGGTAGTAGTGCGCAAACAGGGGATTGCCCACAAGGTGATCGACGGGGATGTCGAAGAAGCCTTGGATCTGCGCCGCATGGAGGTCCATCGTCAGAACGCGGTCGGCGCCCGCCTTGGTGATGAGGTTGGCGACGAGCTTGGCCGAGATGGGGTCGCGCCCTTTGGCTTTGCGATCCTGACGCGCGTAGCCGAAGTAGGGGATCACGGCGGTGATGCGGCCGGCAGAGGCGCGGCGGAACGCGTCGATCATGATCAGCAGCTCCATCAGATTGTTGTTGACGGGCTTGCAGGTAGACTGGATGACGAAAACGTCGCAGCCGCGAACGGTCTCGTTGATGGAGACGGACACTTCGCCGTCTGCAAAGGCAGTTACCGTGCTGTCGCCGAGATCCAGCCCCAACTCCGCACAAATTCCCTTGGCGAAGGGGATGCTGGCGTTTGCCGCAAAGACCTTGATTTCTTTTCCGTGAGCGATCATTGTGGAATACCTCTCTGTCTTTCCGAGCCGAGGCTCTGATACTGGCTCCCGTGTGCAGCGAACAAGCGTACCGCGCTGGTGTATGCTGCACCGTCTCATACGAAAGCTACGTCTTTCGCTATGAGATCGAGGAGCGTTAGGTCAATTTCGCTTACTTCTATTATAACAGAATTTCCTGATTTCGTCCACCGCTTTCCTTCGGGAATACAGACAAATTCCTGCTTTCTTTACCACATTTTTTCGTCGATATGCTTTGTCATAGGCGGCTCCTCCCGCGCATATAAGTAACGTAAGGGAGGATGAGCGCGATGCGGGAGAAACTGAGCCTGTACGGGACAGGCATTGCCGTTTTGATCATTGCCGTTGCGGTGCGCCTGACCGTGCTGCTGCCGCAGACGACGCGGGCGGCGGTCACGGAGAGCAGCGCCGCCACGGAGACGGAGGAGGCGACCTATCCGGTCATGTACTACACGCCGCCGACGCATAAAAGCGCCCTTGTCAGCGCGCAGGACGCGCCGCTCGTGCAGATCGTCAATCGGGCGGAGGTGCCCATCGACGTCGCAGCGCTGCTTGAGCAGCCGCTGCGCTACCGGCAGTCGCAGGGGCCGAAGGTGCTGATCGTCCACACGCACGCGACGGAGGCCTATCTTGGGACGTACGACTACCACAGTACCGATCCGCAGCAGAATGTCGTGCGTGTCGGTCAGGAGCTGTGCGACCGCCTGAACGCGCTCGGCATCGAAACGGTGCACGATACGGATCTGAACGACTTGGACGGCTACACCGGCGCTTATGAACATATGGCCGAGGGGATCGCGCAGTATTTGCAGCGCTACCCCAGCATCGAAATGGTCATCGACGTCCATCGGGACGCCGTGGAGGACGACAGCGGTGCGGAGATCGCGCTCACCGGCTCGATCGACGGCGTCAGCGCCGCAAAGCTGCTGCTCGTCATGGGGACGGACGCGGCGGGGATGGAGCACCCGAATTGGCGAGACAACCTTGCCTGCGCCGTGCAGATACAGGCGCTGTGCGAAAAGAACGCGCCCGGCATCTTCCGCGATATGTCGCTGCGCTCCCAGCGGTACAATCAGCATCTGACGGCCAATTCCATCCTCTTGGAGGTCGGCACGGCGGGCAACACGCTGCAAGAG
>USIH01000137.1 GCA_900554705.1 uncultured Eubacteriales bacterium
GAGGTGAGGCGGTTGCCGCCGGAGGTGATGCCGCCGCCCGCGTTCCACGTCGTGCCGTTATAGCAGTAGTACAGGGCGTTTCCGTAGGCGTCCAGCTCGCGGACAAGGTAGCCGCCGGAGAAGATCTTGCGGTTGCCGTAGTCGTCGGTCATGGTCGAGCCGCTGACGGTGAGGCCGAGGCCGTCCTCGTCGCGGTAGACGCCGCCGCTGTAGCGCAGGTAGTGCTCGGTGCCGTCGGCATCGTGGTAGACAAGCTGATTGCCGACGGTCAGGAGGCTCTGCTGCGCCGAGAGCTTCCAGCCCGCGCCGAGCACCATCGTGCTGTAGTCGGGGACGTGAAGCGAAGCGGTTCCGGCGGTGTGCGCGCCGTGGCCGTAGGCGCTGTTATAGACCAGCGAAAGGGCAAAGGGCATCGTCGCGCTGTCGGAGGAGGCGATGGGCACGAGCAGCGTGTTTTGCAGCGAATAGTCGCACAGGTAGCCGACGCCCGCGCGGCCGATGCTCTGGGTCTGGTAGGTATACTGCGGCTCGATGCCCGTTACGTTGCGGTAGACCACGGTGAAGCGCGGCTGGTCGCTGCTCTTGCGCGGGCCGTAGAAGACCGCGCGGTGGTTGGCGCTCTCGTCCGCCGAGCGCAGAAGGAAGCCGAGGTTATAATAAGAGGAGGCATACCAGCGGTAAGCCAGCGGCGAAACGTCCCACGCGGTATAGTAGCCGTTGCCGCCGGAGGTGATATGCGTGCGATCCACGGCGACGGTGGCCGTGATGTCGGAGGCCGCCTTGTTCCATGTCAGCGTCTGCGCCCATGTCTTCCACTCGTCGGTGGTCGAGAAGCCGTCCATGTTCGCTATGCTGTCGATCCCGTAAAGGTCGATGTCGAAGTCCGCACCGGTTCGCGTGTACTGATAGAGGCTGAACTGCGCATAGGTCAGCTCGCAGCCTGCGGGCAGCGCGGGCAGCCAGTTCAGGCGCACGTAGGAGCGCGTCAGGCCGGTGGCCGTGCCGTCGTTGCCGACGTAAAGCCCCGCCTCCTCCCCCGCCGTCTGCGCGGGAGAGCCTGCGCGGACGAAGGTGGCGCTGATGTTGGTCGTTCCGGAGAGCACCTCCGTCACGGTCGGATCGAGCGTGACGGGGAATGCGGCGGCGTTGACCCACGCGGGGTCGGCCGTGACGGTGAGCAGCCAGCCGCCCGCGACCTGCGAAAGCGTGTAGGCGGCGGCATAGGAGCACGCGCCCTGCGCGTCGATGAGGTAGGGCGCGGGGATCTCGTAGATCGCCTCGCCGTCCTCCGAGGAGAGGGTGATGCCGCCGTCGTCGCGCAAATGCGGCGTCAGGCCGACCAGCTCCATGCCAAAGCGGTAGCTGTAGCTCGCGCTCGGCCGCGCGATGACGATGCTCTCCTTGAGGGTGTTGGCATAGTTTTCATAGCGCAGGCTCGCGCCGTCGAGCACGTCGTCGTATTGCAGCGCGGAATAGAGGTTCTCCGGCTCGACGGCGGAGAGGAAGCCGTCCGGCTGCTCCGGCTCCGATAGCACACGCGCGGCGCTATTTCGCGCCTTTCCCTCGGTAGCAAGCGGAGAAAGGGTGAGCGAATAGTCGCCGCGCTGCATGGTCACAAGGCGCTGCGCGTCCGCCGAAAAAGTGCGCACGCTGTCGCCGTTCTCCACGCGATAGGAAGAACGGGTCGTCTCGTGAAGCGTATTGTCATAGTCCTGCCATTGTCCGTTTTCGTCGAGATAGTGCACGGGGGCGTCGTAGCTGACGGCGACAAAATCGCCGCTGTCCAGCCGGAAGTGCTTGACGCTCTGCTCGCGCAGCTCCGTCTGCTCGAAGAGCACCTGCGCGTTTTGCAGAAGCTCCTCGCCGGTCTGCTCGCGGTCGGCGGCGATCAGCGCGCCGTCCTCCTGCGCAGCAAAGACCGGAACAAGCTGCGCCAGAAGCGCCAAGATCAGGAATGCGGAAAGCCATCGTCGTAGTTTCATGCGCGTGTTCTCCTTCCCGTATAGTCCTGTCGCCTATACTAATTGTATTATACATGACGCACATAATTCTGTCAAGAGAGCAAAAACGGTGCATTTTAATCGTTATAGGTTTATCAATTTATAACAAATCGGCCTCCCTCAGCGGCGCGATGACGGCTGCGCGGACGCGTAGGACAAGGAGGAAATAGGACTTGCTTTTTCCTGCGGGGTATGGTACAATGGGGCGCAGTGCATAACAGAAAGGAGAACCTTACATGAAACGTTATCTTGCTATTATCCTCGTGCTTGCCATGCTGAGCGCCCTGCTCGTCGGCTGCGGCAAGTCCTCCGGCGAAAAGCCCGAGAAGAAGACCGAGGCCGTCACGACGACCGCGCCTTCCACCGAAGCGCCCTCTACTGCGGCTCCCTCCACCGAGGCGCCCGCCGTGGTCGAGACCGAGCCTGCGCTCTCCACCGCCGCTGTCGGCACGTGGACGGCGGACATCGACCTTGGCCCGATGCTGCTGAGCACCATGCAGCTGCAAGTGGAAGACGCCGGCGCGCTCATGGTGGGCTACACCCTGCTGCTCGACGCCGACGGCACGGCGACCGCCTATGTCACCGACACGGACGCCTTTGCCACGAGCCTCAAGTCCTACCTTTACACCCTCATCCCTGCCATCCTTGAGATCACCGCACAGGCGCAGGGCGTGAGCTACGACGAGTTCATGGCGGAAGCCGTCAAGCAGTACGGCTCGGAAGAGGCCGTGTACGACGCCGTGCTTGAGCAGGTGGACTTCGACGCCATCCTCCAGACCGGCAATCTGCCCACGAAGGACGCCCCCACGGTCGGCACCTACACGATCGACGGCGACCGCGTGACCGTGACGCTCGAAGGCGACGTGACGGAGATGACCCTCAGCGGCGACACCCTCACCTCCTCGGAAGACGGTGCGGAAATGGTCTACCACCGCGAGAAGTAACAAAAAGCAAAGATCCCCGCGGGAGCTGTGCTCCTGCGGGGATTTTGTTACCTCCGTCTTCGGTAGAGGTGCACCAGCAGGCAGCCGATGCCCGCCAGCAGCGCGGCGCCGCCCAAGGCCAGCGCCGCCCAGAGCAAAAAGCTGCGGTCGTTGTGCCCCGTCGGGTTGGAAACGCGCAGGTCGTTCGCGTCGCGGCTGCCGCCGCCGATGTGGTTGGCACGGCCGCTGTCCTGCGCCGCGGTGCTCTCCGGCTGCGCACCGGTACTGTTTTCGTAGCTCTTGACCGTGTAGTCGCACAAAAGCGCGTTCAGCTCAGCGACGATCCGGTCGCCGCCCGCCTCCTGCGCCACGTAACAGGCCAGCAGGTAGGGCTGCGGCGCGTCCACCGTGCCGAAATCGCAGACCATGCCCTCGGCCTCGTTCCGGTAGTGCACGACCAGATACGGCCGGTCAAAGGCGGCCATGCCGTCCGGTGTCTCCGACTGCGCCATGCGGAAATTCGTCATCATCATGCCGTGGCGCTCTGGATAACGGTTGACCGTGCGCAGGCACATCAGGAGAAAGCGGGCGCAGAAGGCTCCGTCGGTATAGAAGGAGTCGTCCAGCTCGTCCTGCTCGAGCCTGCCGAAGCCGTCGTTGATGAGCTTGCAGAACTGTGTATCGCTGCCGATGAAGTGCTTCATCTTCCGCGAAAGCTCCATGTCGTGCAGCACGATGCTGTTATAGCGGCACTCCTCCAGCGTCAGGCCGTCGAGCCTGAAGACCTCTTCGCCCTCCTCGATCGGCAGGTTATTCAGCGCCTCCTCCCTGCAAAAATACAGGTGCAGCGGGAACAGCCACGCGTCGCCCGACGGGAAGAAGGTCAGCTCATTATACTTTGCGCTCTCGCCCGTGACGGTGTTATAGTAGCTGAAGGAAAAATTCTGTTCGTTTAAGCCATTTAACCGGACAAACCGGTCGATCTGCTGCTTTAATGTCAACTCCTCCTGCGTGTCGTCCGCGGCGCACAGCGGCAGCACGGCGGCCAGAAGCACCAGCGCACACAGCGCGGCGCAAATCACCTTGCGCAAATGCGATCCCTCCCTCTCTGCTTTCCCTCATTATACCAGCTTCGCCGCCGCTTGGAAAGACAAATTTTCCGCAAAAAGGAATTGACAACGGATTGCCTGCAACCTATAATATAGCTAACAATGCGGAGGTATGTTTCTGCCGCCGTAAAACAAAGAGGAGGAACTACTTATGGCAGGTTTTTGCACCAAGTGCGGCAAGCCGCTCCCCGAAGACGGCGTTTGCCCATGCACGCTCAGCGCTCCCGCGCAGCCCGCTAACCCCTATGCCGCCGTCGATTACACGAAGGCAACGAACGGCGCGCCCGCGCAGCCCAGCGCTTTTTCCATCGCGCTGAAAAATGCCCCCAGTATGCTCAAGGCATATTTCAGAAATCCCATCGGAACGACCCGTATCGCCGCAGACAAGCGCGACGTGATGAGCGGCGTGATCTCCGCGCTCGGTCTGCTGATCGTCAGCTTCCTGAGCTTCCTGTTCATCGCTCTGCGGTATATGTCCGTCAGCGAATCCGGCGTCAAGGCCACCTACTTCCCCGCTGCGGCATGGATCGTCAACGGCCTGTTCCTGCCCGTGATCGCCGTTGCGATGACGATCATCATCATCTACGCCATGGCAGGCGTCTCCCGCGTCCGTGTGGATTTCTCGAGTGTCCTTGCCTCCATCGGCGTCAACTGCATCCTGCCGGCGATCGTCCTGTTTGTCGGTATGCTGCTGTCGATGATCACGCCGTGGTTCTTCGACCTTGCCTGCCAGCTCACCTTCGCCACCTGGATGGTGCTCACCTTCATCCTTGTCACGCAGGTCTTCGGCATCAAGCTCTCGCTGGGCAACATTCTTCTGTTCATCCTTCTGGTCGTCGCTTCCTACTATTCCGTTGCGCTGCTCAAGGGATGGTTCGCAAACAATCTGGTCGGCTATCTGGACAAGGTGGTCGATCGGGTCAGCAAGGCCCGCGACGGGCTTTCAAAGCATCTGAAAATCAAGTACAAATAAAACACCATGCAGCGGCTCCGCTTATCCGGAGCCGCTTTTTTGAAAGGAACCTTTATGCCTCAGATTTCAGAGATCTTCTTTGCCAGTGATTTTGACCACACGCTCACGGGGCCGGACAACGCCGTGCGCCCGCGCAACGTCGAGGCCATACGCGCCTTTCAGGCGCGCGGCGGCGTTTTCACCGTGGCAAGCGGGCGCAGCGTCGCCCTGTACCGAAACCGCGCCGCCTCAGTGCCGGTCAACGCCCCCTGCATCCTCTTTAACGGCGCGGTCTGCTACGACTTTTCCGCCGAACGGCTGGTCTATCTCAAACCGGCGG
>USIH01000138.1 GCA_900554705.1 uncultured Eubacteriales bacterium
CCGTCGGCTCGTCGAGCACCAAGATCGGCGCGTCCTTATAAAGTGCGCGCGCCATCATCAGCTTCTGCGCCTCGCCGCCGGACAGCTCGGTACCGTCCTTGTTTACCTGCTTGTCAAGCCGCGTGTCGATGCCGTGCGGCAGCTTATCGAGCGACAGTCCGGCGCGGCGTATACAGTCCTCCGCGCGCGCCCTGTCCACCTCCGACCCGAGCCTGCCCGCCACCGTCTCGGCCAAGGAGAAAAACGCCGTCTGCACGTCCTGAAACACCGACGAAAAGAGCCGGTAATAGTCGTCGCGGCGGAAGTCGCTCACGGGCACGCCGTCGATCCGGATCTGACCGGAGGTCGGCTGATACAGCCCGCACAGGAGCTTGACGAGCGTCGTCTTGCCCGCGCCGTTCATGCCCACAAGCGCCACGCGCTCGCCCGCGTGAAGCGTGAGGTTCAGGTCGTCGATGGTGCACTTTTCCGCGCCCTCATAGCGGAAGGACACGTGGTCAAACGTGATCTCCGGCGCGTGGTCAAGGAAGTCCTCCGCGCGCGCCTTCCCGCTCCCGTCGCTGTCCGGCAGGTCGAGAAAGGCGCGGAAATCGCTGATCTTCAGGCTCGCCGCCTGCATCTGTCCCCATGCGGTTATGATGTTCCCGATCTGCGTGACAAAGGCGGAGATCGCGGCAAAATAGAGCACGAAGCGCTCCGGCGACAGCTCGCCGCGCAGCGCCATGGAAAGCAGCACCGCATAGGCCGCGCCGTCGCGCAGCAGGATGACGAGCAGATCGACAAGGCGCGTCAGAAACTGCCGCAGGCTCAGGCGCTTTTTCCACGCGACGGCCTGATCGGTCAGCTCCTGATAGACGGCCTTGAGCCACTGCCCCATGCCGTAGATGCGAATGTCCTTCGCGGCGGAAAAGTCGGAGGCGCGCTCCGACACGTAGCTGCGCTTGCGCTCGATGTCCGTCCGCTGCGGGCGGGTGCGGTATTCATAGCGGTTGTAGGCGCGGATGCAGAGCCAGTTGAGCAACGGCGTGACGGTCAGGAACACCACGAGCCACGGACTGACAAAGGAGAGGATCGTGCCGAACAGAAGGTAGCACAGCACGTTTTGCAAAACGTTCATGGCCTGCTGCGGCATTTCGCAGAGCGGCACCTTGCCGTCCTGCATCCATGTGGTCTGCTCCGCGCGGCCGAGCAGGTCGCGCACGTCCGTTTTTTCATACTGTTCATAGAAGCAGTGCATGGTCTTGCGCTCGAGCGCCAGAGCCTGCGCGAAACGGAACCGCTCGAGCCGCGAGACGAGCAGCGCCTTGCAGAGATCCCGCACGGCCACCGCGGCAAAGGTCAGGCACAGCAGGACACCGACGGCCGCCGCCGCGTGCGCAAACGCGCGCCCCGCCGTGACCTCGGCCACCACCAGCGCGGGCAGGCGAATTTCCGCCCAAGCGAGAAATACGCTGAGCGGCACACCGGCCGCCATCAGCCAGAAGGACTGCTGCGCCTCACGCAGCATCCCGCGAAAGCTCCACAGCGCGTTGCTCGGCGCGCTGCGATAGGGCTTTTCCGATCGTTTCTTTTCCAAGGGGCATCCCTCCTTTTCTGTGCCTACAGCATAGCAGGGTTTTCTCCAAACAGAGAGAATCGTGCACCAACGGTATCCGTCAGGGCACGAATCGCATCGTGCCTGTGGTACCGCTGGTGCACGAACCGTGTCACCGGACGACGGGAACCAGAAATTCCGAGGTGAACGCGCCGTCCTCGCTGTTGTATGTCACCCAGCCGCCGTGCGCCTTCAGGATCGCCTCGGCGCGGTGCAGGCCGAAGCCGTGCGCGCCGGACTTGTCCGTGCGAAACAGCGAGCCGACCTTTTTCTTCTTTTCGCCCGCGGAGTTGAGCAGGTAGCAGTAGAGCATTTTGCCCTTCATCCGCAGGGACAGGCGGAGAAACCGCTCTCCCTGTGCGCCGCGGCAGGCCTCAATGGCATTGTCCAGCAGATTGCCCAGAACGATGCTCAGCTCCAGATCGGACAGGAGCAGACAATCGGGCAGGTTGGCCTGCACGGTCACGGCGACGCCCTCCGCCTTTGCCTGCGCGATCTTCGCCGACAGGATGGCATCGACGGTCACGTTGCCGGTCTTGAGCAGCGTGTCCACGGCCTGCAAGCTCCGGTCAAGCTCCTCGATGTAGGCGACGGCGCGCTGCGTCTGCCCCGCCTCCAGTTGCCCCTTGAGCGCCTGCAAATGGTGATGGAAGTCGTGCTTGTAGCCGCGCATCTCGTTGTGGATGCTCCGCACCTCCTCCAAATGCCGCTTTGCCTGCTCCTCCTGCATGGCCACCAGTTTCAGATACGTTCGTTTCAGCATGGGGTTCCCTCAGTTTCTTGCAATGAACGCACGGTTCAGCTCGTCATATTTCCCGCGCGCGAGCGGAAGCTCCGTCGTGTCGGACAGGGTGACGGCCTTTCGGCCGATCCGCGTGACATATTTGAGATTGATCAGATAAGAGCGGTGCGCGCGGAAAAAGTCCTCGCTGAGCTTCTGCGCAAGGGCGGAGATGCTCTCCCGAATGCGGTAGCTTTTCGTTTTTGTATAAAGCACAAGGTCGTGCAGGAACGACTCGACATATAAAATGTCCGCTTCGTAGAGCTTGACCGTCTCCCCCTCGCAGGAGAACACCAGAAAGGGCGGCTCGACCGCCAGTTTCTCGGCGGCGCGGTCGAGCACCGCAAAGAGCGTCTTTTCCGCCACGGGCTTGATCAGGTAGTGCAGCGCGTCGACCTCGTAGCCTTCGCCGATCAGCTCAAAGTGAGAGGTGATGAAGATGATCTCCATCCGGCTGCCCTGCGCGCGCAGGCGCTTGGCAAGGTCAATGCCGGAAAGCGCCTTCATCTCCACGTCCAGCAGCAGGATGTCATAGCGGTTGTCGCCCGCATAGGCAAACCAGAAGGCCTCCGCGCTGGAAAACAGCGCGATCTTGCAGTCCTTGTTCCACGCGACGACGTGCTCCCGCAGGCGCTGCGCCTGCTCCGGTTCGTCGTCGCAGATGGCGATCTGATAGCGCATAAAGATCCCCTCCCTGTGTTCATCATACCACAGAGAGGGGAAAAATCACACTGATTTTTGATAAAAAATGCCGATCGCGCCCAGAATCAGGAGCACGCCGCACAGACAGAAGCACCAGCTCGCACCGACGGCGACCAGAAGGGACGAGGCAAACAGGGAAAGCGTCTCGACGAGGCTGACGCCCACGTTCATGACGGAGAGCGCCGTGGCGCGGTCGCTGCCGATCCGGAGGGCGTCGACGAGCCGGTTTTGCTGCTCCTCCAAGTGGAAGGAGGCAAGATCCAAAAGCAGGGGGAGCACCGCCATAAACGGCAGAACGAGCCAAGCGGCGCGCAGGCGTCCGAAGAGGAGCAGTGCGACGCCGCTCAAAAGCCCGAACCGGACGGTCAGGTGCGTTGCCCTGCGGCGCTTTAAGAGCCGGATGATCGGCTCTGCCAGCATTTGCACGGCGGAATAGACGAAAATGACCGCCGTCATCCAGCCAAGCGGGATCCCGCAGTCTTGCAGCTTCTCGACATAGAAGAAGTTGATCAGCAGCCACGCGACGCTGAAGGCGGCCAGCAGCGCGGTAAACAGCAGCGCCCGCCGGTCGCAGAGCAGCTTTGCAAGCCGCGCGCGCTCGCGCCTGCGTGCCTGCGGCGGCTCTCTGCGCAGAAAGACGGAAAACAGCAGCCCCGTCGCGCCGGACAGAACGGTGGCAAACAAAAGACCTTTTAGTGAGAAAAAACGGTAGAGCGCGGCATAGGCCGCAGTGCTCAGCAGGAAGCCCGCCGTGCCGAAGTTTGCTGCGTGAGCGGACTTTACAAGGTAGGCCTCCTCTCCGTAGCGGGCGTAGAGGTAGGCGCTGTCCGTTCCTGAGGCGAAGCAGGCGGCAAGGCCTTCCGCCACAGCTTCCAAAACGAACAGGGGAAGCGAGCGGGCGAGAAACGCAGCTGTCAGCAGCAAGCGCGCCGTCAGCAGCAGACTCTGGGAGACGATGAGCGAATTGCGGTAGCCGATGCGGTCGGTCAGCCTGCCGGTCGGGATTTCGCAGACGGCAACGATGCCGGACAGCAGTGCCTGTAACAAGAAGAACTGCCGCTCGCTCACACCGGCCTGTGTGCGCACCAGCAGTGCCACCGGCGCGAAAAAAACAAGCCCGCCTGCCAGACACATTCCGTCGTAAGCGTCAAATTTATTGATCTCTCTCACCTCTCTACACCATGAAACACAACAAGTGACCATTCGGTCACACATTATAACACGCGTTACCTGCTTGTCAAGAGAAAATCGACAAAAAGCGCAATCCAGTCCGTTTTATGGGACATCGCGGCTGCTATACTATGACCATCCGAAGAAAGGAGAGGATTTTATGAAACGACCGATCGGATTTTTGACAACCGATGAACAAGAGGCGCAGCCGGTGGCGGCGCCGGTCTCGGAGCGCGTGGGCGCTGCCGTAAGCTCCCTTGTAAGGGTGCGCTTTCGGAGCGGCGCGTCCGCGATGTATTACAACAGCTGCTTTGACCTGCGGGAGGGTGACGTGGTTTACGTCGGCGGAAAATGGGCGAAGGAGGCGGGCGTGGTCGTCGCCGTAAATACGAAATTCCGCATCCGCACAGCGGATTACGAGCGCGTTTTGTCTCTGCTCGATCTGTCGATCCACGGAACGTTTGCCCGCGTTGGGGACAAAATGGTGTCCTTTGACCCGTTTGCGATCGACGCGGAGCGGTTTGGAGCGTGGATCACCCCGCCGTATGACCCGCGGCAGGAGCAGGACGCGCCGGACGACGAGGTGGTGTCCGGCGAGGGCTACCGCATCGACCTCTGCGCGCCGGAGGACTGCGAGGACATCACGCCCGCCATTGCGGCGCGCGCCGTTACGTACCGAAACGAGGGGCGCGTGCGCTACCTCAGCCTCTATAGGGGCGTGGGCAGAGCCTATGTGGAGGGGAGCCGATGGTACCGCGTCGATTTCTGCTGTCGGGACGGCGTGATGACGGACATTTTCTGCGACTGTCCGTATCCCTACCTGTGCAAGCATGAAACGGCGGTGGCGCTGACGCTGCGGATGCTCCTCCGGCAGCCGAAGATGCAGTCCGTCGAGGATTTTGTCGCGATCGACCGGCAGACCTTCCTTGCCCTCACCGCGCACGCAAACGTCGTGATCCTATAGCACGTCAGAAGCAAATAGCAATGCCCCGATGCGGCTTCGCCGCATCGGCAGACTGTCAAAAAAGTCCGTAACCGTCAAAATAGATTCACTTTTTTAAGAAAA
>USIH01000139.1 GCA_900554705.1 uncultured Eubacteriales bacterium
AGACTGAAGATCTATTATATGACGCAGGTCGGCGTGAAGCCGCCGCACTTCGTCTTCTTCTGCAACGATGCCCGCCTGTTCCATTTCTCCTACCAACGCTATCTGGAAAACCAGATCCGCGCGACGTTCGGTCTGGAGGGAACGCCGATCCGCATTACCGTTCGGCAGAAGGGGGATAAGGACGAATGAGTGTGCCACTGCGTCTGGTATGCTGCGTGCTGCTGGGCTATCTGCTGGGAAGCGTGAACGGCGCGATTTTGATCTCGCGGCTGAAAACGCATGAGGACGTGCGCAGCAAGGGAAGCGGCAACGCCGGACTGACGAACTTTTTCCGTACCTGCGGCGGCTGGGCGACTCTGCTTGTGATCCTGATCGACGTCGGCAAGGCGGTGCTCGCGGGTTTGCTCGCGGGTCTGCTCCTGCCGAGTGACGTGACGCTCGGCAAGATGGTCGCGGGCTTTGCCGTGCAGGTCGGGCATATTTTTCCGATCTTCTTCGGCTTTCGCGGGGGAAAGGGCGTGCTTTGCAGCGCCGCCGTCGCGGCGATGCTCGACTGGCGCATTTTTGCGATCGCATTCCCCCTGTTTTTGATCGTCGTCGCGCTGACGCGGCTGGTCTCGCTCGGCTCCGTCGTTGCGATTATCACCTACGCGATCTTATTTGTCGTTTTTTTCCGCCGGCGGCCGGAAATTTGGCTGCTTGCGGTTGCGATGAGCCTGCTGGCGATCTTCATGCATCGCGGCAATATCGTTCGGCTGCTGCACGGTGTGGAACCAAAGCTCGGCGCATCGAAAAAATAATTATCAAGTGAGGGATCGTTCTTTGAAAATTCTGGTAGCCGGCAGCGGTGGCTGGGGTACGGCTCTTGCAATGACGCTGCTTGAAAACGGTCATGAGGTAACGCTTTGGTCTTATTGCGAGGAGGAGAGCAGGGGCTTGCGCACGACGCTGACCAATCCGTTCCTTCCCGATGTTGCGCTCCCCGAGGCGCTTTGTTATACGTCCGACGCCGCAGCGGCGGAGGACTGCGATCTTGTCGTGTTTGCCACGCCGTCCTTTGCCGTGCGCGCAACGGCGCGCACCTTCAAGAGTCACCTGCGCGCGGATGCCGTGCTGGTCTCCGTGACGAAGGGCATCGAAGAGGGCAGCGGCAAACGCATGAGCGAGCTGGTCGCGGAGGAAACGGGACGGACGGTCGTCGCGCTCTCCGGCCCCTCTCATGCCGAGGAGGTCAGCCGCCGCATTCCCACAGGTGTCGTTGCCGCCTGCGCAGACCGCGCGCTTGCCGAGCGTGTTCAGACGGCCTTTATGAACGGGCGTTTGCGTGTCTATACCTGCACGGACATTGTCGGCGTGGAGCTGGGCGCGGCGCTGAAAAACGTGATCGCCCTGTGCGCGGGCGTCTGCGACGGCATGGGCTTCGGCGACAACACCAAGGCGCTGCTGATGACGCGCGGCCTTGCAGAGGTCGCAAGGCTCGGAATGGCGATGGGCGCAAGACGCGAGACCTTTGCCGGTCTTGCGGGCGTCGGCGACCTGATCGTCACGTGCACCTCCATGCATTCGCGCAACCGCCGCGCCGGTATTCTGATCGGGCAGGGCGTTGCCGTGCAGGAGACGATGAAACGGATCGGCGCGGTCGTGGAGGGCTATTATGCCACGCGTTCCGCTTGGGAGCTTGCGAAAAAGCATGATGTCCATATGCCGATCACGGAGGCCGCCTACGATGTCCTCTATAACGGCGCGGACCCGCGCAGCGCCCTCACCTGCCTCATGCAGCGCGAAAAGACCAGCGAGGAAGAGGACGACGCGTGGGCGAAGTAAAGCCTTTGGTCACAAATGAATACGCGTGCAGTAGCGGCAAGAATGCTCTTGCCGATATCTTTTGACTCATGAGATATTCTAACGAAGTCGTGAGATGTACTTGCTTTTTCACCGCTTATCTGCTATAATAAAACAAACCAAGCTTGTATTTCCGAGCCGAGCGATAGGAGGCTATGTCGTGGCTGTTTGTTATAATAATCTCTGGAAGCTGCTTATTGACCGCGGTATGAACAAAACTGAGTTGAAAGAAGCAGCGGGGATTAGCTTCAACGTAATGGCTCGTATGGGCAAAAATGAACCGGTTTCTTTTGAAAGCATAGAAAAAATCTGTATAGCTTTGCAGTGCAACATCGGCGATATAGTTGCATTTGCGGAGGATACACATCCAGTCAAAACAAAGGAGTTTTCTACAATAGAGCTCTTTGCCGGCGCCGGAGGGCTTGCTCTTGGCATTGAAAATGCGGGATTTCGGACATTGGGGCTGATAGAACTAGACAGGGACGCTGCGGATACCCTGAAATGTAATCGCCCCAGTTGGCGAGTTATCAATGATGATATTGCCAATATTTCTTGCCTTGATTTGCAAGAATACTTTGGATTTCAAAAAGGTGAACTTGATTTGTTGTCTGGTGGGGCACCTTGTCAAAGCTTCTCTTACGCGGGAAAAAGATTAGGGCTTGAGGATGCTCGTGGCACTTTGTTTTATCACTATGCCAAATTTTTAGAACAATTGCAGCCGAAAATGTTTTTATTTGAAAATGTTAAAGGACTTCTTACTCACGACAAAGGCCGCACCTATAGAGCCATCACAGACATTTTTGAGCGCACGGGGTACACCATTCAGAAAAAGGTGCTGAACGCTTGGGATCATGGAGTGGCGCAAAAGCGCGAGCGTCTAATTACAATTGGAGTTCGCAATGATTTAACGGATCGTGTTTTTTTTGATTTTCCTACACCACGTAAGTATAAGCCGGTGCTGCGCGATATTCTTCTCGATTGTCCTAAAAGTGAAGGCACGCCATATTCAGACTATAAGAGGAAAATTTTTGAACTCGTGCCGCCGGGTGGGTATTGGAGAGATATACCAGAAGAGATTGCAAAAGAATACATGAAAAGTTGCTGGTATATGGGAGGCGGAAGAACAGGCATCCTCAGAAGACTGAGCCTTGATGAACCTTCTCTTACTGTCCTGACTTCACCAAGCCAGAAGCAAACAGATCGCTGCCATCCATTGGAGGCCAGACCCTTTACAGTACGTGAAAATGCTCGTTGCCAGAGTTTTCCTGACGATTGGCAGTTCTGCGGTAGCGTAGGTTCCCAATATAAGCAAGTCGGCAATGCCGTTCCGGTTAATTTGGCATTTGACATCGGAAAGAAAATAAAAGAAGCATTGGAGGGAATGAAATAATGTGGACTTTGAACTTCATTTCGGAGCAGAATTTTACAGAACACGTGAGGGCGACCATTGAAAAATACGGGGAAAAATTGGAGTCTTTTGATCTAAAAAGATTTAATAAAAATATCATTGATCCGATTAAGCTGATATTCGACAAAACGGTTTATCATTCCTCTTGGGACGAAATCGTGAGCAATGAAATCTTTAGACAGCGTGATAAATCTAATAACAATGACATCGGATATTTTCATCAGCGCATTTTCCAGTACGTAGCCAATTGCCATGTCCCGCCGAATGGGGAAGAAGGCGGCTGGGATGTGATTTATGAAAATTCAGATGGCATCCCTATTCCTGAAGCAGGAAGCGTCCATAAAGTGTATGTTGAGATGAAAAACAAACACAATACGATGAACTCCGCTTCGGCTGGAAAAACATTCATCAAGATGCAAAACCAATTGCTCAATGACGATGATTGTGCCTGCTTCTTGGTAGAAGCCATCGCCCAACGCTCGCAGAATATCAAATGGGAAACGACGGTCGACAAGCGGAAAGTAGGCCACAAGCTGATTCGCAGAGTTAGTCTTGACCAGTTTTATGCTCTTGTGACTGGACAAGATGATGCATTTTATCAGATGTGTATGGTTCTTCCTTCGGTTATCGAAAAGGCAGTTAAAGACCTCGATGATACACTTGTACCGCATGACACGGTTATTGACGAGCTGAGAGAGCTGGCGGCAAAGCAAGACATTCAATCCGAGGACTTAGCCATTGCGATGGCAACTTATATGCTTGGATTTGGTAGCCATAGGGGGTTTGACAAGTTTAACCAATATATGGATGACTAGAGCATTCAAAAAGCGCCATGATGCTTCAATACAATACTAACGGGAAATGCTCCTGATGAATTTACTGCAAAGTTCATAGCTGATTTGAACCTTGCCAGTTCAAATGATAGGCAATTCGTGAATGTTTTGAAGGCTATCGGATTTTTAGATAATAGTGGTGCCCCTACCTAACAAGGGCTGCTTAGATAATTAGATGGCATTGAGAACAATGTTGAGCCATCTGAACAGAATTGTTTAGGTTGCGATTTCAAAGAGCGAACAGCACTTTTGTGCCCCGTGTTTTCTGCGGTAATGCCGAAAACACGGGGCACTTTTTTTGCACATATTTACGAACATATGTTCAAATATTTGGAAAACAGGGGAAAACAGACGCAAAAACCCATTCTTTCCAAGAAAGAATTGCAAATTAGAGGTTGATTTTTTCTGCACAAACCTGTATACTGGAAGCAAGTGGAGCAAAATGGAAGAAAAATGAGCAAAATGGAGCGAGGTGAGGGGATGTTCGGCCAATATAAGCACACGCTTGACGCGAAGGGAAGACTGTTCGTTCCCGCCAAGCTGCGAGAAGAGCTCGGGACTTCTTTCTATGTGGCCAAGGCGCCGGACGGCTGTCTTGCCGTCTATCCGGAGGAGGCGTGGGGACGCATCATTGCGCGCAGCAAGGAGCTGCCCAGCGCCGATATGCGCGCCATGCGCTACTTCTTTGCCAACGTCGCCAAGTGCGAGCCGGACAAGCAGGGCAGGTTCCTGCTGCCGGAGTCCTTCCGCACCTACGCGGGCATCCGGCAGGAGGCGACCTTCCTCGGCCTTGCCGACCGCGCGGAAATTTGGGCGTCCGACCGCTACGAGGCCGACGAAGAGAAGTTCCTGACGCCGGAGGGACTTGCCGCCGTGATGGAGGGGCTTCGCTTCTGATGGAATTTTCTCACAAATCCGTGCTGTTGCAGGAATGCATCGACGCCCTTGCGATCCGTCCGGACGGGATCTACCTTGACGGTACGCTGGGCGGCGCGGGACATTCGCTGCAAATTGCAAAGCGGCTGACGACGGGGCGTCTCATCGGTGTGGACAGAGACGAGACGGCGCTTTGCGCGGCAAAGCAGCGCCTTGCCGACTACGTCGCGCGTGTGACGCTGGTGCACGCAAACTTCTCCGAACTGACGCACATCTTGCAGGAGCTTCAGATCTCCGGCGTGGACGGGATGCTCTTTGACTTGGGC
>USIH01000140.1 GCA_900554705.1 uncultured Eubacteriales bacterium
TGACCGAAGCCGAGCGCGAGGCGCTGGAAGCCCTGAAAGCGGCGGCGCAGACCCTCCTCGACCGCATCGCGGAGGTTGCGGCAGAAATCACCCGCATCACCGAGTCCGTAAACGGCTATGACATTGACACTGTTACGAGCGACGACAAGGCCGCCATCGAACAGCTCATCACCGACATCGACGCGCTGCTGAACGGCAACAACCTGACCGAAGCCGAGCGCGAGGCGCTGGAAGCCCTGAAAGCGGCGGCGCAGACCCTGCTCGACCGCATCGCTGAAAACCTGAAACCGACCGAAGACGTCTGCAAGCCGTTCATCGACATTGATCAGAACGCTTGGTATCACGCAGGCGTGCACTACATGATCGAAAACGGTATGATGAACGGCGTCGGAAACGGCCGCTTTGCGCCGGACGGCACGCTCACGCGCGCGATGCTCGTGACGATCCTCTACCGTCAGGCCGGTTCGCCGAGCGTCGAGGGCAAGACAAATCCGTTCACCGACGCACAGAAGGGCTATTATGCCGACGCAGTCACTTGGGCTTATGCGCACAAGATCACCAAGGGTGCGACCGAGACGACCTTTGAGCCGGATGCGCCCGCGACTCGCGAGCAGATCGCGACGATTCTCTATCGCCGTGAGGGCGAGCCGGAGGTCAAGCAGGATCTGAGCGCATTCTCCGACGCCGACCAGATCACCGGCTATGCTCGCGCCGCCATGCAGTGGGCAGTTGCCGAGAAGATCATCCAAGGCGACGGCAACAGACTGAACGCCAGAGGCGACGCGACCCGCGCGGAGATAGCCACCATGCTCATGCGCTATCTGAGCAAATAATTGCGTTTATACCAAACGAGGATCCTTCGACACGCTGAGGCTCCGCTCATTTGAGCGGAGCCTCTTTTATGCGCAAAATTTCGTCTTTTCGGTAAATTTAAGTCCGATCGGTAAAGACATTTTGCAAAACGTGTGGTATACTGTCCGACAGTTAGCCGCAACTAACCAAGAAGAACACAGGAGCGCAGAACATGGAGCAAATGAAAAAACAGGGTGCGGTGCTGCTGGCGCAGAGCGACGGCTGCACGGTCTGGCAATTTCGCAACGAGACCGGCGAGGGGACTATGACCACCTACGAGGTCTTTTCGGGTGTCGTGCTGAGCTTTAACGACTTCCACATGGAGCGCTTTGACAGCAGCTATGTGGCCGATCGGCGTCTGTTTGCGATCGATCATTGCAGAGAGGGACGCATGGAATACGCGCCGCGCGAAGATCTGCTTGCCTATACGGAAGCGGGCGATATGAAGCTCGACCTTCGCCAGCGCCACACCGGCACCTTCTTCTTCCCGTCGCACCACTACCATGGCCTGACCGTCGCCTTCGACCGCAACATCGCGGGTCGCTTGCGCCCGCCGGAGTGCGGGGACTTCCCCGCGACACCCGAGGACATCATTGCGCGCTGGGCACTGGGCGCTTATCCGCGCGTGGTACACAACGCAGGGCTTGCGCATATTTTCGACGAACTGTACCGCGTCCCCGAGGCGATCCGCATTCCCTACTTCCGGCTCAAAACGCTGGAGCTGCTCCTGTATCTGAGCGCGATGACCGTTCCGAAGGACGAAGCGCCGCCGTACTTTTATAAAACGCAGGTGGAGAAGGTCAAGGCCATCCAGAGCTTTCTTGCCGAGCACATCACAGAGCACTTTACGCAGGAGGCGCTGGCGCAAAGGTTCAACATCCCCCTGACCACGATGAAGGCCTGCTTCCGCTCCGTCTACGGCTCCGCCATGGGCACATGGCTGACGAGCTATCGCATGAATCTGGCGGCAGAGCTGCTGATCCGGTCGCGTGCGCTGAGCATCGCGGAGGTCGGCGGTCGGGTCGGTTACGACAACGCGGGAAAATTCACGGAGGCATTCAAGCGCGTCATGCGCCTGACGCCGTCGGAATATCGAAAGGAACGAGGAGGCAATTATGAGGTCTGAAAAGAAGCGCTGGATGAATGCCCTGTTTGCCTGTGCTGCGGGCGAAAAAAAGCGGCTGGCACTGTCCGTCGTGCTGTCGGTGCTGTCGGTCGGCGCGGGACTGGTGCCGTTTTACTGTATGTACCGGATGATCTGCCTGTTCACGGCAGACACGGCGACCGCAGCCGCCGTCGTCCGCTGGTGCCTTGGCGCGCTGGCGGCATACGCGGCAAAGATCCTGCTGTTCAGTCTGTCGAGCGGCATCTCGCACACCATGGCCTACCACATTCTGAAGGGGCTGCGGCTGCGGCTGGCCGACCGTTTTCTGCGCGCGCCGCTGGGCGACGTGGAGGGACACAGCATCGGCGAGATCAAGAGCATGATGGTAGACAAAATCGAAAATCTCGAGCCGCCGCTGGCACACATGATTCCGGAGGGCGCGGGGCACATCGTCCTGCCCGTCGTGAGCATCGCCGCACTGGCCGCGCTGGACTGGCGTCTGGCGCTGGCATCGCTCGTGACCTTCCCGCTCTCCTTTTTCTGCATGGGGCTGACCTTCAAGATCAGCGGCAAAAACTTTGAGACCTATGACCGTGCCGCAAGCGATATGAACAGCACCATCGTCGAGTACATCGAGGGCATCGAGGTCATCAAGGCCTTTGGCCGCGCCGGTGTGTCCTACGAAAAATACGCCGGTGCGATCACAAATTTCCGCACCTTTGTGGTCAAGTGGCTCACCTCCACCTTCGCCACGATGAAGCTGAGCTTCGCCCTCTTCCCCTCTACGCTCATCGGCACGCTTCCCGCCGCGCTGGCGCTGGCCTCCGGCGGCCGCATCAGCGCGCCGCAAGCGGCGCTGGCTGTGATGCTGTCGATCTCCATGGTCGGCTCGCTCGCTAAGTTAGAAGTCTTTTCGGAAAATATGCGGCAGGTCAAATGCACCGTGGAGCAGCTGGAAGCATTCCTTGAACTGCCGGAGCTTCCCGAGCCTGCCGGTCGTGTCGAGACGAAGGGCACCGACGTGGAACTAAAAAACGTACATTTTTCCTACACCGGCGCGAAGACGGACGAGGTGCTACACGGCATAGACCTTTCGCTCCCGTCCGGCAGCTTCACCGCGCTGGTCGGCCCCTCCGGCGGGGGAAAATCGACGGTGGCCAAGCTGATCTCCCGCTTCTGGGACGTGAGGGACGGCAGCATCCGCGTCGGCGGCGTGGATATCAGGGATATGCCGCTTTCGCAGCTGGCAGAGCAGGTCAGCTTCGTCACGCAGGACAATTTCCTCTTCCGCTGCTCGCTGCTGGAAAACATCCGTCTCGGCGATCCCAAGGCAACCGATGCGGAGGTCAAGGCGGCGGCAAGAAGCGCGCAGTGCGAGGCGTTCATCCGCCGCCTGCCGCAGGGCTACGACACGCCCGCCGGTGAAGCGGGCAGGCGCCTCTCCGGCGGAGAAAAGCAGCGCATCGCCATCGCGCGCATGATGCTCAAGAACGCACCTATCGTCATTCTCGACGAGGCGACCGCCTTCACCGATCCGGAAAATGAGGACAAGCTCCAGCGCAGCATCGCCGCGCTGACAAAAGGAAAAACACTGCTCGTCATCGCCCATCGGCTCTCCACGGTCAAAAACGCGGACAACATCGTCGTCCTAAAGGACGGACGGATCGTCGCCCAAGGTAAACAGGAGGCGCTGCTTGCGTCCTGCCCGCTCTACCGCGATATGTGGCAGGCGCACATCGGGGCGAAGGACTGGGCAGTATCGGCAAAGGAGGCGTAAGCTATGTTCAAAACCGTAAAGCGCATCATCGACTGGTGCGGCGAATGGAAACGGCAGCTGTACTGGGGCTTCGTGATGACCTTTTTCTCCCACATTTTCGCCGCCCTCCCGCTTGGACTGGCCGCCTATACGGTCGGCTCGCTCATCGAGGCGCAGAAAAACGGGACGACCTTTGACACCGCGTGGATCTGGAAGAGCATCGTGCTGCAAGTCGTTCTGGTGTTCCTTCGCTTCCTGTTCGACTATTTCCGCGCTCGCCTGCAAGAGCCGATCAGCTACCGCCTCACCGCGCGCGACCGTCTCGCGATCGGCGACGCGCTCAAGCGCGTCTCGCTGGGTTATTTTCAAACGGTCAGCACGGGCGACATCTTAAATTCTATCACCACGGGGCTGTCCACCTTGGAAAACATGGGCATCCGCATGATCGACAACTTTGTGGGCGGCTACCTGAACTTCCTTGTGATCTTCATCGGCCTTGCGGTCTGTAGCCCCCTGACGGCGCTCATCGCGCTGACCGCCGCCGCGCTGTCGTTCTGCTGCCTGCTGATCGTATCACATTACAGCCGCGTCCACTCCCCCGTCGCAGCGCAAGCCAACCGCGACATGACCGGCGCGGTCATCGAATACGCGCGCGGTCTGGCCGTCGTCAAGTCCTTCGGCAAGGGCGGCGCGTCCATGGAAGCGCTTTCCGGAGCGGTCGACGACAGCAAACGCATCCATCTCAAGATCGAATGGGGCTATCTGCCCGCCAACGCCCTGCACCTGCTCGCGCTCAAGTGCGGCAGCGTGGGTCTGGCGCTGGCCGCCGCGCTCATGTGTCTCGCGGGGCGGATGCCGTTTTCCATGATGCTGACCTTCGTCTTCTTTTCGTTCAGCATTTTTGCAAGCCTGGAGCCGATCAGCGACAGCGCGCATACCCTCGGCGTCATCGACGAGGCGATGGATCAGCTCGACGCGCTGCGCGGTGGGAATTTCATCGACACCGACGGCAGGGACATCCACCTTTCGCACTACGACATCGCGTTTCAGAACGTCACCTTCGGCTACGATCCGGCGCGCCCGATTCTGAAGAACGTATCATTCGAAGCAAAGCCCGGTCAGACGATCGCGCTCGTCGGCCCCAGGTCTCGTTCGTGTGCCTGACCGAGTACGACCCGGACATCCCCGCGCCGATCGCGTTCCCCAAAACGTTCCCGGAAAACGTGCTTGCCGACGTGCTTTCCGCCGCCGGCCTGCGTCAATACCATATCGCCGAAACCGAGAAGTATGCGCACGTCACGTTCTTCCTCAACGGCGGGCGCGAGGAGCCCAAGGCGGGGGAGCAGCGAAGCCTCATCCCCAGCCCCAAGGTCGCCACGTATGATCTGCAGCCTCAGATGAGCGAACCTGAAGTCGCGGACACGTTGGCTGCGGCGATCGATGCCGATGAGGCCGATGTGTACATCGTGAACTTCGCGAATCCCGATATGGTCGGCCACACGGGCGTCATCCCCGCCGCCGTCGCCGCCGTCGAAGCG
>USIH01000141.1 GCA_900554705.1 uncultured Eubacteriales bacterium
TCCGAACCTTTTTGGCAGTCTCCCAGCGTGTCGAAAAGGTTTTTCGACACGCTGAGACGCCGACAGGCCGTTATGGCCTGCCGGCGTCTTTGCGTACAGGGGGTTCTGTGAGCAGCTGCCGGTATTCCTCCGGCGTGTTGATGTTGCGCAGCTGCCAGTGGTTCGGCGGAAGGAGGGTGGTAATGCGGCATAGGGAGAGCAGGCGCATGATGCGAAGCTCGCCGCGCTGCAGCTGCGCTTCCATAAGCGGGAGCATTTCCCGACGGTAAAGTCCGCACAAGGGATAGAGGCGACCGTCCCGCGCTTGTGGTATCGCGGCCTGCGCATCCGGCGGGATGCTGCCTGCAAGAAACTCCGGCAGCGCACGCGTGACAAGCGGCATATCGCAGGCGCAGAAAAATGCAAGCTCTGTCGGGCACTGCCGCAGGCAGGAGACCATCGCCCCGAGCGCGCCGCAGTTCGGGTGCTCGTCTTTGATGACGGGGAGCGGAAAGTCGCCTTCGTTTGCGGAGATATACACGTTCGGCGCAAGTGCGGATGCGATGCGCCGCCAAAAGGGAAGCCCGTCATAGAGCAGATCTGCCTTGTTTTGCCCCATGCGGCGGCTTTTGCCGCCCATGAGGAGGAAACTCGTAAACTCTGCCGTCATAGGGAGTCGCGGATGATCAGCTCCGTGTCAAGCAGGATCTGGCTGGGCGGCGCTTCCGGATTCGCGATCTTTTCCATGAGCAGCTCGCCCGCGACAAAGCCAAGCTGGTAGCCGGGCTGACTGACCGTTGTGATCGCGGGGTCGCAGAGTGTGGAGAGATAGGTGTTGTCAAAACCGGCGATGCGGAAATCCTCCGGTACGCGCAGACCGGCACGTTTTGCTGCCTTGAGTGCTGCCGCGGCCAAGATGTCGGAAACGGCAAAGCAGGAATCGGGCGGGTTGGAGCAGCCCAACAGCTGTGTCATGACGGAAAAGGCGGCCGCATAAGAGATGTCCGGCAGGTTGACCATGAGGGATTCCTCCGGCACAAGCCCGAGGTCTTTATAGGCCGAGAGATAGCCCTCCTTGCGCTGACGCGCGTACTTAAAGCGCTGCGGGCCGTTGAGCAGAGCAATGCGGCGCAGCCCCTTGTTGAGCATCAGCTGGATCAGACTTTTTGTTGCGCCAAAGTCGTCGATGGAGACGTATGAGACATTGCAGTCGGGCAAAAACTCGCAGCATTGGACGGTCGGCACGATGGCGTCGATCTGCGTAAGGCGCTCCGCATCCAAGATCGGGTCGAGCAAAACAAGCCCGGAGGGACGCAGCGCTTCGACGAGCGAAAAAAGAGCGTCAGGATGAAAGGTGCTGCTGGTTTGATAGATGATGGCCTGCGAATTCTGCCGCAGCGCGGAATCGGAAATGCCGGTGATCACCTTGGAGTAAAAGAGGTTTTGCAGGTGGGGGACGACGATCAAAAACAGCTTGTTTCTGGCGGGGAGGACGTCTTCCGGCCGAAGGAGCGGCGCGAGGTTGTCAAAGCCGGTCTCCTGGACGGCGCGATAAACGCGCTGCAATGTCGTTTCCTTTAACAGGTGCGGATGGTTAAGGGCGCGGGAGACGGTTGCGACGGATACGCCGGACAATTTTGCGACGTCCGAAATCGTGGCTTTCTTTTCCATGGTTCTTAACTCTCCTTACATCGACTGCCTTGTGATGACTCAATTATAGCAAAGAATGAAAAGAATGTAAAGCGCAAAAATGAAATTTATGAAAAAATTTTTCATAAATTTGGAAAATTGAACAAAATGATACGATAGAATTTGTCTCATCAGACGAAAATGTAAAACAAGAGCAGAAAAATGCAAAGAATGACTTGAAAAAATGAAAAATTGATGTACAATTAGGGTGCCGCTATGAAAAAATGAAAAGAAACAGGAGGCAATGAACATGAAAAAAGTAATCGCGCTCGTATTGGCCTGTGCAATGCTGCTGACCTTGGCAGCCTGCACCAAAAAGGCAGACAAGAAGGACGACACGCCGAAGGAAAAAGGCTTTGTCGTTGCTTCCCACAATCCCACGCTCGACACCCCGTTCCGTGCAATCTATGAAGAGAACCTGAACACCGTTGTGGCGCAGTACAAAGAAAGCGGCCTGATCTCCGAGTACTATACCTACTGCTCCAACGGCGACACCGCAACGCAGTCGCAGCAGATCCAGCAGTGCATCAACGACGGCGTGGACATCCTTATCATCAACCCCATCTCCAGCACCGGCATCGACGCCGAGATCGAAAAAGCACTTGACGCGGGCATCACCGTCGTCTGCGCCGACTGCGTTTACTCCTCCGATAAAGTCATCAGTGTGGTAAACGACCAGTACGCATGGGCACAGCAGCAGGCACAATTCATGGTCGATACGCTGGGTGCAGGCGCAAAGGTCGTTATGTTCAACGGCAAACAGGGCAACTCCGCTTCCGAGCTGCGTGAGAGCGCATACCGCAAGGTGCTTGAAGAGGGCGGCATCGAGATCGTCTTCGAGGCTTACAACGAATGGAACGATGCGACTTCCTATCAGAAAATGAGCGAGGTCATTTCCAGCGGCATTAAGTATGACGGCATTCTGAGCCAGATCGCGCTCAACGGCATCCTCAACGCGCTGGAGGACAATAATGTCGCTTATCCGAAGGCAATCTCCGGTGACATCACGGCCGGTGCGATCCGCCGCCTGTGCAAGATCAACGAGAACGAGAAGGTACTTCCGTTCTTCTGCATCGCCAACCCTCCCGGAATCGGTGTAACGGCGCTGAACGTTGCCCTCTGCCTTGCACAGGGCGATCAGATCGACGAGAGCAAGCTCAATTCCGAGGGCAATATCGTCGCGGCTCCGAACTGGACGATCACCTATGAGACCAAGGACGAGAGACTTGCGGATCTGGAAGGCCTTGCCGACACTGCGGTTGCGACCGGTTGGCTGACGCTTGACGAAGTCAGAGAGGCGTATTTCAAGAAGTAAAAAATACAAGGGAGGCATTACCGTGTTTGAAATGCGCGGCATAGAAAAACACTTTGGTAGCGTCAGAGCACTCAATGGAGCCTCCTTACAGGTAAAGCCCGGAGAGATCCAGGCTTTACTTGGTTCTAACGGCTCCGGGAAATCTACCATCGTAAAAATAATGGGCGGTGTGCTGCGGGCAAATGCGGGGCAGATGCTTCTCGACGGGGAACCGATCCAGATCAATTCCGTTTTTGACGCACGGCGCTTCGGGATCGCCGTTGCCTATCAGGAGCTGAGCCTCCTGCCGCAGATGAGCGTCATGGACAATATCCTCCTTGGCCATGAGCTATGCGGAAAGGCAGGACTGATCGACCGCCGCAGGCAGCGCGAGAAGGTTTGCGCACTGCTTGACCGGCTGCAGATCAAATGCAGTCCCGAAGCGCTCGTGCAAAACATTTCTCCGTCGGAGCAGAGCATGGTAGAGGTTGCGAAGGCGCTGGCACACGCGCCGAAGTTCCTCCTGCTCGACGAGGTGACGGCGGCGCTGCACCACGATGAGGTCGAGGCGCTGTTTGCGGTTTTGCGGGAGGAGCGCGAGAAGGGAACGAGTATCCTGATCGTGACGCACCGCATGAATGAGATCTACCGTCTGTGCGACCGTGCGACGATCTTCCGAAACGGCGAGACGGTGATCCAAGAGGCGATGGATCGCCTGCCCCTGAACGACGTCGTGTTCTACATGACGGGCACGCGCGTCAGCGGCGGCGGTGAGAACTGCGCCGCACCCGCGCCCACGGAAACGGCGGCGCTTCTGAGCGCGGAAGAACTGGTGCTCCATCCGCAGGTCAAGGGCATCAGTCTCCATGTAAACAAAGGTGAGATCGTCGGCATCGGCGGCCTGGAGGGACAGGGACAGACGCAGTACATTAAGGCGCTCTACGGGGCGCTACAGCCGGAGAAGGGGACGCTGCGCTTTGAGGGAAAGCCCGTGAAGCTGCGCAGTACGGATCGCGCGGTTCGCCGCGGCATCTGTTATGTTTCCGGCGACCGGACGCGGGAAGCGGTCTTTTCTCTGCGCAGCATCGAAGAGAACCTTACGGCGGGCGAGATGGCGCTGGGCAGCGTCTGGAACTGGGTGTCCAACCGCAGTGTGCGCCGTGCGGCACAGGAGGCGGTGCAGCGCTACGCGATCAAGATCGGCGCTCTGGACGACAGCGCAAGTTCACTCTCCGGCGGAAATCAGCAGAAGCTCGCGGTGGCGCGCAGTGTGGCGGTGCAGCCGAAGCTCCTGCTGCTCAACGATCCGACCAAGGGGGTCGATATCAATTCAAGACGCGAGATCCACCGGATCCTGCGCGATTGCAGCGAACAGGGCATGGGGGTCGTTCTGGTCTCCAGCGACAGCGAGGAGCTGCTGTCCGTGTGCAATCGGATCTATGTATTCTATGAGGGCAAGGCGGTCGATGTTTTGACGGGGGAACGGCGCACGGAGGAAAACCTTGTGCGCGCCATGATCGGAATGACGGAGGGAGATAAGCAATGAAAAAGAGCTTGCTGCGGCTGAAATCCGCGCCCTATTTTTCCGGTCTGATGATCTTCCTGTTCATTTTTGCGCTCAACGTCGTCATCCAAACGCCCGAAAAATTCTTCTATGTCAACAACATCAATACCGAAGAAGGCGGTACCCATCTCAGCGGCTTCCGTAAGGCGCTGACACGCACAATTAACGCTTATGCGCGTAAAACCAATATGCTCAAGGAAAATGAGGATGCGCTGAGCGGTGATGATGTGCGTGAGGGCTTAACCGCAGTTCTGAGCCTGAAGGTGCAGAACCCGCAGTTCGAAAGCCAGACTAAAATTAAGCTGGGCAACAGCGAGGTTATGCCTATCGTTGATAACCTGGTCGGCGATACTTTGGCCGAGTTTATGGAGGAAAATCCGCAGGTTGCCAAAAAGCTGGTGGAAAAGGCTATTATTGCTGCACGCGCCCGTCTGGCAGCACGCAAGGCACGTGAGCTGACACGCCGTAAGAACGCTATGGATCTTGGCGGACTTCCCGGCAAGCTGGCTGACTGCAAGAGCCGTAACGTTGAGGATACCGAGATTTATCTGGTCGAAGGTGATTCCGCAGGCGGCAGTGCTAAGCAGGGACGCAATAGTGACT
>USIH01000142.1 GCA_900554705.1 uncultured Eubacteriales bacterium
GCCGACGGGCGTGAGTTGCTCGTCTTCCGAACCTTTTTGGCAGTCTGTCAGCGTGCCGAAAAGGTTTTTCGACACGCTGACGGGCGACTCCCTTGATTGGAAAGGGAGTCGCCCGTTTCTATGTCAGTCGCGTTTGCGGTTGCTCGTGACGATCAGAAGCAGCCGCAAAAACTGCATGATCGTGACCGAGAGCGCCGCGACATAGGTCATCGCGGCGGCGGACAGGACGCGCTTTGCGCCCTTGCGCTCCTCCGGCGTGAGCAGGTTGGTCGACGCAATGGCCGCGTTGGCGCGGCTGCTGGCGTTAAACTCCGTCGGCAGCGTGACCAGTTGGAACACCACGCACAGGCCGAAGCACAGCACGCCAACGATCGCCAGGCCATAGAAAAAGTCACTGTAGCGCGACAGGCTGCTGACGCCCATCAGGACAATGCCGATGATGATCAGCGGCATGGAGAGCTTGGAGCCGATGTTCGTCGCGCTGACAATCGCGGCGCGCACCTTGATGGGCGCGTAGTCCTGCGCATACTGCACGGCGTGCCCCGCCTCATGCGCCGCAACACCCACGGCGGCAGGCGTCGCTGCGTCGTAAACGCTGTCGGACAGGCGGATGACGTTCGTTCTCGGGTCGTAATGATCCGTCAGATCACCCGCGATGCGCTCAATGCGCACGCCGTAGACGCCGTTCGCCTCCAGCACCGCGCGCGCGGCATCCGCGCCGGTCATGCCGCGGCTGTTGCGCATTCGGCTGTACTTTTTGAACGTGGAATTGACCCGCACGCTCGCCCACATGGAAAACAGGATCGCGGGCAGGACAAGGACGATATACGTCCAGTCGATGCCGTAGTAATAGAACATGGCTGCCTCCTTACAGTTCCGTCGGCTCCATCGCGTCGTGCAGCCGACGGGTGATCGCGCCGCGGAAGGCGCGGTCGGCATGGGTATGGACGGTATTGAGCGCAGCGGCCGTGTGGCTCTTTTCCACCTTTCCCGTCATGAACAGATCGTTATCCAGAATAAAGCGGACTTCCTTGTCCTGCACGTCGTTGCGCTGCACCATGCCGGGACCGCAGTGCAGCTTCAGGCGGCAGCCGCCCGCCAAATTCATCTCCGCCTCCTGCGAGGCGCGCAGGAAGGAGCGCTCGTTGACGTCCTCCTCGCCCATGACGCCCAGATAGCACGGCTCGATCAGCTCAGAGAACGGCACGTCCTCCAGATCGAGCGCCTTACGGGAGAAGGCGTTGATGTAGCGCAGGCCGATGCGCTCAAAATAGGCGGGATGATAGACGGAGATAAACTGCGCAAGCACCTCGTCGAGCTTCGCGGCGAAGTCCTCCCAGCAGGAGTATGCGGGCGTTGCAAGCGCGATGAAGCCGTTGGTCAGGTTGACCTTCCAGCGTCCGTCTGCCGACAGAAACTGATAGTTGACCACCTCAGGCTGTTCTTCCAGCCGCTGACGGCCGCCCTGATCGACCACGCGCGGAGGCGCTTTTTCCAGATTACGCGAGTAGCGCGGAAAATCCTCGCGGATCAGCTCCTGAAACTCGGCAGGCTCCTTTGCGCTGATGGACAGGATGGTCGGGAAGCGAAGCTGGCAAATGACCTGAAGGATCTGCGGCTTTGCGTAGCGGACGCGCGTAAATTCATTTGCAAACATAAAAATCACTCCTTTGAGCAGAGATTTCTTACTTCTTATTATAGCACATCTGCCGTCGGCTTTGCAAGGCCGTTCATAAAACCGTTACAAGACCCTTTTCATTTTTTGCCCCCTGTGCTATAATATATGGCAGCAAAGACGAAACGGAGGAAAAGGAATGACCCTGCTTTACTGGTTGGAGTCCGTCCGTAACCCATTTTTGAACGTACTGATGCAGTTCTTCACCTTTTTCGGGGAAGAGCTGGTGTTTATGGTCATCGCGCTTGCGATCTTCTGGTGCGTGGACAAGCGAGAGGGATACTATCTGCTCTTCGTCGGCTTTTTCGGCACGATACTGAACCAGTTTTTGAAGCTGCTGTTCCACGTGCCGCGTCCTTGGGTGCGCGACCCGAATTTCCGCTGTGTCGAGAGCGCGAAGGGCAGCGCCACGGGCTTCTCCTTCCCCTCCGGCCACACGCAGAACGTCGTGGGCACGCTGGGCTGCATCGCCCGCTGGCATAACTACTTCGGACTGCGCGTGCTCT
Source organism: uncultured Eubacteriales bacterium (assembly GCA_900554705.1). Taxonomy (GTDB): domain Bacteria; phylum Bacillota; class Clostridia; order Oscillospirales; family Oscillospiraceae; genus JAZOXB01. The sequence continues at coordinate 2,182 of USIH01000142.1, forward strand.
GCATTGTAATATTGCTGCTGACCTCCTTTTCCCGTATGTACCTTGGCGTCCACACCCCCGCCGATGTCGGCGTTTCGCTGGTGCTCGCCACCGTTCTGGTCTTCGCCTTTTACCCGATCGTGCGCAAGGCAACGCAGGAGCCGAAGAAAATGTATCTGCTGCTGGGCGTGATGTGCGCCGTGTCGCTCGCCTTCGTGGTCTATGCGCACCTTTGCACCGTCCCGAACGATCCGGACGGCACCAACCTCTTTGAGGGAAGAAAAAACAGCTTTTCCCTGCTCGGTGCGCTTTTGGGCTTTGTCCTCGCCTATCCGATCGAGCGCAAATATATCCGATTTTCCGAACGCGCCGTTTGGTGGGTGCAGATCGTCAAGGTCGCGGGCGGCCTCGTCGGCTGCCTTGCCATCAAAGAGGGGCTGAAGCTCTTCTTCCGCGTCGTCGGCTTCACTTGGCTGGGAACGAATGCGCTGCGCTATTTCTTCGTCGTCCTCTTTGCCGCCCTTGTCTGGCCGCTGATCTTCCCGTGCCTGTCGCGCCTGTCCAAGCGCGCCGCCGGATAAAAACGGCACAAAGCGCTTTTTCGAAGCACCCGAACCAAAACCAGCTCCCTCGTCAGAGGGAGCTGGTTTACATATGGGTCGTTATTGCTCGGCGAGCCACGTTTCGCAGGCCTCGCAAAGCTCCATATCCAGCGGCAGTATCTCCGGCTGTGAGCCTTGCCCCGCGATTTGATGCGTCCAACCGTATACCCACAGCGTACCGTCTTCGCCAAAATACGGTTGCGCGGTCTTGACCTTCTCTTCACAGATATGCTTCCACGCAGCTTCATTATATCTGTCCGGATCTTCCTTGTAAATGGAGCTGTTTTCCAAATTTCGTATGAATTTATCCAGCAGCACCACGGCGGCCTTTTCCTCAAACGCCTCGCGGCTCATTCCCGCCTCCTGCAAGACCTCTTCGTCCGTCATGCGCTTCCGGTCGCTCAGGCGAAGCGAATAGACACAGTACTGTTCCTTTATCGCCTCTCCCATATCTTTTTCATAGTACGCGATCTGTACGGTTAAAATGTCATTGTGTACGAACCAGTCCGTATGCACATAGTAATAGCCCTTGGTTCGCGGGAAATTCTTTTCGATCTCTTCGTTGATCTCTTTTACGTCCTCGCCCGACATACTGAGGTAGGGAATGGAAATATCGCCCTCTGTGAACAGTTTGATCGCCTGCTCGGCATCCCACGTATAGTACGCCTCGCAAAGCGGCGCGTCCAGCGACAGGAGCGTCTCCTTGTAATCTTCCTCCAACGAAGCTGCCGTCCAGCCCCTCACCCAAAGCGTCCCGTCTTCGCCGAAAAACGGCTGCATACTCGGGGCAGAGCGCACGGCAGTATAGTAATTTTCGGCCATAGCTTCTGCCGCCTCTTTGGAGTAGTCAAGGAAAAGCTGATTGTACTGCACCTTGTACGCCCTTTCTTCAAAGGCCTCGCGGGTCATCCCCGCCTCCTGCAAAACTTCGTCATCCGTCATGCGTTCCTGCGTGCTGACGCGAACGGAATAAATGCGGAAGCTCTCATAAGGCTCCGTTTCTGTCTTACACGCAAGTCGGAGCGTAAGAACGTCGCCTGTCACATACCAATCGGTGTTGACATAGGTATACTTCGAAAGCTCCGCAAAATCCTTCGCGATCTCTTCATTGATCTGTTTGATCTCCGCGCCGGCCATATCAATCTTCGGGATGGAACAATCGCCGGTCTTCTCCAGCGTGACCTTCGGCTCCTCAGGCGTCAGCGGCGGTGCAGTAGAAGCCTCCGGCTCCTCCGTGGTGGTCGGTGCCTCCGGCGCTTCGGTAGACGGCGGCTGTGTAGTCGTTGCCTTTTCCGTCGGCGGCGCGGTGGTGGCCGCCGGTTTTGCCTTGCCGCAGGCCGTCAACAGCAGCGCCAGCAGCACAAGGACAACGCATAGTCGTTTCATAAAAAAGCTCCTTTCAAAAGTCATACATCGACCGTACAGGAAAAATCATAGCGCGCGATGGCCTGCTCCGTGCGAATATGGTAATAGTAATCGGAGATTGCCTCAAAACTCGTCAGGGTCTCCGTCAGGTCGGTGATGGGGACGGCCACACCGTCGACATCGAGCGCAGCGCTGCTCGCATCCGCCGCATAGGGAACATCAGTCAGCGCGGAGATCGTGTTCTCCTTTAGGTCACAGGTCTCATAGAGGTATGTTTTGCTGATATAGCGCTCGATATAACCTTTCGCAATTTCTTCTACAATGGTATCGACGTTTTCTTTCGTGGAAAGTTCCACTGCATGGATCGGGACAGCGATCATGGAACACAACACACAAATGAAAAGCAAATAGAGTATCATCTTATGTTTCATAAATTACCTCCCATTTCTAAAACATTTCACAACGTATGCACACGGTTTCGTCCTGTCCGGCGCCACTTCCCGTCGTCGTTATTCGACCATAGCCGCATATTTTTTGAGAATCGAATTTCCTGCACGCTATAGTTTATATTAGTACTATACCACAGGTGACGCCGCACTGCAAGAAATAAAATGAAATGCTCCGCTTATTTCGCATTTTCGGCATAATTGCCAAAAGTAGTATAAATTATTGAATGAACTGACCTGATTTTCTCACGAAAATTACAATGAACTGTGCACTTTGTACAAAGAAATGCACCGTCGTTTCACAACGGCGGTGTGAATGAAAATCGACAGCACGGTAGTATCAGCCGCTCCCTCGTCAGAGGGAGCTTTTCAATGCTGCAAGGAGTGCAAATATGCCGCTTTCTGCTGCATTTTCAAATAGGACGGTTGCACGATCTCCTGCTTTACACAGCGAGAAAAAAGCACCGCTGCAAGGTTTGCTGCGGTGCCTTTCAGACTGTCAAAAAAGTCCGTAACCGTCAAAATAGATTAACTTTTTAAGAAAA
>USIH01000143.1 GCA_900554705.1 uncultured Eubacteriales bacterium
TCACGAATTTGCTCGCTTCGCCCTCGCGCAGCATGGGATCGTACCACGGGCGCTCAAGCGTCTCGTTCCACGCGGCAAGCTGCGCGTCGGTCGCGTCGGCGGGCAGGCGCAGCTCGGCGCTCGTGCCCTCGACGGCGGAAAGCGGGAAGCTGCCGGCGGTGGGAATGACCAGCTGTTTCAGCTTTGTGTTCGCGAAGGCTCTCTCGCCCACGGAAGCGGAGGCGCTCAGGCGCACGCTTTCCAGCGCGGAACCTTCAAACGCGCCCTCCCCAATGGCGGCGGCCTGCGGCAGATCGACGCTCGTCAGCGCGGTGTTGGCAAACGCGCCCGCGCCGATGGCCGTCACATGCTTCAGGTCGGCCGCGCTCAGCAGGGTATCCGCAAAGGCGCTCTCGCCGATTTCGGTCACGCCCTCGCCCAGCGTAAGCGCTTTCACGCCGCTGCCCGCGAACATATGCGCCGGAACAGCGCCGCTCTCAATAGTCACTTCGCTCAGATTGGGCATATTGGCGAACACGCCCGCGGGAATGAGCGCAGGATCGCACTTGATCACCAGCTTTTTGAGCCCGGTCAGGCCGTCCAGCGCACCCTCGCCGATGGTGGTCAGCGAATCGGGCAGCGTCAGCTCCTCCAGCTGCGCGCAGCCGGCAAACGCCCGCGCGCCGATGGTGGTCACGGAGTCGAACAGATCCACGTCCCTGAGGGAGCTGTTCATGAAGGCCTCCGCGCCGATGGTGGTGAACTCGTCGTTGTGAGCGACGGAGAAGTATTCGATGGTCTGGCTGTCCTTGAACACGCCGTCGCCCAGGCCGACCACCGGCTCCTTCGAGACGGTGAGATGGGGGTGAATGCGCGTCCTTGTGCCGGTGTATTCGGTCAGCACGCGGTTTTCGTACCGATACGCGCCCTTCTCAGGCGATTGGGCAGTCGGGTCCTGCGCGCGCCAGACGCGGCAGGGAAGCCCCAGCGCGTCCACGTACGCCTGCCACTGCTGCATCTCCTGACGGGTGCCGTGCGCGTTCAGGTCGATGTCGAACAGATAATCGCAGCCCGCGAAAACGTCCTCGCCCAGCGTGGGCGCGGTCGGGCTTTCCAGAACGATGTACTGGATGTTGTAGTCGCCCTTGAAGGCGTTGGAGCCGATGGACTCCAGCGTAGAGGGCAGATAGAGATTGGCGCCCATGTTGGCGCAGGTTTCAAACGCGTGCTCGCCGATGGTCCTGAGCCCCTCGGGCAGCTCCAGAGAGCCCTTGAGGCCGGCGAAATAGAAGGCGTAATCGCCGATGCTCTCCACGCTCGTCAGCTCCAGCACGCTGCTCTTATAGGCGTTGTAGAAGGCGTTGCTGCCTATGGTCTTCAGCGTGGAGGGGAATTTCACGCGGCCCAGCGTTTCGCAGTTGTAGAACGCGCGCTCGCCGATGTGCTCCAGTCCCTCGGGCAGCTCCAGGAAGGCCAGATAGGTATGACGCGCGAACGCCTCGGGGCCGATGGCCTTCACCGGCGCGCCGCCGATGGTCTCGGGGATGGCGAGGTAGGTGGCGTAGCCGTTGTAGGAGGTGATGGTGCCGGTGGAGGCGTCGAAGTCGAACTCCTCTTCCACATAGCCGTTGTTCTCCACGATCACGGCGTTTTTGCCGCTGGGCTGGACGCTCACCGTGCTGCCGGCGTTCTCAAAGGCCGCCGTGTACGCCTCCAGCTGATCGTCCGGGACATAGGCCACCGCGTCCTCGGGAAGGATGCTGAAGCAGTCCATGTCGATCGCCGGGCACACGCCCTCGAAGGTGATCTTGCGCAGCGCGTCGCAGAATCTGAACGAGGTGTCGCCGATGTAGCGCACGCCCGCGGGAATGGTGATCTCGCTCAGCGCATTGCAGCTGAAGAAATTCATGCGGTTGATGACCACAAGGCTCTGGGGCAGCGTAACGCTGGCCAGCCTTTCGCACGAGGCGACGGCGCCGCTCCTGAGCTCAAGCACCGTCTCGGGCAGCGTCAGGGACGTGATCGTATCGCCCTTGAACACGTTAATGCCGATCACGTCCACCGTGAAGCCGTCGATTTCCGCAGGCACGACCACGTCGCCGCCCGCGCCGTCATAGCCGCGGAGTATGGCGTAGTTCGCGTCATAATTCCAGTCGGTGGATTCGGCCAATGCGGGTATGCAGAGAACCAGCATCAGCAGGGAGAGAACCAGGATTAGCGATCTTTTCATCATTCGATACCTCCGTCCATGTCTGTTCTATTGTTCGTTATGGAGCATACTGCAGAGCAATGCGCATTGACGCGCAAGCTCCGCGTTGATCTGCAGGGCAGCAGTCTCTTCGTCGCACTGCTGCTGAAGTACCGTCTCCTGAACCGCCAGACAGTTCATATATGTCCCCTGCGCGGCAATTAATTGCCCCCTGACCCTCCACCGGCGCCCTTTGCAGCCATTCGCTGTAAAAGCTGTCCAGCTCCGTCTCCCACAGGGTACGAATCTGCTTTTGCGCCCGCAATGAATTGCTCTCGTCTGCAGAAGCCAGAAGGGTAGCGGCTATATTGTGTCATAGCCAGAGGTCGTTCGGGTCGAATCCATATTCCTCCATCAGTTTCTCAAAAAAATCCCTGATTGCGGAGGTCTTTTCGCCATAACCTCTGGGAAAACAGTTGGAGCCGCTGGCGTCGATAACTCCGCCGTCCTCAAATTCGACGCTCAGCGAGAAGCTCGCGCCGTCCAGCACGTCGCGGTCGATTTTATGGTAGCCGTTCCATTCGGCCAGCCCCAGCTCTTGCACCAGCGCGGAGAACGAGGCCATGTCCTCGTCGGTCAGAGGCAGCACGTAGTGATCGTCATTGTGCAGTTCAATCCAGGCGAAGCGGCCGCGCGCCGTTTCCTTGATCTGATAGCGGTTGAACTCCTCGATGCACATGCCGGAGGTGGCGTACCGGAAGGTTTTCACTGCCGGCAGATCTTCAGGTGGCGCGGCTCCAGCGAAGCATGGACACAGGCACAGCATCAGCGCGGCAAGCAGTCCGGCGAAAATGCGCTTCCATCGTCTTTTCATGGCGATCGCTCCTTTCTCACAGCGCATCCAGCGCGGCAGTCAGATAGGCGGGGGTAACGGAAGCATAGAGAAAAGCATCGATCAATCGATCCTGCCGGACGATCATCACCCGGTGCGCCAGCTCCGGATCGCTGTTTTCATCACACAGCAGCACGAATTTGCAGTTCGGCATCGCCCTGCGCACGCACTCGATCAGCTTCAGCCGGCTTTCCAATGTGTAGGCCGGAAGACGGCTGACCTCCATCAGCAGAATATCCGCCTGCACGGCCCGGCAGAGCGAGAAGGTATCGCCCGTCTTTCCGGGCAGAACCTGCTCCACGCGGAATTCTCCCGTTTCCGCAAGCGACCGTGCGACCGCCTCCGACAGCAGCGTGTTTTGCATGCTGACCACAATCTCTCTCATGGCACTTCCCCCTTCTATATTCCAGCATACCAGAAAGGAAAGCGCCGCGCATCAACCAAATGGCTATTTTCTCACCAAAAAACAAAAAAGCCGCCCGCAGGCAGCTCTTTTGCTATGATATTCAGTTTTTCCGATTCAGAATCACCAGCCCGCTTTCCCGGGCGCGCACGGCCAGCTCGGTGCGATTTCTGAAGCCGGTTTTTTCCAGCATGTTGAGGATGTGCGTCTTGACGGTCGCCACGGACATGTGCAGTCGCTCGGCGATCTCCTGATTGGTATCGCCGCCGGTCATTTCGCGCAGCACCTCCAGCTCGCGGTCGGTAAATTTATAGCTGCTGGCAAGCCCTAATTGCAGCTCCGGCGTTGCGTCCGGATAGACGGATTCGCCCGCCATCGTGCGCTCCATCACGTCCAGCAGGCTTTCGCGCTGCTCCTCCTTGTACCAGAAGCTCTCCACGCCGATTTCCCGTGCGCGGCTCAGGTAGGAACACTCCGGCATGGAGGTCACGATGATGATCCTGATCTGCGGGAAGGTGCGCTTGATCCGCTCCGCTGCGTCCAGGCCGCTTTCGCCATTTCGGGTCACCACGTCCATCAGGATCAAATCCACCGGGAAACGCAGGCAATACACATCCGCCAGCGCGGCGTTGTCGATGGACAGCGCCACCTCGAAGTGCTCCGACGACTGAACCCGCAGTTCGAACAGCTCGCGGGGCATGGTCTGATCCTCGACGATCATGACTTTGTATTTCATGGAATTTCCTGCCTTTCCTCGGGCAATGTCAGCGTCAGCTCAAAGCGCGGAGCGTATTCAATGTCCATTTTGCCGCCCGCAGCCTCCGTTCGGGTGCGCAGCGCGGACAGTCCGCTGCCCTCGACGATGGGGCCGGACGGCGTGCTGCCGTCGTTGAGATAACGAACGCGCCAGCCGGATGCGGTCTTCTCGCCGATGATTTCCAGCCGCGTGCCGCCCGCGTGGCGCACCAGATTCGTCAGGCATTCGTGGGCGGCGGCCTCTGCCAGCTGCGCGTTCTCCGTGCCGTCTTCAGGGAATAGGCCGCTGCGCGCAATGGTCACGCCGATGGCCTGCGCGGCATGGGCAAGCTGCCTGCCGAAGAGCGTCCGAAAATCGGCCAGATTGTTAACGAAATCAAGGCTGAGCTGGAAGGCAAAATCAATGAAGCAACCGCTGTGCTGGAGAAAAAAGCACTGGCTGACAAGCTCGCTAATGAGCAGGTTGATATTACTCTGCCGGGCCGCAAGCCGAAAACCGGTCATCTGCATCCCGTAACCCTGACCATGCGTGAGATTAAAAAAATCTTCATGCGCATGGGCTTTGATGTTTGCGACGGTCCGGAAATTGAGGATGTATACCACAACTTCACCGCACTGAACCTGCCGCCTGATCATCCGGCACTGGATATGCAGGATTCCTTCTATATCACCGAAAACTATCTGCTGCGCACCCAAACCTCTGGCGTGCAGGCGCG
>USIH01000144.1 GCA_900554705.1 uncultured Eubacteriales bacterium
CAGCGGCACCGGCGACGAAAATCTCGCCCGCGCCTGCCAGCTCGGTGTGTGCAAGATCAACGTCGGCACCGCGCTGCGCGTCCGCGCAAGAGACGCCTTCCTCGAAAAGAGCGACGTGAAGTACCATCTGGACTGGTGGCGCATCATGGACGGCGGCTACAAGGAAGAGATCATTCGCCACATGAAGGTCTTTGGCAGCGTCAACAAGGCGTGGTAAGCCAAAAAACATCATCTATTTAACAAGGAGGAGCGAAAAATGGGAAACATCAAAGTTGCACGAATTGACAACCGTTACGTTCACGGGCAGGTCGCAGCGCGACTGATCCGTGAGTTCGCGATCACGAAGGTTCTGGTCATCAGCGATCTGTACGCCAAGGACCTTTTCATGAGCCAGCTCATGAAGACGATGTCCTTCTCCGGTGCGACCATCGAAGTGCTGACCGTCGCTGACGCAGAAAAGCTCTATAACGGCGGCACCTTCGCGAACGACAATGTCATGCTGCTCTGGGGCGACGTAAAGAGCGCATACCAGACCTACGAAGCGGGTCTGAAGTTTGAAGAAGTGAACGTTGGCAATCTGCCCGGCGGCCCGAACCGCAAGCGCGTGGACAAGTCCAACTACATCGACGCAAACGACGCCGCAATGCTCAAGGAGTTGGCCTCGAAAGGGGTTAACATATATTTCCAGAATATGCCGGATCTTCCAAGTACAACCTTACCTGATGCACTGAAGCTCACCGGACTATAAAAAGAGAGGGAGGGAAAAGATCACAAATTTCCTATGCGCGGCGATCCGTCGCCGCAAACAAACTAATGTATAAGGAGAAAGCATTATGGCACTTTGGCAAGCTGCTCTACTCGCGCTTTACTATGGTGTTTGCTCCACGAAATGTCTCATCCTTCTGATCGGCCCGCAGATGTACGGTTCCGTTATCGGTCTGTTCGTCGGTCTGATCATGGGTGACGTTACAAAGGGCATCGCCGTTGGCGCCGCGATCCATACCATCTACCTCGGTGTCGTGCAGTACGGCGGCACCGTCCCGTCCGACCAGTTCCTCGCCTGCATCATTGCAATTCCCCTTGCGATCGCCACGGGTCTCGACACGGAGACCGCCGTTGCGCTCGCCGCGACCTTCGGCGCCATTGGCGTCGCCTTCGATACCCTTTGGAAGACCATCAACACCTCGGTCTGGTCTCCCTACGTAGACCGCTGCGTGGAAAAGAACGACTACCGCGGCATCCTGCTCGGTTCCGGTCTGTTCCCGATCCTCACCAGCGTTCTGCTGCGCGGCCCCGTTGTTTTCGCGATCCTCTACTTCGGCGCCGACACCGTAAGCTGGCTGGTCAACAACCTGCCCGATAAGCTGCTGCATGGTCTTGCCGTTATGGGCGCGATCCTGCCGGCCATGGGCTTCGGTATCTTCATCAGCCTCATCGGCCGACCCATCCAGATTCCGTACTTCCTTGCCGGCTTCTTCGTCATGAAGTTCTTCAATCTGCCTGTCATCGGCTGCGCCATCTTTGGCTTCTTCCTCGCCTATTTGTCCATCGTATGGGTCGATCCCAAATTCGCAGGAGGTAAGGAATAATGGAAAACAAGACCTACAGAAAGCTTCCGAAAAGAATATTCTGGCTGTGCTGGTGGCGTTTCATGTTCCTGCACATGACCTGCCAGTCCTACGACCGCGCCTACTTCAACGCCTTCACCGCCGGTATCACCCCCGCTCTGCGTTGGCTCTACAAGGGTCAGCCCGATGAAGAGGAAAAGATCCGCGAGGCGCTGATGCGCACCCGTAACTACTATCTGTGCGAGCAGAGCTTCTCCTGCATCATCTTCGGTATCGTCCTCGGTATGGAAGAGCAGAAGGCAAACGGCGCCGACATCTCCGGCGAGATCATCGACGCGACCCGCTCCTCGCTGATGGGTCCGCTGTCCGGTATGGGCGACTCCATCCACGGTTCCACCACCCGTCAGATCGCTATCGCACTGACCTTGCCATACTGCTTGGAGGGCAGTGTGGTCGGCTCCCTTCTCATGCTCCTTGGCATCAACATCACGCCGCCGCTGGTCGCGTTGTTGGGCTACCCCCAGGGCTATAAGATGGGCAGCTCGTTCGTCCTCAAGCTCCTCCAGAACGGCTGGATGCACAAGATCGCCGCCGCCGCAAGCGTTATGGCTATGTTCATCATGGGCGGCATGGCTGCGAAGTACGTCAACATTCAGACCATCGTCAAATTCACCTCGGATATCAACGAAGTCTCCCTGCAGTCCATGCTGGACAACATCGTCCCGGGTCTGCTGTCGCTGGCTGCCGTGTTCGGCTTCTACGGCTTTGTCCGCAAGAAGATCAACACCAACTGGCTCATCCTCGGCACGCTGGTATTCGGCATTGCAATGTCCTATCTCGGCATCATGTGATCATTTTTCCATGCATCAGGTAATATCGGGTGGGGCGGTCTCCGCCCCACCCACCGGAAAAGTTATGAATTAGAGGAGATACAAATGATGAACGGCATCGGCGTTTCCTCCGGCATCGGCTACGCTGCGGCTCTGAAATACGATCTTCATATGCCGGAGATCTCCGGGCAGCAGATCAGCGACATCCCGTCGGAACTCGACCGCTTCTGGGCGGCATTTCAGGCCGTGGAAAAGCAGCTCCACGCTCTGCACACGCAATCGCTTGAAAAGACCGGTAAAGAAAACGCTGCGATTTTTGAAGCACATCTGATGCTTCTCCAAGACGAAGACTCCGTGAGCATCCCCATCACGCAGCGCATCTCCGACGAACGGATGAGCGCGGCAGCCGCGACGGAGCAGACCTTTGACGAAATTTACGAACTGATCACCTCCGTCGGCGACGAGCTGATCGCGCAGCGCGGAAGTGACATTTTAGATCTGAAAAACCAGCTTCTCTACGCTCTGCTCGGCATTCAAAAGCCGGATCTGAGCCACCTGCCCAAGCGCGTCGTTTTGGTGGCGCGCGACCTGACCCCCTCGGACACCATCGGAATTGACCTTGAACACGTTGCCGGTATCCTCTGCCAGTCCGGCGGACGCACCTCGCACTCGGCGATCCTCGCCAAGGCGATGGGCATCCCCGCGATCGTCGGCTGCACCGGCATTCTGGACGCCGTAAACGACGGCGACGATATATTGATGGACGGACAGAGCGGCACCGTGATCGTCCGCCCCACGCAGGAAGACATTGACTCCTATGCGCAGGTCGCGCAGCGGCTCGACGCCGAAAAGCAGGCGCTTGAGCAGTTCCGCGGCAAGCAGAGCCTCACCGCAGACGGCGTTTCCGTAAAACTCAGCGCCAACATTGCCTCGCCGGAGGAGTGCCGCCTTGCCGTCGGTCACGACTGCGAAGGCGTCGGCCTGTTCCGCAGCGAATTTTTGTACATGGATCGCAGCACGCTGCCCTCCGAAGAGGAGCAGTTTGAGGCCTATCGCAAGGCGCTGACCTACGCGGAGGGGCGCGAAGTCACCATCCGCACGCTCGACGTCGGCGGCGACAAGGGGCTGAAATCCCTGACCATCCACGCGGAGGAAAATCCCTTCCTCGGCTATCGTGCCATCCGCATCTGTCTGGATCGTCCCGCGCTCTTCCAGACGCAGCTTCGGGCGCTCTACCGCGCCTCCGTCTTCGGAAAGCTGCGCATCATGTTCCCCATGATCGCCACGCTCGAAGAGCTGCGCGCCGCGAAGGAAGCCGCGCGTCAGGCGCGTGAGAGCCTGCGCAGAGACGGGATCGCGTTTTGTGAAGACGTGCCGCTCGGCATCATGATCGAGGTTCCGTCGGCAGCCGTAAGCTCCGACCTTTTGGCAAAGGAGTGCGACTTCTTCTCCATCGGCACGAACGACCTGACGCAGTATACCATGGCGGTCGATCGCGGCAACGAGAAGGTATCCAAGCTCTACAGCCACTACCACCCCGGCGTTATCCGCCTGATCGCAATGACCATTCGCAACGCCGCGCAGCAGGGCATTGAATGCTGTATGTGCGGCGAAGCGGCGGGCGATTTCCGTTTCATCCCCCTGCTGCTCGGCCTCGGGCTGCGCAACTTCTCCATGTCCGCCGTCAGCATCCTCAAGGCACGGCAGATCATCAGCCGAAGCAGCTGCGCCGAATGGCAAGCCCACGCGCAGACCGTCATGCGTCTCGGCACGGCCGAAGAAATCATTGAATTATGTAATCAAACGGAGGAACCAGCATGATCTCGCAAACCGTAGTAATCAAGAACGCTTCCGGCCTGCACGCCCGCCCCGCCGTTAACTTCGTGTCCACCGCAAAGCAGTTTAAGAGCAATGTCCGCGTTCACAGCGGCACGCGCGCGGTCAACGGAAAGTCCATCGTCGCGGTGCTCTCTGCGGGTATCACGGCGAACTCCGAGATCCGGCTGGAGATCGACGGCGAAGACGAAGCCGCCGCAATGCAGACCATTCTCGAGGCCATCGAAAGCGGTCTGGGCGAATAATTGCTTTCCCGCGCCGGACGGCGCACTTATGATGATTTTTCCATTCTTCTCTCCTTCCATTTCCCAAAAGGTAGCGGGCGTCACACGGCTTGCCGTGGGGCGTCCGCTATCGACCTTTTTATCAAAACGAAGGAGCGCCCCGTGAGAACCTGTTCTCGCGGGGCGTGCAGCGTGTCGAAAAAAGCTTTTCGACACGCTGTGAGGCTGCCAAAAAGGTTCGGAAGACGAGCAACTCACGCCTGTCGGCGTATATAGA
>USIH01000145.1 GCA_900554705.1 uncultured Eubacteriales bacterium
GCGCGGTTGTAGTCAAAGCCGTTGCTGCTGCGGCGCGGTACGTTGAGTGTGGTCGGGCAGACGAGCGCCTGCACCTCTGTAAGGACGCACCGCGTGCCTTCCATCACGCAAGCGACGCAGGTTCCCGGCGTACCGAGTGGGCGTCCGGCCAGAAGCATTTCGGATGGATTTGGAACTTCGCAGAGACCGCTGTCGTGCATTTCGAACACGCCAAGCTCATTTGTGGAGCCAAAGCGGTTCTTCGCCGCGCGCAACAGGCGGTATGATGTGTGCGCTTCGCCCTCAAAGTAAAGCACGCAGTCGACCATGTGCTCCAGCACCTTCGGCCCTGCGATCGCGCCTTCCTTGTTGATGTGGCCGACAACAAAAACGGTCACACCGCTTGTTTTGCAGTATTGCATGAGACGCAGCGTACATTCGCGCACTTGTGTGACGGAACCGGGCGAAGCGGGGCGGTCCTCCGTATAGAGCGTCTGAATAGAGTCTACGATCAGAATGTTGGGCTGCATTTTTTCGGATGCAGCGAGAATATCGTCCAAATTGGTCTCGCAGAGGAGAAACAGACTGTCGCTCTCCACGCCAAGCCGCTGCGAACGTATTTTTAGCTGCCCCGCGCTCTCTTCGCCGGAAACATAGAGAACGGTCTGTTCCTGCGAAATGCGCCGACAAATTTGCAGCAGCAGTGTGGATTTTCCGATGCCGGGCGCGCCACTGACCAAAATCAGGGAGCCGCGCACGGCACCACCGCCCAAAACACGATCCAATTCGGACAGACCGGTCGTAAAGCGAAGCGTCTCATCCGCCGCAACCTCCTGTAGGCGCTGCGGCACGGCCACCGGACGGCTTTTTTTCACCGCTGCCGAAGTCGGAGACGGCGTGTACTCTTCCAGCGTGTTCCACTGGCCGCAAGCTGGGCAACGCCCTGCCCATTTTGGCGTTTCATTGCCGCAGTTCGTGCAGACATAGACGGTCTTAGATTTCATTTTTATCCTCCGTGTAGGCCATAATGCCGCAGGCGATCGCGGCGGTCAATTTTTTTTGATAGCGCGGCTCCTGTAAAAGCAACGCTTCCGATGGATTGGACAAAAAGCCGCATTCGATCAGAACTGCCGGACAGTTGATGTGCTCCATCAGATAGATGTTTTCGGCCTCCTTGGGCTGACGGCGGTTCTGCGGATCGACCTGCGAAGAAAAGATCGCTTGCAGATGTTCGGCCAGAGGGTCACTCCCCTTTGCAAAAAAGACCTGTGCACCGCGATACTTCGACTCGGTAAAATGATTCTGGTGAATGCTGATAAGCAGTGCGTTTGGAACGGCGTTAACGATGCGCACGCGCTGACGAATGTCGGACACCTTGCGCTGCGCGATGGTCTGCCCGTCGGTATAGACGGAGACGTCTTCGGTACGGATCATCTGCGTGTCCGCGCCGAGAAGACGTAAAAAATCGTTTAGCCGCAGCGCGATCTCAAGATTGATCTTGCTCTCATGGACTCCGGCGGCGGAGACCGTTCCACCGTCCTCTCCTCCGTGTCCGGCATCAATGACGATCTGCGGATACAGCGCGGCGGCCGCCTCTTGCGCGGCCGAACGCTTCGTTTTTGAAAAAAGCGCGGCGGCGAGCACGACAAATGCGCAAACGATCACGGCAAATGCAACATAAAACTTCCGAAAGGACATACAAGCACCCCCATAGAGCCTATGCGCATGGGGAAGAGCATATCCTTGCTTATTGTACCATTTTTTTGCGTTGTGTCAAGCTATACCGGCTTGGTAATTCCGGTGCGCCGTTCGCGGGAAAGGCCTCCGGCAAGGACGACGACATCGCCGACAAAACGGGCGCGTCGTAAAACGCCTTCTCCGTATCGCTCCCGCAGATCGTCGATCACATTGTCTAACTTTGCCTTGCGCTCATAGGCTTCCGCGCTGACAACGGAAAACAGATCATACTGCCGCAGCGTGGCTTGCTCCAGACGGCTTACCTGAACGCCGAGCTGGCGCAGCGGCGTCTCCCCATCCCAAGCCTCGTCGAACAGGATGCAGGCATAGCGGAACAGTTCTTCCGTGCTGTCAGTTGCGTTGGGAAGCGTCATCTGATGACCGAAGGTCACAAATGCACTGCTCTTTAGCCCGATGCCAAGGCCGCGCGCCGCCTTCTTATCGTGCCGCATTCTCGCGCCGACGGTCTCACAAAGGGAAAACAAAATACGGTAAGCGGATGGTGCATCCGCCACGTCGGCGGGCAGGGTCGTCGCGTTTCCGTACCCTTTGTTTTCTGCCGGCTGCGCCAACAAGAGATCTGAGTAGCGGCCGTTTGCCGAATTCCATAGATCGACGCCGGGCTTGTGCAGCTTTTGCCGCAGGAGCAGCGGGTCTGCCGCCGCGAGCTGCCCGACGGTCTCTATGCCTAACAGATGGAGCTTCTTTTCCGTTGCGGGGCCGACCATAAAAAGTGCCCGCACGGGGAGCGGCCATAGCTTGTCTTTGATCTCCCACGGGTACAATGTGTGTATTTTATCCGGCTTTTCGAAGTCACCCGCCATTTTTGCAAGCAGTTTGTTGGTTGAAATGCCGATATTGACCGTAAAGCCAAGTTCTTCCCGAATGCGGCGGCGTATCAGCTCCGCAGCGGCGAGCGCGGAGCCGTACAGGCCTTCCGTGCCGCTCATATCGACCCAGGCCTCATCAATGGAGTACTGCTCGACCACCGGAGCGATCTGCCGCAATATTGCGGTGAAATGTCTCGATGCCTCCACGTAAAGCCCGTAGTCCGGCGGGACGATGGTCAGCTCGGGACATTTTTGCAGCGCCTTAAAGATCGGCTCACCTGTTTTTATGCCGTATTTTTTAGCGGGAGCGCTCTTGGCAAGGATGATCCCCTGCCGTGTTTCGCGGCAGCCAGCCACCGCCGACGGGATGCTGCGCAGGTCGGACGTTTCCCCGAGAACACGGACGCGATAGGCTGCCGACCACGAAAGAAAAGCGCTGTTTACGTCCACATGAAAGATCGTTTTCATCAGTAGACCACCCGAAACATCGTCCAACGATGTGTTTTGACCGTATAGCGCAGCTCCAAGAGCCGCTCACGCGCGTTTTCGCGGACACGGCAGAGATACTGGATCGCGTCGATGCCGGCGTATTGGATGGGCTTTACGCAAACGACCTGCGTGATGCAGACCGTTTCCAAACGATGCGCTTCGTCCTCCATACGGAAGCGAAGCGGCGTGATGGATCCATCCGGTGCGCAAACAGACAGCATTTCAATTTGTACGTTTTGTATGTTCATGGCGTGTCACTTCCCTGTTGATCTTCCTCTTGATTATATCAAACATATGTTCGAATATCAAGAGGAAAAGGTTGCAAAATTTTTGGCCGTCTGCTATAATGGAAAAAACAAACGGAGGCGGCTATGCGAAATTATCAGTGTCTTGTGTTAGACCATGACGATACCGTTGTGTGCAGCAATAAAACGATCAACTACCCTTCCATGCAGGAAGTGCTCCAGCTGATGCGTCCCGGAAAGACGATCACGTTTGAGGCGTTTATGTTGGGCTGCTTCCGAAAAACTTTTTCGTGCTACTGCACGGAAGACCTTAGTTTCACGGAAGAAGAGCAGGAAAAGCAGTTCGAAATGTGGAAGCAGTATGTTGCCACGCACATTCCTCCGGCCTACGAAGGCATGGCGCAGCTATTGCGGCGCTTTCGTGCCGAAGGCGGCAAGATCTGCGTCTCCTCCCACTCCAGCCCGCAGAATATTTCCCGTGATTATCGGGTGCACTTCGGTTTTCAGCCGGATATGATATTCGGCTGGGAGCTTGGCGAGGACAAGAGAAAGCCCGCGCCTTATGCGCTTTTACGGATCATGGAAGAATATGACCTGCGTCCGGAGCAGCTTTTAATGGTGGATGATATGCGCTCGGGCTATGCTATGGCGCACGCCTGCGGCGTCCCGTTTGCCTGTGCGGGCTGGGCGCATGAGTTTCCGGAGATGATCGCCGGCATGAAGGAAACGAACGCCCCGTACTTAAAAACGGTGGACGAGCTTTCTCGATTGGTTTTTGCTTGACAAGCATGGTATAATAGAGAAAAAAGCAGGGCAAGGCGGTGACGAAGGATGGACGGAGTGAAGGTGCTCGCCAAAAACCAAAAGGCGTTTCATGAATACTTTGTGGAGGAACGTTTCGAAGCGGGCATTGAGCTGTTTGGGACGGAGGTCAAGTCCATCCGACAGGGCACCCTCAATCTGAAGGATGCATGGTGTAACGTAAAAGACGGCGAGCTTTGGCTGCGACAGATGCATATCAGCCCCTATGAAAAGGGCAATATTTTCAATAAGGATCCCATGCGCCCGCGCCGCCTGCTGATGCACAAGCGCGAGATCATGCGCTTCTATTCCAAGGTCAAGCAGGACGGTTATGCGATCATTCCCCTTTCCGTCTATCTGAAAAATGCCCGCGTGAAGGTGGAGATCGCGCTTTGCAAGGGCAAAAAGCTCTATGATAAGCGGCAGGATGCCGCCAATCAGGACGCGCGCCGTCAGATCGACCGCGCCCTAAAAGAAAGGAATCACTGAAAAATGGAAAAGCCTATCGTAACGATCGAAATGGAAAACGGCGGGG
>USIH01000146.1 GCA_900554705.1 uncultured Eubacteriales bacterium
TGTTTAGCAGGTTTTCAACCTGCCGATCACCCATCGAATTTTTTATATCATATCTAACGCATTACACCGTTCATATAAACGTCAAAACAGCATTATGCGTTTTTTGAAAAGATCCTCAGTTTATCTCAAGAAAGCTTTTTATGATGGCGATGACCTCGCCCGGTTTTTCCACAAAGGCCCAGTGTCCCGCGCCTTTGATAATGCAAAGTCCCGAATCCTTTATTTTGCTTTCGATTATTCTCGCATCGGAAACGGGAGTGGCAGTATCGTTTTCCCCGTAAATAAGCAGTGTCGACGCGGTTATTCCGCCGAGAATGTCGGTCAGATCTTCGTTTACCACCTTAACGAGGGTTTCCCGCATAACAGGTGGCGCAGAATTGTAATCGGCCGATCCGAAATGCGCCCGTGCCTTTTGAAGAAGCGGCCCTGTGCGAGCCGGTGGCCTGCGCCCTGCACGGCATCGACCTTTGCGGCATCAAGCCCGGCGACACGGTGATGGTCATCGGCGGCGGCACCATTGAAAATTCGGAGGACCTCACATGAAATGTAAAAAATGCGGACGCCCCATGGGCAGCAAAAACTATTGCAGCTACTGCGAACCGAACAAAAAGCAAAAGACGCCCCAACGGCGCTGGCTGATACCGACCGTCATCGGCTCTCTGTGTCTGATCGCCGCCGTGATCGTCGTGCTGGTGCTCGTCGGCGGCAAACAGTCCAAGTTCGGTGGGAAGCACCACGTGGAGATCGAGATCCGCGACTACGGTACGATCGCCGTCGAGCTGGATGCCGACGCCGCGCCCATCACCGTGCGCAACTTCCTCGATCTGGCAAGCGACGGATTCTACGATGGGCTGACCTTCCACCGCATCATCAAGGGCTTCATGATGCAGGGCGGCGACCCCAACGGCAACGGCACCGGCGGCTCGAAGAACACGATCAAGGGCGAATTCTCCCAAAACGGTGTTTCCAACCCGCTCTCCCATACGCGCGGAGCCATTTCCATGGCGCGCAGCTCCGGCTATAACAGCGCTTCGTCGCAGTTCTTCATCTGCCACGGCGACGCCTCCGCTTCGCTTGACGGGCAGTATGCCTGCTTCGGTTATGTGACAAGCGGCATGGACGTGGTAGACGCGATCTGCGAGACGGCGCAGCCCACGGACGACAACGGCACCATACCGGCCGCGCAGCAGCCGGTCATTGAAGAAATTCGGGTGATTGACTGATGGGAAAATCGCTGGTTCTCGCAGAAAAACCCTCCGTCGGCCGTGAGCTTGCGCGCGTGCTGGGCTGCAAGCGCGGCGGCGAAGGCTATTTGGAGGGTGACCGCTATGTCGTCACGTGGGCACTTGGGCATCTGGTCACGCTGGCCGACCCCGACGTCTACGAAAAGAAATGGGAAAAATGGGAGATGGAAGACCTTCCCATGCTCCCGCAGACCATGAAGCTCGTCGTCATCCCGCAGACGGGACGGCAGTTCCGCGTTGTGCAGGGGCTGATGAAGCGCGGCGACATCACGGAGCTGGTCATCGCTACCGACGCCGGACGCGAGGGCGAGCTGGTCGCACGCTGGATCATGCAGAAGGCCGGATGGAAGAAGCCCGCCAAGCGCCTGTGGATCTCCTCGCAGACCGACCGCGCCATCCGCGAAGGCTTTGCCGATCTGCGCCCTGCGTCGCAGTATGACAACCTGTTCCGCAGCGCGCAGGCGCGCAGCGAAGCGGACTGGCTCATCGGCCTGAACGTCACGCGCGCGCTGACCTGCCGCCACAACGCACAGCTTTCCGCAGGCCGCGTGCAGACGCCGACGCTTGCGCTCATCGCCGCGCGCGAGCGGGAAATTCGCAGCTTCGTTCCGAAGCAGTTCTGGGGTGTGCGCGCGAAGATCGGCGGCTTTTCCGCTGCGTGGCGCGATAAGAGCAACAACACGCGCACCTTCGATCAGGCGCTTGCGGAAAAGATCGCCGCTTCGTGCCAAAACGCGCAGGCCACCGTGACGCAGGTACGCAAAATGCGGCGCATGACGCCGCCGCCCGCCGCCTATGACCTGACGGAGCTGCAACGCGACGCGAACCGCCGCTTTGCCTACAGCGCCAAGGAAACGCTGAATATCATGCAGTCGCTCTATGAGCAGCACAAGCTGCTGACCTATCCGCGCACGGATTCGCGCTACATTTCCGACGACGTCGTCCCGACCCTGCCGGAGCGTCTGCGCGCCGTGATGGTCGAGGACTACAAGCCCCTTGCCCAGCAGATCATGCGCGATCGCCCGCTTAAGACGAAATATCTGGTCGACAATGCCAAGGTCACGGATCACCACGCGATCATTCCCACGGAGGAAAGTCCGGAGCTTTGGCGGCTTTCCGGACCGGAGCGCAACATATACGACCTTGTCGTGCGCCGTTTTCTGGCCGTGCTGCTGCCGCCATGTGAGTATGAAGAGGTCGACCTGACGCTGCAAATCGCAGGCAACACCTTCACCGCCTCCGGCCGCGTCATTCAGAACGCGGGCTGGCGCGCCGCCTATGACCGTTCGTTCTCCCTCGACGAAGAGCAGGAGGTGCAGACGCTTCCGCCCGTGACGCAGGGGCAAAAGCTGAACGTCGCCTCCGTGCAGGTCACAAACGGCAAGACGCCGCCGCCTCCGCGCTACACCGAAGCAACGCTCCTGACCGCGATGGAGCACCCGCCCACGGAGGATAAGGCGCTGAAAAAAATTCTGGAGGAGACGAGCGGCCTCGGCACGCCCGCGACCCGCGCGGACATCATCGAAAAGCTCTTCTCCGCCTTTTACATCGAGCGGCGCGGCAAGGAGCTTGTGCCGACCTCCAAGGGCTTGCAGCTCGTGGAGCTTGCGCCGGAGGAACTGCGCTCGGCGGCGCTGACCGCGCGCTGGGAGGATCGTCTTGCGCGCATTGCAAAGGGATTGGAGCGCGACACGGCGTTTGTGGACGAAATGCGCGCCTATGCGACAAAACTCGTCGCGGACGTCAAGGCGAGCGACGCGAAATTCACCCACGACAACCAGACCCGTAAGGCCTGCCCCGACTGCGGAAAATACCTGCTTCTGGTCAAGGGGAAGCGCGGCGAAATGCTCGTCTGTCCCGACCGCGAATGCGGTTACCGCAAGAGCGTGACGCAGGTGACGAACGCCCGCTGCCCGAACTGCTTTAAGAAGATGGAGCTGCGCGGCGAGGGTGAAAACCAGATGTTCGCCTGCGTCTGCGGCTACCGCGAAAAGCTCTCGGCCTTCAAAGAGCGGCGCGAACAGGCAGGCGCCGGAAAGCGCGACGTCGCAAAATTCATGCAGAAACAGCAGGCGGAGCGATCGGTCAACACCGGCATGGCGGACGCCCTTGCCAAATGGCTGGAAAGCCAGAAGAAATGAGGTGGAGCATGAAACAACGTTCCGTCAATATCGAGCTTTTGCGCATCGTCTCCATGTTCATGGTGGTCATGCTGCACTGCCTTGGGCAGGGCGGCGTCATCGCGCACAGCCATGGCAGCGCATACAATCTTACGTGGCTCGCCGAGACCTTCTGCTTCGGCGCGGTCAACCTCTTCGCGCTCATCAGCGGCTACGTCGGCGTAACGGCGCGCCACCGCTGGGGCAAGGTGCTTCTGTTCTGGGTAGAGACCTTCTTCTACTATGTTCTGTGCACGCTTGCCGTCGTGTGCTTCACGGACTACTCTCTGCGCACCGTGGACGTGCTGCTCCTTTTCTTCCCCATCTCGAACAAGGCCTATTGGTACATGACGGCCTACTTCGCGCTGCTCTGCTTCCGTCCGTTTGTCAACCGCCTGATCGAGCATCTGAGCAAAACGGAGTTCCGCACGCTGCTGCGCATCGGCTTTCTGCTCTTTGCCTCGGTCGGCTGCCTGATCAAGGACGCCTTTGCCACCGTCTCGGGCTACTCCTTTGTCTGGCTGCTGTACCTCTACTTCGTCGGCGCGTATTTCCGCACCTATCCGGAGACGCGCAGCAAGTGGCTGAATCTGCTGCTCTATGTCGTCCTGTCGCTGATAGCCTACTTTATGAAATTCTACATCATCCCGAACACAGGCGGCTTTATGGGGACCGGCTGGGGCGTTTCCTACACCTCGCCGTTTATCTTCCTCGCCTCGCTCGAACTGTTTCTCTTCTTTACGAAGCTGCGCTGTCCGGATCTGCGCATCGTGCGGGAAGCCGCTTCCGTCACGCTGCCGGTCTATCTCATCCATGTCTCCCCTGCCGTCTTTTCGCAGGTGATGAAGAACTGCCTTGTGCGCTACTGCCGCGGCGATTGGAGAAATCTTTTCGTTGCCCTCGCAGCCGCCTTTGTGATCTATGTCGCTTGCAGCCTCTTGGGTTACGCGCAGAAGAAGCTGTTTTCCCTGCTGCGCATTCCCGCGCTCTGCGACCGGCTCACGACCCGACGGCAAAAGACCGCGCCGTGACCCTTTCAAAAAGCCTGCAGCCGCCAAAGCGGCTGCGAGCTCTCAGACTGTCAAAAAAGTCCGTAACCGTCAAAATCAATGTCACTTAGTTAGCAAG
>USIH01000147.1 GCA_900554705.1 uncultured Eubacteriales bacterium
CGCCCGCCGTGCCGTAGACGCTCGTCAGGAAGAAGGGCAGAATGCCGTACTCTCCCCAATCGGTGCCGAACAGGAAGGAGATCGGTCCGATCTTCGCAACGGCCGGAAGCCCCGCGATGAGCAGATAGATCGACAGCGCCAGCACGAAGGCGACGCTCACAACGCCGCACAGCAGGAAGAGCGTGTGAAACAGCGCCTCCGTGGGTCGCCCGCTGCGTGTTTTCATACGACAGGCACCGCGCCCGCCTTGCGGATGAGTTCAGCGGCTTCCTTCGAGGTGGCAAAGTCGAAGAAGGCCTGCGCGTCCTTCGAGAGCGTCGCGCCCTCACGGGTGACTAAGAGGAAGGGGCGCTGGATGGGGTAAGTACCGTCGAGCACGGTCTGCTCGGTGCACTCCACGCCGTCGATCTTCAGCACGCGGATGCCCTTCTGCCCTTCCACCGCAGAGAGGGAGGCATAGCCGACGGCGTTTTGGTTGGCCGCGACGGCCGCAATGACCGCGCCGGTGGCCGTCAGCTCCTGCGAGAGCTTGCAGGCGTCCGCCGTTCCGGTGACGCTTTCAAAGCCGTCGCGCGTGCCGCTTCCGGATTCTCTGCCGATGCAGGAGACGGCAAGGTCTTCGCCGCCCAGCACGCTCCAGTTGTCGATCACGCCGGTAAAGAGACCGGCCAGCTGGTCGCGCGTCAGATCCTGCACGGGGTTGTTCTCGTTGACGATCACGGCGATGCCGTCGAGCGCGAGCGTCGTGGCGGTCAGGCCGGTCTCGGTGTCCTTCAGGCTGCGGGAGGACAGGCCGATGTCGCAGCTGCCGTTGCGGACGGACTCGATGCCCGTGCCGGAGCCGGTCGGGTCATAGGTCACGGTCACGCCTTTGTTCTCTTCCATAAACTGTTCGCCCAGAATGCCGATCACTTTTTCCATCGAGGTCGAGCCGTTGGTCGACACGCTGCGGCTCTTCTTCCCGCAGCCGGTCAGGGCGGATACCGCAAGCAGTGCGGCAAGCATAAGTGCGATCCATTTCTTCATTTTTTTCATTCTCCTTTTTTTATTTTCCTTTCGGACGCTTTCAGCATACCGCGCGCAGGTAAGGTGCGATAGCGCGCTTGTGTAAAGAACGTGTAAAATCGACCCATTTTATGGCTTGCCCTAATCGGAAAAGTGTGGTATACTGAAAATGAAATCTTTTAGAAAGGATGCGGGCCACGCGCCCCGAAAAGAATCATGAAACGAATACTTCGAACCTCGCTCTGTCTCCTGCTCTGCCTGCTGCTTGCGGCGCCCACCGTGTTTGCCGCCGGGATCCCCGGCGAGGAAAAGCTGCCTGACGACACAGACTACGGCTTTACCTACGCATTCGTCTCACCAACGACCATTGAGATCACCGCTTACTACGGCTATGAGGCGGAGGTCACCGTCCCCTCGACCATCGACGG
Source organism: uncultured Eubacteriales bacterium (assembly GCA_900554705.1). Classification (GTDB taxonomy): domain Bacteria; phylum Bacillota; class Clostridia; order Oscillospirales; family Oscillospiraceae; genus JAZOXB01. The sequence continues at coordinate 1,434 of USIH01000147.1, forward strand.
CTACACCGTTGTCGGTATCCGCAGCTTCCACAACGAGGAGGGCTACAGCTACCCCAATATCTTTGTCCGCAAGGTCGTCCTGCCCGAAACGGTGACATACATCGCAGACGGTGCATTCTACGACAGCGATGATTGGGCTGCGAAGACCCACTTTGAGCTGCAGGAGATCGTCCTGCCGCAGAGCCTGAAAACGATCGGCAAAAATGCGTTTTACAACAACTATTACCTGCAAAAGATCGACATTCCCGCCGGCGTGACGGAGATCGGCGCGGGTGCCTTCGCAAAGTGCCAGAATCTGTCCGACATCACCATCCGCGGCGAGAACACCTTCCTGCACGGCGGCGCGTTCGGCGAGAAGACCGGCTACAGCGTCGGCCCCTTTTCCGGAAAGCTCAGAGAGCTGCACCATCAGTGGCTGTATGACGACAGCGCCTCGGACTTCTTCATCTGGCAGGGGCAGCTCTTGGACTACAGGGGCACGAGCAAGACCCCGGTCATCCCCGACACGGTAACGGTCATCGGCGCGTCGGCGTTCTGGCGGTCTGACATCACCGGCGTGACCATTCCGTCGAGCGTCAAGCTGATCGGCGCGTACGCGTTCTATGAATGCACCTCCCTGACCTCCGTGGACATCCCCGGCAGCGTCGAGCGCATTGACAACAACGCGTTCTCCGGCTGCACCGGCATGACCTCCGTCAAGCTGAACAAGGGGCTGAAGGTCATCGGCGACAGCGGCTTCAGCGACTGCGAGGGGCTGACGAGCCTCGTCCTGCCCGAGGGTCTGACCACGCTGGAGGACGCGGCGCTTTATGACTGCGAGAACATCGAGCGCTTCACCTTCCCCAAGTCGCTGTCCGATATGGAAGACTCCAGCATCTATACCTCGAAGTGGTATGAGGGGCTTGCCAACGGCACGGAGCTGTACTGCGGCAGCGTGTTCCTCGGCTGCAAGGGGAAAATATATCCCTCCAAGCTGACCGTCCGTCCCGGCACAAAAATGGTGCGCATCGAGAAGGACGATCTGGACGGCGTGAACGAGCTGATCCTGCCCGACGGGCTGGAATCGCTCAGCATCACGGAAGGCTGCGGCAGCATCGCCAAGCTTACCGTTCCGGAGAGCGTCAATTACATCAATCTCCGCGGGCTTGCCCATCTGACCGACCTCAAGCTGCCGACGACGGCGGTTTTGGAGGAGGGCTGCTTCGGCGGTTGCTATCAAATCAAGAATCTGACCATCCCGAAGGGCAATACGACGCTGAAGGGCCTTAGCGTCGGCAGGACGGCGCACGTGGTTCTGCCCGACGACGTGCTCGAGGTGCGCGGCCCGATCTCCAACGGCGACCCCTATCGCTACAACAACAAGGATGGCAACTCCAACCTCAAGTCGATCGACCTGAAGAACGTCCGCATTCTGACGGACGGCGCGCTCAGCGACTGCGTTGCGCTCGAGAGCGTGACGCTGCCGGATTCGCTCATCACGCTTGGCAACGGTGTATTCAGCGGCTGCGCCCGCCTGCGCTCCGTCAAAGGCGGCAAAAACGTCCGTCAGATCGGCCACGGCTGCTTCGGCGGCTGCACCACGCTGACCGACTTCGGCGAGCTGGAAAAGAACGTGACCCGTGTCGGCTCCGGGGCATTCTTTGGCAGTGGCTGGTTCCACGATCAGCCGAGCGGCGTGGTCTACTTCGGCAAGGTCGCCTATGCCTATAAGGGAACCATGCCGGAGAATACCGTTCTGGCGCTCAAGGAGGGTACGGTTTCCGTTACCTACTCCTTCATCGCGGGTCAGATAAAGCTGAACCCCACCTTCGACTATCCGACTCTCGCGGGGCTGATCCTCCCGCAGAGCTGCAAATACGTCGATGCCTACGCCTTCTCGGGCGCGGAGAATATGAAGTTCATCGACCTCGGCGGCGTGCAGTATATCAGCAACTGTGCGTTCAACAGCAGCGCCTGTGAGAGCATCGTCCTGCCCGATTCCGTGCGCTTTGTCGGCGACAACGCCTTCTCTGCGGCGCATCTCAAGGCAATTCATCTGAACGAGGGTCTGCGTGCGCTGGATGAGGGCGCGTTCTTCTCCTACGGTGAGGGCAAGGGCGTCACCGTCCCCGCGAGCGTCATCTACATCGGTCCGCAGGCACTCGGCTGGCGTCCGGTCGACCCGGACGATTTCCTCGGCGGAAGCAAGACGATCGACGGCTTCGTCATCCGCGGCACGGCGGGGACGGCTGCGCAGACCTACGCCGTGAACAATGAGATTGCCTTTGAAACAGCTCCCTGCACCGCGCATCAGCTCGTGACGGAAACGGTCGCGCCGACCTGCTGCACCGGGGGCTATACCCGCGAGACCTGCACCGTCTGCGGATACACCAACGTGACCGCCCGCACCGCACCCGTCGCGCATAAGCCAGTCGCCAACGACGCGATCGAGGCCACCTGCACCCGTCCGGGCTATACCGGCGGCACGCACTGCGCCTTCTGCGGTCTGTCGCTCTCCCAGCCGACGCAGACCCCCGCGCTCGGTCATGACGAGGTCGTTGCCACGGAGGAATACGAGTATTCTGCGTATTACGGCATGACTCGCCATTACTGCCGCCGCTGCGAGCTGAAGTGGTACGACACGGAGGGCGGCGGGCACGTCCACGACTACACCTATCAGACGAATTTTGTCTATGCGACCTGCACCAGCGGCGGCTATACGGAACACGTCTGCGCCTGCGGCGACAGCTATCGCGACGATGTTACCTCCGCGCTCGGCCATGACTTCCGGTGGGTCACCGACAAGGTCGCCACCGCCACCGAGCCGGGCTATAAGCACGAGGAATGCACCCGCTGCCACGAAAGTCGGAACGAAAATACCGTCATCCCCGCCACCGGCGAGGGTCACGTCCACAACTACACCGACTACGTAAAAGCCCCCACCTGCACGGAAAAGGGCTACACCATCCACACCTGCACCTGCGGCAGCACCTACGTTGACACCTACGTAGATCCGCTGGGTCATAACTACGTGGGCGGCGTCTGCACGCGCTGCGGCGCGACGGACGGTCAGGGCGACAAGCCCTGCGACGGCGGCGCGACCT
>USIH01000148.1 GCA_900554705.1 uncultured Eubacteriales bacterium
CTCATTTCTTCTATTGCCGGCTGTGTAAAGGCGATACCCTTTCCGCGCAGTTCCTCTGTAGACTCCAGGATATTCACCGCATGGTCACTGATGCGCTCAAAATCGCCGATCATGTGCAGCAGCTCCGCCGCCTCCGCCGCAGGCCGCAGCAGAACGGACAGGTAAATGCCGCCCGCAGGGGAGGCAAACTGCCGTCCGCGCCGTCCGCGTCCGCCGGTCTGCTGCGCGGCGATGCAGTAAACGCCGTCCGGCGCGCCGCACAGACGCTTCAGCTCGTCGTTGGTCGAGTCGGTCAGCGCCATGACCGTGCCGATGCGGTCGCTGCCCAGCAGCCGCCGCACGCGCGCGGCGGACAGCACGCTCTTTCGCAGGCAGTAGCCGCGATTGGGCACAGCGTCGATCTCGAAGCCCTCGGCGCGCAGCGCACCGATCGCCTTGCACACGGCGGCACGGCTGACGCCCAGCGCGCGGCTCATCTCCTCGCCGGAGACGAATACGTCTTGCTTTAACAGATCCAGAACGTCCGTTCTTGCCATACGATTTGCCCTCTTCGTTTGAAAAATGCCCGCTGCGCGGGCAGCGGGGATCACCAGAAGCGCTTTGCGCCCCTGTTCTGCGCGACCAGATAAAGCACGAGCATCGTCACGGGGATGACCATGAGCAGAATGTCGCACAGGAAGCTGTTCTTCATCGCAGGCACGAGCAGGCACAGCAGGCAGAAGACGCCGCACAGCAGCATCCCGAGACCCAGCAGCAGCGCCTTCGGCCAGATAAATTCCACATAGGCGTAGGGGTCGAGGCAGTCCTCCGGACGGCAGTTACCGGCATAAAGGATCTTGTTGGGGAAAAGCAGATACGTTTTTTTCAGCTTCAGCGCCGAATAAACGCAGTAGCCGAACATACCGAACAGCATGACCAGCAGCATAAAGGAGAGCAGATTGCTCATGCTGCCCAGCGAGCCGCCCGCCTGCTGCGCCGCCTCCGTCGAGGCGACGGTCTCCGGTGAAAAAAGGTGCATCGTTGGATCCTCCCATCGGTTAGTGCTCCCATTATACCAAAGTTCGGGACGCATTGCAACGGCGCAGGGCAAAAAAAGCCGCCGCGCTCTTGTATTTTCCCTGCATTTGTGGTAAAATAAGCCGGATTTGCAAGGTATGCAGGCAGAGGAGGAAGATTATGTCAACCTTAGAGCAAGAGATCAACCGCAGGCGGACATTCGCCATCATTTCCCATCCGGACGCGGGCAAAACGACGCTGACCGAAAAGTTTTTGCTATACGGCGGAGCCATTGCGCAGGCGGGCGCGGTCAAGGGCAAAAAGAACGCGCGTGCGGCCGTTTCCGACTGGATGGAGATCGAAAAGCAGCGCGGCATCTCCGTGACCTCCTCAGTCATGCAGTTTCAGTATGAGGGCTTCTGCATCAACATCCTCGACACGCCGGGACATCAGGACTTTTCGGAGGATACCTACCGCACGCTGATGGCGGCAGATTCCGCCGTCATGGTCATCGACGGCGCGAAGGGCGTCGAGCCGCAGACGCGCAAGCTCTTCAAGGTCTGCGCCATGCGGCACATTCCGATCTTCACCTTTATCAACAAGCTCGACCGCGAGGCGAAGGACCCGTTCGACCTGCTCGATGAGGTGGAGCGCGAGCTTGGCATCGAGACCTACGCCGTCAACTGGCCCATCGGCTGCGGCAAGGAGTTTCAGGGTGTCTATGACCGGCGCAAGGGGCAGATCAATTTCTTCTCCGGTGTGTCCGGCAAGAAGCGTGCCGACCGCATAGAGGTCGCGCTGGAGGATCCGAGCGTCGCCGAGCACATCGGCACGGCGCGCTGGCAGCAGCTGCGCGACGACGTGGAGCTGCTGGGTGCGGGCAGAGAGTTTGACATGGACGAGGTGCGCAGCGGGCAGCTCAGTCCGGTCTTCTTCGGTTCGGCGCTGACCAATTTCGGCGTGGAGCCGTTTTTGGAAGCGTTTTTACAGATGACGCCGCCGCCGCTTTCGCGGACGGCCGACTGCGGCCTGATCGACGCGTTCAGCCCCGATTTCTCCGCCTTCGTCTTCAAAATTCAGGCCAACATGAACAAAGCGCACCGCGACCGTCTGGCGTTTCTCCGCATCTGCTCGGGCAAATACGAGCGCGAGGCGGAGGTCTACCATGTACAGGGCGGCAAAAAAATGCGCCTGTCGCAGCCGCAGCAGCTCATGGCGCAGGAGCGCGAGATCATCGACGAGGCCTATGCCGGCGACATCATCGGCGTGTTCGACCCCGGCATTTTCTCCATCGGTGATACCGTGACCGTGCCGGGCAAAAAGTTCCGTTTTGCCGGTATCCCGACCTTTGCGCCGGAGCACTTTGCCCGCGTCAGCCCGAAGGATACGATGAAGCGCAAGCAGTTTATCAAGGGAACCGAGCAGATCGCGCAGGAGGGCGCGATCCAGATCTTCAAGGTGCCGAACACCGGCATGGAAGAGGTGATCGTGGGCGTCGTCGGCACGCTGCAATTCGACGTGTTCCGCTATCGGATGCAGTCGGAGTACGGCGTGGAGCTGCGCATGGAAACGCTGCCCTATGAGGTGCTGCGCTTTATCACCAAGCCGCCGCTGGGCGAATGGAACCTGTCGAGCGACGTGGAGCTGCTGGAGGATTACAAGGGGCACCGCCTGCTGGTCTTCACCAGCCCGTGGGCGATCGACTTCACGCTGCGCCGCAACGAGGGCCTTGCGCTCGCCGAGGCATTGGAGCAGTAACGAAGTTCATATTGACGGTTACGGACCTTTTTGGCAGTCTGAGAGGGAGCAGCGGCGCTGCTCCCTCTGTTTCTCATCGTTTCGATCAGGATACCGTAGCCACGGGTCGGGTCGGACACGAGCACGTGCGTCACCGCTCCGATGAGCTTGCCGTCCTGTAGGATGGGGCTGCCGCTCATCCCCTGCACGATGCCGCCCGTCGCCTCTAACAGCGCAGGATCCGTTATCTTGAGGACGAGGTTGCGTCCCTCCTGATCGTCTGCGTCGACGGCCGTGACGGAGACGGCGTACTGCCGCACCTGCGTCCCGCTGACGGTGCAGCGGATCACGGCAAAGCCGGTGTGCACCTCCTGCGCGCTTGCGACCGCGACCGCGTTGCCCCCCTGCGCCGCCATGCTGCCGAAAATGCCGCAGGCGGTGTTCTCCGCGATGCTGCCGCACGGTTCGCTGCTCAAAACGGCGCCTTGTAGCGCGCCGGGCTGACCCTTTCTGCCGCGCGTGACCGAGGCGATCTGCGCGGGAAGCACCGTCCCGCTGCGCAGACACAGCAGCCCGCCGCCGTCGCATACGCCGTGCCCCAGCGCGGCGAAGGTGCCGTCCTCCGGATCAAAATACGTGACGGTGCCCACGCCGCTGATGTGGTCGCGCACGTAAATGCCCAAATACCACTCGTCGTCCTTCAGGGAAGGCGCAAAAGAAACGGTTTTTTCCTTCCCGTTGCGCTCGATCGTCAGCTCCAGCACGGCACCCTGTGCCTGCGCGACGATCTGCCGCAGCGCTGCAACGTCCGTCACCGTACTGCCGTTGACGCGGACGATCCGATCTCCCTTTTCAAGCCCCGCTTTTTTCGGCGTCTCTTCGGCAAAATCCACCACGCTGACGCCCTCGGAGGTAAGCTGCAAGCCCACGGCGTTGCCTCCGGGGATCAGCGTGTCACCCGCGTGGGCGGACAGCGCCAGAGATACCAACAAAAGCAGGATGCATGCCAATTTTTTCATGATCTGCCCCCTCGTATCAAACATTCCGCCCCTCTACTTTGTCCGGATTTGCGCCGCAGCGCGCACCCAATTCTTTGTTAAAATCCCAATGAAAAAGAAGGAACCCGCTGCAAATGCGCACGCGCGCAGGCAGACGGGTTCTCTTTTTTCCAAATCAGCCAAGATTTATGCTGCAATAATCGCACATCGGGAGCCACGGCAGGAGCTTTTCCTGCAAAAAATCGGCAAGCGTATCCGAAAACAGCAGCTCGTCGGCGGGGCGCTCCTCCAGCGCGAAGAAATTTTTCAGTCGGAAGTAAGGCAGAAGACGATCGTCCGTGCAGGGCTTCGGCTTCGCGTAGTGGTCGCCGTCGAGCCGCAGGCCGCTCTTGCGCTCGGCGCGCCGCAGCAGCGAGAGGAAGCGCTCCGGATCCTCGTTCATGCGCTGCCGCAGCTCCGCCATGGGCTTCACGCGCGCGTTCCAGAAAAGGAAGCCGTAGCGGTAGCCCTCCGGATTGATCTCGAAGCAGACGTTCGGCTGGTCGAGCCAAGGGCCGCCGGGGCGCTGGATGCAGAACCACAGGCTGTCTTTATAATACGTCGGCGGGTGCATCCGCATATCGCGGTAAATGCGCGACAGATGGACGCGCATCTGATCGTCCGCCGCGAGAAACGGCGCGGCGA
>USIH01000149.1 GCA_900554705.1 uncultured Eubacteriales bacterium
CGAACGAAATCCTCGACGACCGTTTCAAGAGCGTGTCGTGGGTCACGCCGAAGGGCGCATGAACCGAATCCTCTTCGAGGCGAACGAGGTGCGGGACGGCCGGGCGGAATTCGACGACGCCCGCGCGGAGCATGTCCTCAACGTCCTCCACGGCGCGGTCGGCCAGACGCTCAAAACGGGCATCGTGAACGGCCGCGTCGGCACGTCCGTCATCGAATCGATCCTGCCGCTTGCGCCGAACCCCGAGACGGGCGCGGCGCGCGGACGCATCGCCGTGCGCTGCACCCACGCGGAGGAGGCCGTCGCGCCGTGGGTCGATCTTGTCCTCGCGCCGCCGCGCCCGCGCGCGCTCAGGCGTCTTCTGCCGCAGCTTGCGCAGATGGGCGGCTTTGCGCTCTTTGCCGTCAGCTCCGTGTGCTACGCGGCGGAGCATATTGAAAAGCGCGACGTGGTCAAGGGACAAACCTACCTTGGCGCTTCCAATACGCTCGGCTGCGTGCTTGCCTACGCGCTCGGCGGTGTGCTGATCGGCGCGCTCGGCACCGCCGCGATGCTTGCGGTGTGCGTCGCGCTCTCCGCCGTCGGCACGGTGCTGGTGCTCTGCGCGGTGCGCCGTTAAAGCAGCGGAGCTTCCGGCGGCAGCGTGCCGTCGGTGCGGCGGAGCGCTTCTCGGCGCTGCTGCGCCTGAATGGGCGGCACCTGCGGGTCGCGCAGCTCGCTGCGGCTTTCCGGTGACTTTTTCATAAAATCCCTCCCGCCGATAGTTTTCGACGGCGCAGGGAGAATTATCCCGAAAAAATGAGGAGGAGACATGACCGATTGGATGCTGCCGGCACTGGAGCTGGCGCGCGAGGCCTTTGAAGAGGGCGAAGCACCCGTCGGCTGCGTGATCGTTGAAAACGACCGCATCGTCGGGCGTGGTCGAAACCGCCGCGAGGCGAAGCGCAATGCCCTTGCGCACGCGGAGATCGAGGCGATCGACGAAGCCTGCCGGACACTCGGCGGCTGGCGTCTTTGGAACTGCACGCTCTATGTGACACTCGAGCCGTGCCCGATGTGTGCGGGCGCGATCGTCAATGCGCGCGTCGCGCGCGTGGTCTACGGCGCGCGCGACGAGAAGAGCGGTATGTGCGGCTCGGTGTTTGACCTGTTCTCCCTCCCGCTCAACCACCGGCCGGAGGTCGTCTCCGGCGTGATGGCGCAGGAGGCGGGGCATCTGATGACGGCGTTTTTTGCCCGCCTGCGCGTGCCGAAGGAAAAATGGAAAAAGCCCGAGCCGCTCGACGCGCTCAGCGCGGCGCGCACGCGCATTGACGGGATCGACGCGCAGATGACGCGCCTGTTTGCGCGGCGGCTGCGGCTGAGCGATACGATCGCGCAATGTAAGAAGAAAAGCGGCGCACCCGTGCGCGATGCGGCGCGGGAGCGCGCCGTGATCGAGCGGAATCTCGCGCTCCTGTCGCAGGAGCCGAAGGAGATCTCCGCGCGCCTGCCCGCCTTTTTGGAAGGGACGATGGCGCTTTCGCGCGCGCTGCAAAGCGACCGGATCGGCGGCCTGACCGGCGGCCTTTGCCTTGGACGCGGCGCGATCGGGCGCGTGGGAAAGCTGCTGCGAACGCGGCGCGTACTGCTGCTGACGGACGACAGTGTGCCGCAGGAGCTGCTGCGGCGCGTGGCGCGGCAGTGCGGCAGCGTGCAGCCTCTGTGTCTGCCCGAGGATAATAGGGATGCTTGCGGCCTGCGCGCCGCGCTGCAAGCGCTGCGCGAGGGCATCTACGAGCAGGACGACTGCCTGCTTGCCGTCGGCGACGAGACGCTCTGCGGTCTTGGTGGGATCGCCGCCGCGCTTGCCCCGTGCGGCATCGAATGCTGCCATATCCCGACGACGCTCTTTGCGCAGGCGCAAGCCGCGCTCGGCGATAAGGTGACGGTGCGGCTCGCATTTGCAGAGCCGTTTGCGGGGAAAGCGCCGTGCGCCGTCTGGATCGACCCCGACGCGCTGCGCACGCAGCCGCCGGAGCTGCTGCGTGCCGATTTTGTGCGGGTGGACGCGCTTGCGCGGCGCTGCGGCGCGGTGATGCCTGCCGCGCCGACGGAGGACGCGCTCGACCTCCTGCTTGCGGCGCTTGCCGACCGGCGCGCCCAATTTTGAAACATAGAAAAGAAGGTTTTGAAATGAATGACAAAAAGGCGCTGTTTGAAACGACGGCAGTGCCGAAAGCGCTGATGACCATGGCGGTGCCCACGATCGTCAGCCAGCTCATCAATCTGATCTACAACATGGTCGATACCATTTACATCGGCCGCACGGGAAATGCCTACATGACGGCGGCGGTGACGCTGGCTTTTACCATCTTTATGATGACCGTCGCCTTCGCCAACCTTTTCGGCATCGGCGGCGGCAGCCTGATGGCGCGGCTGATCGGCAAGGGTACGCCGGAGCGCGCCAAATGCGTCTGCGCCTTCGCCTTTTACGGCGCGGCGGCTATCGCTTTGACCTATTCGCTCCTGATCGGCGTGCTGCTCGATCCGATCCTGCGCCTGCTGGGCGCGTCGAAGAACACCATGGGCTTTGCGCGGCAGTATGTCCTCATCGTTGTCGTCGCAGGCAACCTACCCACCATCCTTTCGGCCACGACGGCGCATCTTTTGCGAAATGCGGGCTATTCCAAGCAGGCGAGCTTCGGCCTGAGCATGGGCGGCGTGCTGAACATTGTGCTTGACCCGCTGTTTATGTTCGTCCTGCTGCCCAAGGGGATGGAGGTCGCGGGCGCGGCGATCGCGACGCTACTTTCCAACGTTGTCTCCTGCGTTTATCTGATCGTAGCGCTGTGTCGGCTCGCGCCGGATGCGCCGCTGAGCGTCCGCTTCCGCGCGGCGCGCGACGTGACGCGCGAGGAGGTGCGGGAGCTGTTTGCCGTGGGTGTTCCCTCGGCGGCGCTGACGGGTCTGTTCGACGTGGCCAATATTTTTCTCAATTCCCTCACAGCGGGACACGGAGATCTGGAACTTGCGGCCGTCGGCATCGTCATGAAAGCAGAGAGACTGCCAAACGCCGTCAACCTCGGCATCTGTCAGGGTATGCTGCCTATGGTTGCCTACAACTACGCCTCCGGCGACCACGCACGCATGAACCGCGTCATCCACACGGCGCGCCTGTGGGGACTTTGCATCTCGGCGCTGACGATCACGCTCTTTGAGCTGCTCTCGCCACAGATCTGTCGGGTTTTCCTGAGCACCTCGACCGATGTGAGCGGAAACAGCGTCCGCGCACTCGCCTTCGCCGCGCGCTTTCTGCGCGTGCGGTGCCTTGCCGCGCTGCCGCAGTTCCTCAACTACAGCACGTCGTTCTGTATGCAGGCGGTGGGCTACGGCAAGGGAACGCTGCTGCACGCCTGTGTGCGCGAGCTGGTGTTCTATATCCCACTGATGTACCTGCTCGACGGCCTGTTCGGCATGATGGGACTGGTCAGCGCGCTGCCGGTCGGCGAGCTTTGCGGCGGTCTCTTCGCGCTCTGGCTTTTCGCGCGTTGGAAGCGGCGCAATACGTCGCCTTGCAATTCCGGCACGCCTGTGGTAGAATGAAAAAAACACACGGAGGAGAAACATATGAAGCGATGTGTTGCGGTGCTGCTTCTGCTGGCGCTGATGTTCGCGCTCGGCGGATGCAGTCTGATCTCGATCATCACGGGTGACGATACGTCAAGCGACGTTACCCGCAGGGAACAGAAATATCAGGACTTCCGCCGCGACATCGCGCTGGATAGCGACGATGCGCTGGGCGAGTGGACGTGCCTGTTTGACTACGGCACTTTTGCCGCAGATGCGCTCAAGCGCACCTACGGCCTCAATGTCACGTGTCCGGAGGAGATCGAGCTGCGCTTGACGCTGACGCTGGAGCAGTCCGGTACCTTCACGCTCCGCACGGAGAACGCGGAGGACGCGCTCGATGCCTTTGACAAGGTGCTCGACGATCAACTGACGGAGGCCTTTACGCGCAAGTGCGAGGCGGCCGCCGAAAAAGAGGGACTGACGCCGCAACAGGCGCAGCAGGCGGCGCAGGCGCGCTACGGCGAGGACTACGCGAAGGAGCTTGCAAAGACGCTCTCCGGCCTGCGTGAGGAGTTCCGCTCGTCGCAGAGCGCGCAGATCGTCGTCCGCCGCTCCGGAACCTACAGCATCAACGGCAGCGCCCTTGTCCTGACGGAGAAAAATCTGGTAGACGGACTGAAGCTGGAAGACGGCCTGCTCGTCCTCCAAGATACCGCACTCGGCGAGCTGGTGTTCGGACATAAATGACATATAGCAAAAGCGCTCGCCTTGCAGCGAGCGCTTTTGCTTCAGACTGTCAAAGAACCCATGCTTTCAAGAGGCGAAAGCATGGGTTTTCTTTGG
>USIH01000150.1 GCA_900554705.1 uncultured Eubacteriales bacterium
GCGTGTCCGACGTCTGCCTGTCTACGCTCGCGCTGGTCGACAACCAGGGCGTGCGCGGCAAGATCCTGAACCAGCTGACCGACGGCGAGATCGACAAGCTGCGCGCGAGCGCCGAGAAGCTGAAGGACGTCATCCGCCAGGTCGAGATCTGAACACAAAATTTATAATAAAGAGGAGAACGCGCTTATGGAATACCGCATGGAGCACGACTCGATGGGCGAGGTCCGGGTCCCGGCCGACAAATACTGGGGCGCACAGACCGAGCGCAGCCACGAAAACTTCCCCATCGGCATCGGCCTTGAGACCATGCCGCGCGAGATCACACGCGCCTTCGGCGTTTTGAAGCTCGCTGCGGCGCGCGCGAACCATGCGCTCCGTCCGGAAAAGCTGACGGAGGAAAAGCTGCGCTATATGGAGGAGGCCTGCAACGAGGTCATTTCGGGCGCGCTCAATGAGCACTTCCCGCTCGTCGTCTGGCAGACCGGTTCCGGCACACAGTCGAACATGAACGCGAATGAGGTCATCGCAAACCGCGCCAACTCCCTTGCCGGTAAGAAGCTGCTGCACCCGAACGACGACGTGAATATGTCCCAGTCCTCCAACGACACCTTCCCCACGGCGATGCACATCGCCGCCGTAGAGGCCGTCGAGGATCAGGTGCTTCCTGCCATCGCGCTGCTCTGCTCCACCCTTGCGCGGCTGGAGCAGGAAAATGCCGGTATCGTAAAGTCCGGCAGAACGCACTTGCAGGACGCAACGCCCATTGCGTTTTCCCAGGAAATCTCCGGCTGGCGCAGCAGTCTGGAGCGCGACCGCGAAATGCTGCTGCTCGCGCTGCCGCCGCTCAAGGAGCTTGCGCTCGGCGGAACGGCAGTCGGCACAGGGCTGAACGCGCCGCAGGGCTTCGACGTGCGCGTCGCGCAGGAGGTCTCCCGCATCACCGGACGCGATTTCCGCACGGCGGAAAATAAATTCCACGCGCTGACGTCGAAAGATGAGCTTGTGTTCGCGCACGGCGCGCTGAAGGCGCTTGCGGCGGATCTGATGAAGATCGCAAATGATGTCCGCTGGCTGGCCTCCGGCCCGCGCGACGGCTTGGGCGAGATCTTCATTCCCGAAAACGAACCGGGTTCGTCGATCATGCCCGGCAAGGTCAACCCGACGCAGTGCGAAGCGGTAACGATGGTCGCCGTGCAGGTCATGGGCAACGATACCGCCGTCTCTCTGGCCGCCTCGCAGGGCAACTTTGAGCTGAACGTTTTCATGCCCGTCTGCATCTACAACTTCCTGCAATCCGCGCGTTTGCTCGCGCAGGCCATGGTCTCGTTTAATGACCGCTGCGTCTCCGGCATCCGCGCAAATCGGGAGAAAATGCAGCACAATCTGCACAATTCCCTGATGCTCGTGACGGCACTTAACCCCTACATCGGTTATGAAAACGCGGCAAAGACCGCAAAGCTCGCCTATCGGGAAAACATTTCACTGAAAGAAGCGTGCGTGCGGCTCGGTTTCCTGTCGGCAGAGCGCTTTGACGAGGTGTTCCACCCCGAACAGATGGTATAATTCGGAGGTCATTTATGACATTTACCTATTTCCCCGGCTGTACGCTCCGGACGACCGGCGTGCGTCTGGATCAGTGCGGGCGGAAGGCTGCGCAGGCGCTCGGCTTCACACTTGTTGAGCCGGACGACTGGCAGTGCTGCGGCGCTGTCTATCCGATGGCGCGCGACGAGATCGCGACGCGCCTGTCCTCCGTGCGCGCGCTCATGGCCGCACGGGAGCGCGGTGAGCCGCTGGTCGCTCTGTGCTCCGCCTGCTACCATGTGATCAAGCGCGTGAACTTGGATATGCAGCGCGACGAAGAGATCCGCGACAAGGTCAACCGCTACCTCAAGCCGGAAGTCCCCTATTGCGGCGAAACGAAGGTCTTGCACTATTTAGAGGTCTTGCGGGATGTCGTGGGGTTTGAGGAACTGAAAAAACACGTTGTTTCTCCGCTGACCGGCAGAAAGATTGGCGCGTACTACGGCTGTATGCTGCTGCGCCCGAGCCGTGAGTTGGGGCTTGACGATCCGGAAAACCCGACGATCTTAGAGGATCTTTTGCGCGCGCTCGGCGCGCAGCCCGTCGTCTACGCCATGCGCAACGAATGCTGCGGCGGCTACGCGACGGTCGACCGCCCCGACTACGCCGCCGCGCAGGCAAAAAAGGTGCTTGAAAACGCCGCCGCCTGCGGCGCAGAGGAGCTTGTCACCGCCTGCCCGCTCTGCCTGTATAATCTGCGCGGCGCTATGCCCGTGACCTACTTCACGGAGCTTCTGACGCAGGCGCTCGGTTTGGAGGTGGAGGGCAAATGATGGAGCTTATCACCCGCATTTCCGGCGTCAATCCGCGCAAATGTATGCGCTGCGGAAAATGCAGCGCAAGCTGCCCCGCCTATGACGAAATGGATTATCATCCACATCAGTTCGTCTCCATGGTCGAGTCCGGCCGCATCGACGACCTGATGTCCTCGCGCGGCATCTACACGTGCCTGAGCTGCTTTGCCTGCGTTGAGCGCTGCCCGCGCAGCGTGGAGCCGGCAAAACTCATTGAGGCGGTGCGCCTCGCCGTGATCCGCAAGCAGGGCTGCAATCACCTTGCGCCGGAGGATATTCCCGCGCGCGTCGACGACGCGCTTCCGCAGCAGGCGATCACGGCCGCTTTCCGAAAATATAAACGATAAGGAGGAGAAGCAGTGCAGAAAATCGGTGTATTTGTATGCTGGTGCGGCAGTAACATCGCCGCCACCGTGGACGTAACCGCCGTCAGCGAAGCGCTGTCGCATGAAGCAGGCGTTGTGTTCTCCACCAACTACCAGTATATGTGCTCACAGACCGGTCAGGAGCTGATGCAGGAAAAGATCCGCACGCTCGGTCTGACCGGCGTCGTGGTGTGCTCCTGCTCGCCGCGAATGCACGAGGCAACCTTCCGCAAGGCCTGCGAAAAGGCAGGCCTCAATCCCTATCTGGTCGAGGTCGCCAACATCCGTGAGCAGTGCTCCTGGATCCATAAGGATCGCGCACTTGCGACGCAAAAGGCCATTATTCTCGGCCGTGCGGCCATTGCCAAGGTGCGCCGCAACACACCGCTGACCGCGATGAGCAGCCCCGTGACCAAGCGCGCGCTCGACGCCAACGCCGAGATCATGGACGCGATCGACGATGTGCTGACGTGGTATCAGGCGCGCGACCTGTTCAAACAGTATGAAAACGAGCTGGGCAAGCTCTGCGTGGACAATGTGCTCTACGATGCGTCCGTGCGCATTCTCAAGGCACAGAGCACGCACCCGCTGCTGCCGCAGCTGCTGGACTTCACCGCCGCGCGCTTCCCCGACTACCGGCACAACCCCTATCTGAAAGGCTATCCGGCGCGCAAGAAGCTGGTGCTGTCCCTGCTCGGAAAGAAACAGTACCGGGCGGTGCACATACTGTTTGCCGCCGCCGGACACTGACACTATGAAGCATCACAATCAACTGCGTTCCGGCTCTCTGCTCACGTATGTGCAGATGACGCTCAACATCATCGTCTCCATTGCCTACACGCCGTTCATGCTGCGCATCCTCGGCAAGAGCGAATACGGCCTGTACTCCACCGTCGCCTCGACGATTGCCATTTTGTCGGTGCTCAGTCTCGGCTTCGGCGGCAGCTACGTGCGCTACTACATCCTCTACCGCAAGGAAAAGGCGGACGACAAGATCGCGCGGCTCAACGGCCTGTTCCTGATCGTGTTTTCCGTCATCGGTCTGATCGCGCTCGCGTGCGGGCTGTACCTGACATTTCATCTGGAGATGGTGTTCAAGACCGGCCTGACGGACGCCGAGTATCACACGGCGCGCATCCTCATGCTGCTGCTGACGGCGAACCTCGCCGTGAGCTTCCCGATGAGCGTGTTCAGCAACATCATCAGCGCGCAGGAGCAGTTCGTGTTCCTGAAGGCGACGGAGATCCTGCGCACGGTCGTGTCCCCGCTCGTGACACTGCCGGTGCTGCTGGCGGGCTACGGCTCGATCGGCATGGTCGTTATCACGGTGACGATCTCGGTGCTCGTGGACGTGCTGCGGCTGATCTACTGCTTCGGCAAGCTGCACATCCGGGTTCTGTTCCGGGGCTTTGACGGTGCCGTGCTCAAGGACATCGCCGTGTTCTCCGGCTTTATTGCCATCAACATGGTCGTCGACCAGGTCAACAACAACCTCGACAAGCTCATCATCACGCGCTTTTGCGGCACCGCCGCCACGGCGGTCTACGCCGTCGGCCAGCAGCTGCACACGTACTTCATCTCGTTTTCGACGGCGGTGTCGTCC
>USIH01000151.1 GCA_900554705.1 uncultured Eubacteriales bacterium
ATCAAAGCCCTTGCCTTCAAGGTCTTTGCCTGCTTCTATGTATTTGCGCGTTGCTGCCGCAAATGCAAGCTGGCACTCCGTGTTGACATTGATTTTTGCAACGCCGAGGCTGATTGCTTTTTTAATCATGTCAGCCGGAATACCCGTGCCGCCGTGAAGAACGAGCGGCGTGTCGCCCGCGGCTTCCTTGCAGGCGGCCAGCACGTCAAAGTCGATGTGCGGCACGCCCTTATAAAGTCCGTGCTGATTGCCGATGCAAACGGCAAGGCAGTCAATGCCGGTGCGTTCGATGAATTCGCGCACCTGATGGGGATTGGTCATGCCGGCCTTGACCGTCGCGTCGTCCTCGCTGCCGAGCACCATGGAGCCAAGCTCCGACTCGACCGTGACACCGCAGGCGTGCGCAATACGGGTCAGCTCCGCGACCTGACGGATGTTTTCTTCATAGGGGAGAGTGGAGCGGTCTACCATGATGCCGGTGTAGCCCGCGTGAATGGCTCGGATCGCCTGCTCGAAGGTCGCGCCGTGATCCTGATTGATCGCGACGGGGACGTGCGTGCGATAGGCGCGCTGCTTTGCGATGTCCGCGTAAAAATCGAAGTCGTCGTCGAAACGATCGAAACGGTGGTTGAGAATGATCGGGGAGTTCATCTCCTCCGCAGCGCGGATCGCGGCCTTCATATTGCCTTCGCTCTGCATACTTGCGGATACGACGCCGTATTTTCCTTCTCTTGCGTGCTGTAGGATCTCCTTCATGGAAACTAACATAGTGTGTGACCTCCTGTCCTTCGGTAACACGGGCGGAAACGCCCGTTCGTTATATTGCACAAACCGATGATAGCATCGCTGGGGGCTTTTGTAAATAATCTTCGGCATCGCGTCATCATTGCCACGGGTTTGTCTAAAAAATGACATTTTGGCCGAACTCTTGTCTTTCACGTCACAAAATCGTATAGTATGAGTGTGGCTGTCCGAAAGTGGATAAGCATACAATTTGTAAAAGAGAGGTACTCGAAATGGATACGGCTTGGGAAGTTTTCAAACACTATTGGTGGATCCTGCTCATTTTGGCGGTCGCGATTTTCTTGGTGATGAACTACAAGCGCAACATGAACTACCTGAAAAAAGAGAAAGAAAAGGCCGACGCAAGGTCGGCACGTGTCAAGGTCGGCTCCAAGGTCATCCTTGACAGCGGCATGCACGGCATCGTCCGCGGCATTTCCGACAAGACCCTGACCATTGAGATCGCCCCGAAGACCCTGGTCGAGTTCGAGCGCTACGGCGTGATCTTTGTAAACGACGAGGAGCCGAAGCAATAATTTCTTCATCGCAGGAGGGAAGACGACGTGTTCAGCAGCTATTTGAACTACTATATGTGGGCCTTCAACGTGAAGAACCGCGACATCGCACAGGAGATGTTTGTTGATCCCTCCTTGGTCTCCAAGTGGAGAACGGGAAAGCGCGTTCCCAACGAGGAGACGACCTATAAGATCGCGGAGGTGCTGGTTCGCTTCTGCACGACGGAGGCCAGCCGCCTGAAGCTGTGCGCTTTTTTGAACCTGCACTATACGCCGCAGACGTTCTCCGAGCATCCGGAGCGCATCCACCGCAAGCTCTTCGAGCTTTTGACCGCAGGCAGCGACGATGCGCCGCACGAGGCGGAGACAAGCCTCTCGCTGGGCGACGAGGCCAGCGGCGCGGAGGTTGACATTCTGCGCGAAGGGGACTATCAGCGCTATATCACCCGCCTGTTCGACGCTGCCATTGCGCGCGGCGTCCCGTTTCAGGTGCTGCTGTACACCTCCGACGAGGTGGGCGTGCTTGCCGACGACGCGCTGTTTTTGGAGCACTGGCGACAGCAGCTCAAGCGCAGCGAGATGATGCAGGCGACGGTGAAGCTCATCTATCACATGACCAACAACGAGAGCAAGGGCGTGGACTATGTGCGCGTCTGGTCGAACTTTAAGTGCATCCGCAACTTCTCCATGTACACCCTTGCGGTGCGCAGCTATAACGACACGGTCGTCCAGCCGTTTTTGATGGTCATCCCGAACGTCGGCGCGTGCTGCGCCATGCGCATTGCCTGCTCGAAGAACCGTTATATCACGTATTTTACGGATGAGGCGGGCGTCTCCGCACTTGAAAATGACTTTAAGCAGCTGCTTTCGCGCTGCACGCCGCTGACGGAGATGCAGAGCTTGAACTACCGTCAGCTTGCCTCCTTCTTCTACACCAGCCGCGCCGCGAGCCTCTGTCGGGACGCCATCCTGCACGTGACGCACCTGCCGGTCTTTACGCTGCCGCTGATGACGTTGCAGATGATGCTGCGTCAGGCGGGAATGTCCGACAGCGTGATCACGGCGAACCTCAAGGCGCACCGCAAGCTGCAAAGCACGCTGCGCAACTATTTGGAGCAGGGCGCACAACTGGAGATCGTTCTGTATCTGGAGCATCCGGAGCAGATGGAGGGCGTGGAGCTTGCGCACTCGCCGATGTATTTCGACCAGACCGTCGTCTACTCGGCCGATACCTACGCGCAGCATATCGCCGGAACGATGGACTTCCTGCGGCGCTACCGAAACGTCAATTTCATGCTCTCGGACGAGCCGCTCTATCCGGCGGATCTGCTCGCCGGTTACAACGCATTTTTGATGGATTTTTATCTGCCTTATTCCGGCAATGTCAATTTGAGCTTTCAGCAGTCCTACGGCTATGACGTCTTTGCCTTTCTCTCTGCGGAGATCCGCTCCCGCGCGCTCAATCGGAAGGGCAAGGACAGCACGCTGCGGCGGCTGCAAAAGCTGCTGAACGGAGGCGCATGATTTTATGAGTAAGAGTAAAAAAGTCGGGACACCGATCGACGCCTGCCCGAACTGCGGCAAAGCCGCGCGCGCGGTCTATTCGCAGAAGACGCAGGTCTATACCTGTTCGCGCTGCGGCCACACCATCGCGCTGACCAAGCGGTGCCGCCGCAAGCTGATGTTTGCAAAGGGGCTTTACCACATTGTCACGCTGGGGCTGATTTTCCTGCTGTTCTGGTGGCTTGTCGGCGTGAACCGGATTTTGGGGATCTTCGTTGCCATCGTGCTCATTCCCGCCGCTGCGGGTCTGGGCGGGCAGTTGGTGCCCTATTACTTCTTCACCCACGACAAGTTTGAGCTTGACGTGTGATACGAGCCGACGGAAAATCGGCAAAATCTATCGACAGAGAAAGGAAGCATTATGGATTTAGGACTGAAAGGCAAAGTGGCGATCGTGACGGGCGGGGCGAAGGGCATCGGCGGCGCGGTCAGCGAGTGCCTCGCGCAGGAAGGCGCGAACCTCGTCGTCTGCTACCGTTCCGAGCCGGAGCGCTGCGAGGCGTTCATTGAAGACCTGCGCCGGCGCTACGGTGTAACGTGCGTCGGTGTGCAGGGCGACCTGAGCAGCATGGAGACCGTTACGCGGATCTATGACGAGGCGGAGCGCGCCTTCGGAACGATCGACATCCTCGTGAACAACGCGGGCGGCGCGAAGACCACCGCGATCGTCGACGTTTCGCTGGAGGAATGGGAGCAGGCGCTCGGCAGCAACGTCACGGGCATGATGTATATGAGCCGCGAGTTTGCAAAGCGCCTCATCGCGCAGGGCAAGGGCGGCAGGATCGTCAATGTCCTCTCCAAGGTCGCTATGTCCGCGACTTCCAAAAACCGTGTCTGCTACATAACGAACAAGACCGCCGAGCTGGGTCTGACCCGTCAGCTCGCGCTCGATCTGGTCGAGCATGAGATCATTGTCAACGGCGTCCTGCCGGGACTGGTCATCACCGACATCAACCGCAATATGCCGAACCTGCCCGATAAGATCAAGCGTATGCCGCGCAAGCGCCCGATTCAGCCCTCTGAGATCGCGGACACCGTGGCCTATCTTGCCAGCAACCGTGCCGAATCCATGGTCGCCAGCATCGTTGACTGCTCCGGCGGCCTGCTGCTGGGACTGTGAGTATGGCGATACGTCTGGTCGCCTCGGATATCGACGGCACGCTGGTTGACGATCAGGGACGGGTGTCCGAACGGACGCGCCGCGTCCTTGCCGAAGCGTCGGCGCGCGGTGTCGTGCTTGCCATTGCCAGCGGGCGGACGGTCGGCTCCATGAGCGATGTGCTGCCTTACCTCCCACCGATGGACTATCTGATCCAGTCCAACGGCGCGAGCGTGCTGGAGCTGAAGACCGGACGCGTCCTGTTCAGCCGCCCGTTTCCGTCCGCGCTGCTTGCGCCCGTCATCGCGTGCCTCGGGCAGGCGGGTG
>USIH01000152.1 GCA_900554705.1 uncultured Eubacteriales bacterium
ACCTACGACTATCGTTATACCGATATCCACAAGAAACGGCGTTGTATTTACGCTAAATCCCTGACAGAGCTGCGAAAAAAAGAGGAAGAACTGTGGCGCGATCTGGCAGACGGCATCGACTACGCCGCCGACGTCTATCCCCACTACGGCTCCGACGTGGGGGCGGCCTGGCGGGCCGGCGGCGGCATGAAGGCCGCGCTGATCGGCCCCGGCGTCCACGCCTCCCACGGCATGGAGCGCACCCACTGGGACGGCCTGAAGGCCGGTGACATCCGGTTTGTGGCCAACCCCGACGCCAAGGTGGTGCTGGCGCCCAATATCGGCTCCTATGTGGGCGGCGATATCACCGCCGGTACGCTGACCAGCCGCATCTGGGACAAGGACGAGTTCTCGCTGTTCATCGACCTGGGCACCAACGGCGAGATCGTGTTCGGCAACCGGGACTTTATGATGTCCTGCGCCTGCTCCGCAGGCCCCGCCTTCGAAGGCGGCGACATCTCCTGCGGCATGCGCGCGACGGACGGCGCGATCGAGTCGTGCGTGATCGACGAAGCGACGCTCGAGCCGACGCTGGGGCTGATCGGCGAGGCGGGGCAAAAGCCCGTCGGCCTGTGCGGCAGCGGCATCATCGACACCATCGCGGAGCTGTTCCGCACCGGCGCGATCAACGCCAAGGGCATTTTTGTCCGCGAAAGTCCGCGCATTGCCCACGATCGCCATGGCACGGGGCGCTATATTCTGGCAACGGCGGAGGCCTCCGCCACGGGGCGCGAGGTCGCCATCAATGAAGTCGATATTCTCAACTTCATCCGCGCCAAGGGCGCGATCTACTCCGCCATCGACACCCTGCTGCAAAGCATGGACATGGACGAGAGCGTGATCGAGGGCTTCTATGTCGCAGGGGGCATCGGCAGCGGCATTAATATGAAAAACGCCGTGCGCATCGGTATGTTCCCGAACGTGCCACTGGAGCTGTTCCACTATATCGGCAACTCCTCCCTCTCCGGCGCTTACGCGATGGCGCTGTCGGAGGAAGCGGCGCAAAAGGTCGACGAAGTCGCCCGCAACATGACCTATGTGGAGCTTTCCACCCACCCGGGCTATATGGATAACTTCGTCGCCGCCTGCTTCCTGCCCCACACGGACGCGGCGCGATTCCAAGGATTGGAGTAAGGCCATGCAGATCGAAAACCACAAAGAGGAAATCCCCTTTGCGCATTACGCGCAGCAGTTCGCACAGCTCGATCCGCTCGAGGCGGCAGCGCGGACAGGCTGCCCGTTTGACGGCGCAGCCTTCACCGTCCGCCTGCTGGGGCGCGACTATTCCGTCACTCACCCGTCTGCCGCCGTTCGTGCGGCGGACGGCGCGGAGCCGCTGCTTCCGCTGCAAACCTTCCTGCTGCGCCTGCTCCTGCTGGGCAGGCAGGCGGAGGCAACGGACGAGTTTCGGACGTTTCGGGAGCTGCCATGGGGAGAGGTTTACATAAAACCATTCACCGGACGGGTGCTGACCCGTGCGGCCTTCACCTTTGGCACGCGTCTGCCCGCCTTCCGGCAGGCGGCGGAGCGTCTGGGCGGCACCATGCTGCCGCACGGCGACGCGGGCTATGAATTTACGCTTTTTGACCGCTATCGTCTGCGCCTGCTCCTCTGGGAGGGCGACGACGAGTTTCCGCCCAACGCGCAGCTCCTCTACAGCGCGAACTTTGCCGACGGCTTTGCCGCGGAAGACCGCGTGGTGGCGGGAGATCTGCTCATCGGCGCGCTCAAGGCGGCCATGTAAGGGAGGAAGAACTTATGGAATTTCAATATAAAGGCCTGCACGGCAGGCTGGAGCCGGTCGAGGTCAGCCGAGAGGAGATCGAGCGCAACGTCCAGTCGCTCCTGCGCAGCGACACGTCACTTGCGGACACGCCCGCGCTGCACACCCAAGTGGCGCAGAGCCTGCGCGACTACTACCGCGAGCGCGCCGAGGCGGAGCTACAGGACACGCTGATCCGACAGGCTGCGCAGACGCTGGACTGCGAGCCGACGGAGGAAGCCGTCGCGCAGGCGGCGCAGCAGCAGCTTGCCGAGCTGACGGCGCAGCTTTCCGTGCGCAATCTGACGCTGGAGGCCTATTTGCAGTTTTCAAGCACCTCCCGTGAGCAGCTTGTTGCCGACATGGAGGCCGATGCGCGGCAGGTGCTCAAGGTGCGCGCCGCCATTGCGCGCATTGCCGCGTTGGAGGGCGTGGAGGCCGAAGAAGAGGAGCTGGCGGCCGCGCTGGCCGACACCTGTCGGCGCAGCGGCGTGACGGTGCAGCAGCTCACCGATGCCTACGGAGATGATCTGCCCGCGATCCTGCACGAGAGCGTCGTGCAGCGCAAGGTGCTGCGGCTGGTGCGGGAGCTTGCGCAGGTCGAGGAAGTGCCTCTCCGCAAAAATTAGGATTTTTGTCCCCTCTTTTCATACAAAGTGTATTGACAACCCCAGAGTACAATGCTATAATGCAGTCGTACCGATAAATTTGTATCGAATACCAAGTCAGTTTTCCCGTGTCCGCACGGGGCAAGATAAAAGGAGGTTCCCTCATGGCATTAGAATTTAAGGACGGCAAATATGTGGACGAAAACGGCCGTGTGACGCTCGACCCCACGGTCTACAAGGACTGGCAGATCGCGGAGGAAGCGGAAAAGGCTCTGCCCCCCGTGGAATACTTCCGCGAAAAGCTCGGCCTTCTGCCCGACGAGATCATCCCCTACGGCAAGACCCCGAAGCTCGACTTCATCAAGATCATGAACCGTCTGAAGGATAAGCCAGACGGCAAATTCATCGAAGTGACCGCCATCACCCCCACCCCGCTGGGCGAAGGCAAGTCCACCACCTCTCTGGGTCTGATCGAAGGCCTCGGCCGCCTCGGCAAGAATGTCGGCGGCTGCCTGCGTCAGCCCTCCGGCGGCCCGACCATGAACGTCAAGGGTACCGCGGCAGGCGGCGGCAATGCCCTGCTCATGCCCATGACCGAATTCTCCCTCGGCCTGACCGGCGACATCAACGACATCATGAACGCCCACAACCTTGCCATGGTCGCCCTCAACGCCCGTATGCAGCACGAGCGCAACTATGACGACGAGCAGCTTGCAAAGCGCGGCCTGAAGCGTCTGGACATCGACCCGAAGCGCGTCGAAATGGGCTGGGTGCTGGACTTCTGCGCGCAGGGTCTGCGCAATATCATCATCGGCATCGGCGGCACGAAGGACGGCTACCTGATGGAGTCCAAGTTTGGCATTGCCGTCGGCTCCGAGCTGATGGCGATCCTCTCCGTCGCCCGCGATCTGAAGGATCTGCGCGAACGTATCGGCAAGATTGTCGTGGCCTACTCCCGCAGCGGCAAGCCCGTCACCACCGAAGATCTCGAGGTCGCCGGTGCGATGACCGCCTGGATGCGCAACACCATCAACCCCACCATGTGCTACACCGTCGAGCATCAGCCCGTGCTGATCCACGCCGGTCCCTTTGCCAACATCGCCATCGGTCAGTCCTCCGTCATCGGCGACCGTCTGGCGCTCAAGCTGTTTGACTATCATGTCACCGAGTCCGGCTTCGCTGCCGACATCGGCTTTGAAAAGTTCTGGAACGTCAAGACCCGTCTGTCCGGCCTGACCCCGAACGTCTCCGTTCTGGTCGCGACCATCCGCGCGCTGAAGATGCACGGCGGCGGCCCCGCCGTTGTCGCCGGCCGTCCCCTGCCCAAGGAATACACCGAAGAGAACCTCGAGCTGCTGGAAAAGGGCTGCGAGAACCTGTTCCACCATGTCAGCACCATCCGCAAGTCCGGCATCGTTCCCGTCGTCTGCATCAACCAGTTCTACACCGACACCGACGCCGAGATCGCGCTGATCCGCAGACTCTGCAAGGAAAAGGGCGTCCGCTGCGCGCTGTCGAACCACTGGCGCTACGGCGGCGAGGGCGCGATCGAGCTTGCCGAGACGGTCATGGATGCCTGCAAGGAAAAGAACGAGATCAAGTTCCTCTACCCGCTGGAGATGCCGCTGCGTGAGCGCGTCGAGCTGATCGCCAAGGAAGTCTACGGCGCCGACGGCGTGGATTGGGCGCCGCTCGCTCTGGAGAAGGCAAAGCGCTTCGAGGCCGATCCGAAGTACGCCGACTACTGCACCATGATGGTCAAGACGCACCTGTCGCTGTCCCACGAGCCTTCGTGGAAGGGCGTGCCGAAGGGCTGGCGTCTGCCGATCCGTGACATTCTGGAATACGGCGGCGCGAAGTTCCT
>USIH01000153.1 GCA_900554705.1 uncultured Eubacteriales bacterium
CGCTTCCTCGCCTCCCTGCCGATATACATCGTCGTGGCGCTGGCCTTCCTGCCGCCCATCGTGCTGCTGCTGATGGGCCAGCCCGCCCGCTTCGGCGACTGGATCTACCGCGCCCTGACCTTCCTGGTCATCAGCTGCCCCTGCGCGCTGGTCATCAGCATCCCGCTGAGCTTCTTCGCGGGCATCGGCGGGGCGAGCAAGGAAGGCGTCCTCATCAAAGGCTCCAATTACTTAGAGGAGCTTTCCGACGCGAAGGTCGTCGTGTTTGACAAGACCGGAACGCTCACGCAGGGCGTTTTCGAAGTGACCGCGGTGCACCACAGTGTAATGGATGAGGAAAAGCTCCTTGCATACGCCGCGTATGCGGAGTGCGCCTCTTCGCACCCGATCAGCAAGAGCCTGCAAAAGGCGTACGGAAAGCCCATAGACCGCGACCGCGTCAGCGACATTGAGGAGATCAGCGGCCACGGCGTCATCGCCAAGGTGGACGGCCACACGGTGGCGGCGGGCAACGACAAGCTGATGGCGAAGCTGTCCATCCCGTGCCGCCCGTGCCACAGCGTCGGCACGATCATCCATATGGCGGTTGACGGGCAGTACGTCGGTCATATCGTGATCTCCGATGTCGTAAAGCCGCACTCCAAAGAGGCAATTGCCGCGCTCAAGCGCTGCGGCGTGGAGAAGACGGTCATGCTGACGGGCGATACGAAGCGGGTCGCCGACGAAGTTGCGGCCGAGCTTGGCGTCGATGAGGTGCGCAGTGAGCTGCTCCCCGCCGACAAGGTCGCCGAGGTGGAGAAGCTGTTTGCAAGCAAGGGCGCGCGCGGGAAGCTCGCCTTTGTCGGCGACGGCATCAACGATGCCCCCGTGCTGACACGCGCCGATATTGGCATCGCCATGGGCGCGATGGGCTCCGACGCGGCGATCGAGGCCGCCGACGTGGTGCTGATGGACGATGACCCCATGCAGATCGCCAAGGCCATCGGCATTTCGAGAAAGTGCATCGGCATCGTGCGGCAGAACATCGTCTTTTCACTGGTGGTCAAGTTCGCCTGCCTTGCGCTGACCGCTGCGGGCATTGCCAATATGTGGGCGGCGATCTTCGCGGATGTCGGTGTGATGATCCTCGCGGTGCTCAACGCGATCCGCGCACTGAAATACGAATAAAGCACAGAGCCGCCTCACCGTTTTCGGTGGGGCGGTTCTCCGACTCTCAAAAAAGCGCGGAATTTTCAAAATGCTGTTCGTGCGAAGAGCGTTCCTATTGTCTTCCTCTTCAGAGGACTCGTAGCCGTCCCGCCTTGCACAGGGGAGGCTTTGGTGCGTGGCATTCCAGCGGTTCTTTCCGGTGCGGCGGTTTGTCAAATTCCCCCTTGACAGGGCGGTTCGGTTATGCTATCATTCTATTAACCTACTACATTGGTAGGAATTAAAACGATATTCCCCGCCACGCGGGGTTTGATGGGAGGAAACAGATATGCAAGTATACGCGGATAATGCCGCCACCACAAAAACAAGTCAAACGGCGATCCGGGCGATGCTCCCCTATTTTGACACGATCTACGGCAACCCTTCCAGCCTGCATTCCGTCGGTCAGGCGGCAGCCGAGGCGCTGCAAAGCGCACGTCAGACCGTCGCCGCCTGTCTCGGCTGCCTGACGCAGGAGATCACCTTCACCTCCGGCGGCAGCGAGGCGGACAATCAGGCGCTGCTCTCCGCCGCACGCATCGGCGCACGCAAGGGAAAGCGTCACATTATTTCCACCGCCTTTGAGCATCACGCCGTGCTGCACACGCTCAAAAAGCTGCAAGCGGAGGGCTTTGAGGTCGAGCTGCTCGACGTAGGCTCGCTCGGGACGGTCAGCGCGCAGCAGGTGGAGGCCGCCATTCGGGAGGATACCTGCCTTGTCAGCATCATGTACGCCAACAACGAGATCGGCTCCGTGCTTCCGGTCGCGCAGATCGGCGCGATCTGCCGCGCCCACGGCGTCCCCTTCCATACCGACGCGGTGCAGGCGGCGGGACATCTGCCCATTGACACGGCACAGATCGACCTTCTTTCCCTCTCGGCGCACAAGTTCCATGGGCCGAAGGGCGTCGGCGTGCTCTATGCGCGGCGCGGTCTGCCGCTGACGCCGGTGATCGAGGGCGGCGCACAGGAGCGCGGCAAGCGCGCCGGTACGGAAAACCTCCCCGCGATCGTCGGCATGGCAGCCGCCTTAAAGGAGGCCTGCGACCATATGGAGGAAAACGCCGCAAAGGTCTCCGCGCTGCGCGACCGGCTGATCGCCGGACTGTCGGCGATCCCCCACGGCGCGCTCAACGGCGACCCCGTGCACCGTCTGCCGGGCAACATCAGCTTCTGCTTTGAGGGCATCGAGGGCGAAAGCCTCCTGCTGCTGCTCGACAGCAGGGGCATCTGTGCCTCCTCCGGCAGCGCCTGCACCTCCGGTTCGCTCGATCCGAGCCACGTTCTGCTCGCCATCGGCCGCCCGCATGAGGTCGCGCACGGCTCTCTGCGTCTGACGCTCAGCGCGGAGAACACGCCGGAGCAGGTCGATTATCTGCTCCAAGAGATCCCGCAGGCGGTCGCCTACCTGCGCAGCATCTCACCCGTTTGGAAAGAACTGCAAAGCGGCCAGCGCAGTTTTGTACTGTAAGAAGGAGGAAGCAATATGGCACTGTATACCGAAATCGTAATGGATCACTTTCTGCATCCGCGCAATGTGGGCAGCATAGAAAACGCCGACGGCGTTGGGGAAGTCGGCAACGCCAAGTGCGGCGATATTATGAAAATGTACCTGAAGATCAAGGACAACGTCATCACCGACGTAAAATTCGAGACCTTCGGCTGCGGCAGCGCGATCGCCTCAAGCTCCATTGCGACGGAGATGATCCGCGGCAAGACGATCGAGGAGGCGCTTGCCGTGACGAACAAGCAGGTCGTCGAGGCGCTGGGCGGCCTTCCCGCACACAAGCTGCACTGTTCGGTGCTCGCCGAGGAGGCGGTCAAGTCTGCCGTGCGCGACTATTATGAGCGCAACCACATTCCCTACGACAAGAGCAAGTTCCCCGACTGCGCAAGCTGCGAAGCCTGCCGTATGGTCTGATGGGCAGAGTTTTGATCGCAATGAGCGGCGGCGTTGACTCCAGCGCCGCCGCGAAGCTGCTCAAGGGCGCGGGGCACGACTGTCTCGGCTGCACGATGCGGCTTTACACGAACGAGGACGCGGGGCTGCCCGTCGGTCGCACCTGCTGCTCGCTGCGCGACACGGAGGACGCGCGCGACGTGGCCTGCCGCTTAAAAATGCCGTTTTACGTATTTAACTTCTCCGACGAGTTCCGCGAGATCGTGATCCGCCGCTTTGCCGAAAGCTACTGCAACGGCCTGACGCCGAACCCCTGCATCGACTGCAACCGATATTTTAAGTTCTCCCGCCTGCTGGAACGCGCGCGGCTGCTCGGCTGCGACCACATTGCAACGGGGCACTATGCCCGCATCGCGCACGAATCGGGACGCTACGTGCTGAAAAAAGCGCTGGATCCGGCGAAGGATCAGAGCTATGTCCTCTACGAAATGACGCAGGAGGAGCTTGCGCACACCTATTTCCCCCTCGGCGCGCTGACAAAGGCACAGGCGCGCGCCGTTGCGCAGGGCGCCGGTTTTGAAAACGCGGAAAAGCCGGACAGTCAGGACATTTGCTTTGTGCCGGACGGCGACTACGCCGCCGCGATCGAGCGATTTCTCGGCAGGCGCGCACCGACCGGTCCTTTTGTTGACACGGACGGAAAGCCGCTCGGCACGCATCGCGGGCTGATCCGCTACACGATCGGTCAGCATCGGGGGCTGGGGCTTTCTCTGCCGGAGCGGCGCTATGTCTGCCGCCTTTGCCCGCAGGAGAACACCGTCGTCCTCGGCGGGGAGGAAGCGCTCTACCGCACGGAGGTGCGCGTGGGCGAGTTTCACTGGATCGGCGAGGCACAGCAGCGCCTCAAATGCACCGCGAAGCTGCGCTACCGGCAGCCGGAGCAGCCCGCGCTGCTCACCGCGCTGCCGGACGGCACGGTGCAGCTCACCTTCGAGCGGCCGCAGCGCGCCGTCACGCCCGGTCAGGCCGCCGTTGTCTACAGCGGCGATGTCGTCCTCGGCGGCGGCCGCATTTTACCGTAAAGTCCAAAACGGGACTGTTGCAAAACTTTCGTTTTGCAACAGTCCCGTTTCAGTCTGTCAAAGAACTACAAAAACGCCCTCGTTTCTGGTATAATAGAAGAAA
>USIH01000154.1 GCA_900554705.1 uncultured Eubacteriales bacterium
GCTCGAACTCGCTACCTCCACCTTGGCAAGGTGGCGCTCTACCGGATGAGCTACACCCGCAAACCGTATTTGCAGGTGTTATTATAGCGGCAGTGCGCGCGTTTGTCAAGTATCAATTTCACTATTTTCCGTCGGTTCGGTCGGCTCGGTCTCGGGAACGGTCGGCTCCGTCGGTTCGGTCGATTCCTCCGTCGGTTTCGGCGGCTCGGTCGGCGGCTGTGTCGGCCAAACGTCCGGCTCATCTGTCGTCGGCTCCTCCGTCCTCGGTTCGTCGATCTCCGGCTTCTCGGTCTGCGGATAGTCCGCCGCCTTCCAGCGGTAGCCCTCCTGCTTCATTTCATCGTCCAGCAGCAGTGTCAGACCCGTCTCGCCCTTCTCCACGCTGCGCATGAGGTCGATGTGGTAGTACTTTCCTTCCAGCCGCACCATGTTCCACTCGTGCGACACGCCGTCGCGCGTCCCGCTGACCAGCAGGCAGGGGATCCCCGCCTCGGTGCACTCGGCATAGAACACGGAGGCAAAGCCCGCAGAGGTCGCGATGCCGTCGGAAAGGAGCGAATAGGCGGGCATCTGCGTCTCCTTGCGATCCGTCCGATAGGAAAAGCGCGTGAGCAGGAAGCGGCAGAGCATCCGCGTGCGATCCGTGGGCGTCTTTCCGTTCTGCAAAAAGGCGGCGGCGGAATGGAGGATGGTATTGACCGATTCGAGCCGCAGCGCCATCGCGTCGCGCGTCTCCGGATAGGTAAAATGCAGCTCCAAGATGCGCGTCTCGCCCCGATCGGGATAAATGTCCGCAGAGAGCGTCGGAATGGCAATGATCTGCTGCGGGTTTTCCAGGCAATAGCTGCGGACAAATGCGGCCACGTCCGTGCGCCGGTAGTCGCGAATGCGCAGCGTCAGCGCCGCGTCGCCCGCCAGCAGCGCGCGGCGGATGCGGTTGAGCGCCGCCTCGGTATCGCTGACGGTGACGATCGACGCGACCTCCGCGGCACTGCGCCGGAAGACGATGTTCACGTCGATGCTGCCCGCCTCGCCGTCGCCCTGAAGGGAGACGTTGGCATAGTCCACGGCATAGGCGCCCACGGGATCCTCCTGCGTGGCATAGCGCACCGTCTCGGCAAGATCCGCGTCGATGTCGCCCAGATAGCCGCGCACCTCGATGACGCCGTGCTCCGTCCAGTCGCGGATGAAGGAGAGGATCGCGCCGCGCAGCTCGTTGCGCGTGCTGACCGCCGTGGGCGTCTCCTGCGTAGAGACGGGCATCACGGTCGTCACCTCACGGTGTGCCTCGGCGGTGCGGTAGGTATTCTTTATCCACGCGCCGCAGCCCGTCAGCCCCAGCAGGAGCGCAAGCAGCAGCACGCACGGGATCACTCGTTTCAAACCAATCACAGCTCCAATCGGTCGTAGCGCTTAAAGCCGTCGCCCAGCACCTGCTTTGCGTCCTGCAAAATGAGGAAGGCGTTCGGATCCTCCGTCATGACCAGCTCCTTGAGCTGCGCGAGCTGCTTGCGTTTGACCGCGCTGAGCAGGACGGTCTTTTCGCTGCCGGAGTAGTAGCCCTGCCCGTGCAGGAAAGTCACGCCGCGCTCGAGCTGTAGGTCGATCTGGCGCGCGATCTCGTTCGGGCGGTCGGAAACAATGAGCGCG
This sequence comes from uncultured Eubacteriales bacterium, assembly GCA_900554705.1. GTDB lineage: Bacteria > Bacillota > Clostridia > Oscillospirales > Oscillospiraceae > JAZOXB01. The sequence continues at coordinate 1,651 of USIH01000154.1, forward strand.
ACCTGCGAATAATCCATCCCGTAGACCACACGGTCGAGAATGATGGAGGAAAAGATCAGGCTGATGACACTGAAGAGCGCATTGTTGATCTGTTTGTAAACAATGCCCGTCAGCAGCGCGGTAAACAGATCGACCGCGAGGATCAGCTTGCCGATGGGAAAATTGCGCAGCTTGAGCTTTGCAAGGCGCGCCATGATGTCCACGCCGCCGGTGGAGGCGTCGGCAAGAAAGACCACTCCCACGCCAGCGCCGACCAATCCGCCGCCGAAGAGCATTGCAACGATCGGCTCGGTTTGCAGCGGTGGGAGGATCTTTGCAAGCAGGTCGACCGCAACGGACGAGGAGAACATTCCCAGCAGGGAGCCGAAGAAAAACCCCTTGCCGATGCTGCGGAAGCCGAAGAAGAAGAGCGGGACGTTGATGGCGATGTTCACCATGCCCACCGTCAGCCACGGGATCTTTACGACATACACGATCAGCATGGCAATGCCGGACATGCCGCCGCAGTTGATGCCGTTCGGCTGAAGGAACACGTCGAAGCCCAGCGCAAACAGGACGGAACCGAGCGCGATCAGGCCGAGCTTTGTCCAAATGGATTGTCGTCTCATAACATCATATCTCCAACGTGATCTGCGCGGAGTCCTCCTCTCTGAGAATTGCGCCCGCAGCCGGAACGGTGCGCGTGCGGTAACGGGCAACGTTGACGATGCCGCTGTCCTCCAGACGCTTCGCGTGCGACAGCAGCGCCTTCTTTTTTAGTGTCATGACCGCAACGCCCTGCGTTGCGCGCGTGGTCTTGGCGGCAAGCTGCGCCGTGGAGAAGATGAGGGCGCGGTTTTCCGTGGAGAACAGCGCGATCTGGCTCTCCTCCGGCAGGAGGAAGACCGCCTTGAGCGGGCTTTTGTCGCTGTAAGCGCCGGTGAGCTTGCGGCGGTTGGACTTGGTCTGGTAGGCAGAAAGCTCCACCTTGGCGACCTTGCCGTTTTCGTAGACAAAGAGCATATTGCCGCTGTAGTCGGCGGGCGGGAAGCAGACCTGCACGATGCTCTCGCCCTCGTCGAAGCCCAGCTTCGTGGGCAGGAAATCGCCCAGCAGGCTCGCTTTTCCGTCCGGCAGGTCGGCAAGACGCGCCTTATAGACCTGACAGCGGTCGGAAAACGCCAGAAATTCGGCGGCGTTCGTGCTCTCGATACGGAAGGCCAGCCCGTCGCCCTCCTTGAACTTCTGTTCGCCGGACATTCGGAGCGACTGCGGCGTGATCTTCTTCATATATCCCTCGCGGGAGACAAACACCGTCACCGGATAGTCCGGAAGCTCCTCCTGCGGCTCCTCTTCGAGCGCCTCGTGCTCCCAGACGATGCCGGTCTTTCGGTCGGCGCCGTATTTTTCCGCGATCGCCTCCAGCTCCTTGACGATCAGGCTGCGGAGCTTGCGCTCGCTTTTGAGCGTATCCTCCAGCGCGGCGATCTCCTGCGTCAGCGTATCGACCTCCTGCGTGCGCTTGAGGATGTATTCCTTGTTGATGTTGCGCAGCTTGATCTCCGCGACGAACTCCGCTTGGATCCGGTCGATCCCGAAGCCGATCATCAGGTTCGGCACGACCTCGGCGTCCGCCTCCGTCTCGCGGATGATGCGGATGGCGCGGTCGATGTCCAGCAGGATGCGCTTGAGTCCCTTGAGCAGGTGCAGCTTTTCGGCCTTTTTCTGCTTTTGGAAATACAGGCGGCGGCGGACGCATTCGGTGCGCCACGCCGTCCACTCCTCGATGATCTGCCGGACGCCGAGCACGCGCGGCATACCGGCGATGAGGATGTTGAAGTTGCAGCCGAAGGTGTCCATGAGCGGCGTGGAGCGCAGGAGCTTCTGCATCAGCTTCTCCGGATCGACACCGCGCTTGAGGTCGATCGTGAGCTTCAGGCCGGACAGGTCGGTCTCGTCGCGCATATCGGAGATCTCGCGGATCTTTCCGGTCTTGATCAGCTCCGACACCTTGTCGATGATCGCTTCCGTGGTGGTCGTGTAGGGGATCTCGTAGACCTCGATGAGGTTGCCTTCCTTGACATAGCGCCAGCGGGCACGGATGCGAACGCTGCCGCGCCCGCTGCGGTAAATCTCCGCCATCTCCGCCGCGTTATAGAGAATTTCACCGCCCGTGGAGAAATCCGGCGCGGGCAGATATTCCAGCAGGTCGCAGTTCGGGTCGCGGATCCATGCCGCCGTCGCCTTGCAGACCTCGCGCAGGTTGAACGAACAGATATTGCTCGCCATGCCGACGGCAATGCCCATATTGGCCGAGACCAACACATTGGGAAACGCGGTGGGCAGGAGCGTCGGCTCGCGCATGGTATTGTCATAGTTATCCACAAAATCAACCGTCTCGCTGTCGATCTCGCGGAAGATCTCGTTGCAGATCGCCTCCAGCTTCGCCTCGGTATAACGGGAAGCGGCATAGGCCATGTCGCGCGAGTAGACCTTGCCGAAGTTGCCCTTGGAATCCACGAACGGTACAAGGAGCGACTCGTTGCCGCGCGACAGGCGCACCATTGTCTCATAGATCGCCGCGTCGCCGTGCGGGTTCAGGCGCATGGTCTGCCCGACGAT
>USIH01000155.1 GCA_900554705.1 uncultured Eubacteriales bacterium
AGCACGCCTTTCTCATCGCTGGAATAATTCAGGTTGCCTTCTCCGACCCAAATGCCCGTCAGGCTGCTGCAGCCCCAGAACGCACCGCTCTCAATGCTCGTCACGCCGTCCGGTATTGTGATGCTTGTCAGGCTGCTGCAGTTGGAGAACGCACCGTACCCAATGCTCGTCACGCTGTCCGGAATGACATAGGTGCCGCTCATTCCCTCTGGGCATCGAATCAGTTCTGTTTTTTCCTTGTTGTACAGCACGCCTTTCTCATCGCTGGAATAATTCAGGTTGCCTTCTCCGACCCAAATGCTCGTCAAACTGCTGCAGCCCTCGAACGCACTACCCTTAGTGCTCGTTAGACCGATGCCGCCGGAGAGCGTACCGACCCCAATGAACGTCACACTGTCCGGTATTGTGATGCTCGTCAGGCTGCGGCAGCCGGAGAACGCTTCATAACCAATGCTCGTCACGCCGTCCGGTATTGTGATGCTTGTCAGGCTGCTGCAGTTGTAGAACGCAGAGTTCCCAATGCTCGTCACGCCTTGTTTTACCACGACGGAACGAATTGAATCACACCGAGAAAACCAAGGGCTATAATCATACATATTTCCGTTTCCGTCAATCGTCAGCGTGCCCTCGCTGTCGAGCGTCCATGTCAGATTATCTCCGCACTTACCCGATGCGACGATATCCGCCGCTTCTGCCCGACCGATTAGTCCCCCGACCAGCAGGCAGACGCACAGACATAGCGCCACACTAAAAATCCAACGTTTCATTTGTTTTCCTCCTTTTGATTTTTATCACTGTCAGCCTGACTGCCTTCGGTGGAGTTAACCGCCTTGGGACAGACGCGGCATAACTTTTCTTTAAGCCTCATATTGACCTCTCCGGCAAAGTCGCTTTTTTCGATTCTTGCTGCCAACCATGCCTTGATGTTTGGATAACGGTCGATCACTTCTTTCGTGACCTCGCCGAACTCCGGCGCGACACGAAGGGAAAGCCTGTCGATGACACCCGAGAGGTCGAGTAATACGGCATACTTGCCGTCAGGATTTTTTAACTTTTTCTTTGAGACTTTGACCTCTATCCGTGTTTCCTTACATCATCTTCACCCGCTGTATGCCGCTTTTCGCCCTCGTCATTCGAAGACTCGGCGAGATTTATTCGTCGGAAAGCGTTTTCCTCAAAAATACGGTCAACACTATTTAGCGTTGAATATAAGTGTGATGGCTTGCACGGTCGAGGTCGCGAAAGAAATCACGGTAATCTTCGGCGGATGTAAGCTCTTTGAAATCCACAGTCTATCTCTCCTCTCCTGTGAGCCGTTGGGAATGCAGCGCTCCGGTATTGTGTGTCAAAAAGTGTACTTTTTGGTGCGTACAAAACAGAGAAAAACATGACAAAACCGGTTGCATTTTATGCCAATTTAGTGTATAATATTCATAAAGATGTCGTTGTTGCAGCGCGGGTCAAAAAGTACACTTTTTGACCCGCGCTATGGCAATATCTCCTTTGCCCGTCGGCGGAATGTGCTGACAGAGAGCGCGCAGCAGGCTGCGGCTTGGGCGGCGGAGAGTTCGCCCCGCTTCCACGCGGCACAGACCGCCGCAAAATTCTCCGGCAGCGCACGCTCCGGCCGACCGAAACGCACGCTGCGCGCCTTTGCGGCGGCGATGCCCTCCGCCTGACGCTTGCGGATGAACTCCCGCTCGTTCTGCGCCACAAAGGACAGAATTTGCAGCACGAGATCCGCAATGAAGGTTCCCATCAGATCCTTGCCCTGTCGGGTATCCAGCAGCGGCATATCAACGACGCAGATGTCCACATTCTTTTCCTTGGTCAGCACACGCCACTGATGCTGCACCTCTTCATAATTGCGTCCCAGTCGGTCGATGCTCTGAATGTAGAGCAGATCGCCCGACTTTAGTTTTTTCACCATCGCCTTATACTGCGGTCGGTCGAAATCCTTGCCGGAGACCTTGTCCATGTAAATATAGCGCTCCTCCACGCCCTTGCCGCGCAGGGCGATGCGCTGGCGGTCTTCGTTCTGATCCCTGCTGGACACCCGAATGTAACCATAGGTATTCATCTTGCTCTCCTCCCCTCCCTCCAATTATACAGGCGTCCCCGCGCGGGAGGAGATGCGCGGCAGCCACCGACCGCTTTGTGACAAAAGCTCTTTCTGACGAAGGAGGTTTGGTTACATACCATTTCTTCGTCTTCCGCATCAGAGGGTGGTTCGGGTACCTACCATGTTGTCAGCTCCCCGTGCGCGGGTTCGTTTTTTCATCCGCTCGGGCGGGGGCGTGCGGCAAAAAAAGGGCTTCCCCTCTGGCGAAAAATGTGGTAGAATAAGAAAAATCCACAAGGAGGCTTTTTCTATGAAACACCCGATCAGACGTCTGCTCGCGCTCCTGCTGACGCTTGTCATGCTGCTGTCGCTGCTGCCCGTGCTGGCCTCGGCGCAGGAGCCGGAAGATCTCTGGGCGAAGATCATCGCCTATGAAAACGCACAGCTGCGCACGAAGCGCAACGAAACGAAGACGCTGACCGCTGCGGATTATGCGGCGCTCTCCGCCGACATCGCCGAAATGGTCATGGCCTCGGACAACTACACCGAGGGCACCTGCACCTATGACGGCACGAACGCCATGTTCTTCTGGGAGGACGCCAACGGCGAACCGCAGGGCTACTCACCTTCCCTGCGCGCCACGCGCAGACGCACCGCGAACGGTCAGCCGACGCAGGACGTGACCCAGACCGTCTCTTACGCCACGCGCGGCGGCTCACCCGACGCGAAGGACGTCTATGTCATCGGCCCGTGGTACGGCTCCGACAGCTCCTTCACCGATCAGTACAAGACCGAAGGGCAGCGCATCGCCAAGGCCACCGGCGGCACCTACACCCTCTATTCCGGCAAAAACGCGACCGTCGCCAACGTCGCAAAGGCGATGGAGAGCGGCGCGGTCGTCATTTTCGACTCCCACGGCGTTACGGACTATGAACAGGATCTTTCCTACACCTACCCCGATGACCCCTCCACCTATGTTTGCGACAGCGTGACCCGCGCAAACACCTCCTATCTCACGCTCACGACCGGCACCGGCCTGACCACGGCCGACAAGGCAAGGGACACCGGCACGTTCGGTACATATTACCACGCGTGGAGCTATCAAAGCGATATCGGCACCGTTTACTGCGTTGACGGCACGGTGATCGCCAACCACATGAGCAAGGACGCAAAGAACAGTATGCTCTGGATGGCCATCTGCCTCGGCATGGCGACCGACGGCATCTATAAGCCGCTGCGCGCCAAGGGCGTCGAGGCCGTCTACGGCTACTCGCAGTCCGTCACCTTTACCGGCGACTACGCTTACGAGGAGACCTTCTGGACGCAGATGATCGCGGGCAAGACCGTCGCGCAGGCGGTCGCCACGATGAAATCCACCCACGCGGACTGGGATCCCGCCTACTATGAGTCGGGCAACTACTACAACACGATCGCCAAGGCGCGGAAGCACTTTGTCGCCTTCCCCGTGGTCGTCTCCTCCGAGGACGCCTATCCCGGCCAGCGAACCTCCGGCTCCTACGGCGCGGACAGCCTTCAGACCGTCGCCTCGACGTGGACGCTCAAGGGCGGCACGCCGAGCTACACCCTGACGGCGGTATCCTCCAACACGGCCTACGGCACGGTGTCGCTCTCCGGCAAGACCATCACCGCCACGCCGAAGACCGGCTACCAGATCGACAGCGCCACGCCCTACACCGTCTCCCCCGCGGGCGCCGCGACCGTGACGCGCAGCGGCAGCACCTTCACCGTCTCGAACCTGAAGGATAATTGCACCGTTACCATTCATTTTACTGCACGGCAGGCCGCAAACGTGACCTATCACGTGCCCTCCGGCGTGACCGTCAACGGGACGACCTCCGGCTATGTCGGCGACAGCATCCGCTTGGCCACCGTCTCCGGACAGCCCAACGGCACGGACAGCCGTTTCTACGGCTGGGCAAGCGGCAATGTGACAAAAACGACCACTGCGCCGACCGTCCGCGCGGCAGGCTCCGCCTACACGCTCACCACCGCGCAGACCGATTTCTACGGCGTGTTTGCCATGGACGAAGGCGGCACGACCTACTACACGACAAATCCCATCGTCTGCACCCATGCGCACACGAAGACCGAGACCCGCGAGGCCACCTGCACCGAAGGCGGCTATGAGCGCACGGTCTGCCTCGACTGCGGCATGGAGCTTGCAGGCA
>USIH01000156.1 GCA_900554705.1 uncultured Eubacteriales bacterium
TGACCCTGAAGTAAACACCACGGCTCCCGACGGGTGATCCGTCGGGAGCCGTGGCATTTTCATAGGAAACAGGTGGCGGTGGGGGAGTGTTCGGTTTTGTTCGTTCTGCCCAAAATAGAGTTAGAACCGGCTAACCGAAAAATGCAAAGCGACAAAATTGGAAAATCACCCTCTTATTTTCAAAATAACTGTTGACAAATCAAGACAAATCGTGTATCCTTTGCAGTGGTTAGCGAGCGCTAACCAAATCTTAGTATGTGCAGTTAGCTGTGACTAATGTAAGCGCGGCTGACTTCGGGAAAGAGGTAGAGATATGATGCCGCTTTGCTTTGCTGCGATCGGTGAGGAAAACATCATCAAGCGTGTCGGCGGAAGTCCGGAAGTCAAAAAGCACTTGGAAGACCTCGGCTTTGTCGCCGGTGGAAACGTGAAGGTGATCAGCGCCTTGGCCGGTAACGTGATCGTGAACGTGAAGGAAACGCGCGTTGCGATCAGCGAGGAAATGGCGCGCAAGATCATGGTGTAAGGGAGAATTCCCCGTCATCTCCGTTAATAACGGCACTGCGCCGTAGAGTAAATAAAGTATCAGAGGAGGAAAATGGATGAACACGCTGAAATCGGCAAAAGTTGGCCAGACGGTCAGAGTCGTGAAGCTCCATGGCGAAGGCGCGGTAAAGCGCCGTATCATGGACATGGGCCTGACGAAGGGCGTCGAGGTGCACATTCGCAAGGTCGCGCCGCTGGGCGATCCGATCGAACTGACGGTGCGCGGCTATGAGCTTTCGCTACGTAAGGCGGACGCTGAAATGGTTGAAATCGAGTGATTTTTTGCACAGATGTTAGTTGAGACTAATTTTGAAAGAGAGGATGCGTAACACATGAGTATTCGTATTGCCCTCGCGGGCAACCCGAACAGCGGCAAGACGACACTGTTCAATGCCCTCACGGGCTCCAATCAGTTCGTCGGCAACTGGCCGGGCGTCACCGTGGAAAAGAAGGAAGGCAAGCTCAAGAAGCACGACGGCGTGGTCGTGACTGACCTTCCCGGTATTTATTCCCTTTCTCCGTATACGCTGGAGGAAGTCGTAGCGAGAAACTATCTGATCGGTGAGCGTCCGGACGCGATTCTGAACATCATCGACGGCACGAACCTTGAGAGAAACCTCTACCTGACGACGCAGCTGACCGAGCTGGGCATTCCGGTCGTCGTGGCGATCAACATGATGGATGTCGTCAAGAAGAACGGCGACAAGATCGACACCGCGGAGCTGTCCCGTCAGCTTGGCTGCAAGGTCGTTGAGATCTCCGCACTGAAGGGCACCGGCGTCATGGCGGCGGCTGAGGCGGCGATCGACGCGGCGAAGAACGCGAAGACTGTTCCGATGCACACCTTCTCCGGTGTCGTGGAGCACGCGCTGGCGCACATCGAAGAGGCGGCCGTCCATGGCCTGCCCGAGGAGCAGCAGCGCTGGTACGCCATCAAGATCTTCGAGCGCGACGACAAGGTGCTCTCCGCGTTACATATTGATCAGAACGTGCTGGCTCACATCGAGAGCGACATCAAGGCGGCAGAGAAAGAGCTGGATGACGACGCCGAGTCCATCATCACGAACGAGCGCTATGTCTACATCAGCTCCATCCTGAAGGCTTGCTACAAGAAAAAGAATGTCGGCAAGCTCTCCACCTCCGACAAGATCGACCGCATCGTCACCAACCGCTGGCTGGGTCTCCCGATCTTCGCGGTCGTGATGTTCCTTGTGTATTACATCTCCATGGTCACGGTCGGCTCGGCTGCGACCGACTGGGCAAACGACGGACTCTTCGGAGACGGCTGGCACCTGTTCGGCATCGGCTCTTCGAAGTATGAGGCCGTCAGCGAAGATTACACCAATGCGTTGCAGGCCATTCAGGCGTTCCAGCCCGACGTTGACCCGTCTGCCGACGAATTTGACGCGGACGCGGCGCTGGCCGACCTCAAGGCGTTCCGGCCCGAAAAAAAGACCGGCACCGTCGAAGTGGAAGACGAGGAAACGCTGGAAGTGAGCGAACTGACCGCCTACTATGATGCGATCCCCGAAGACGCTGCCAAGGACAGCACCGTTGGCATGACCTACCTGGACGCCGTTTCCTATATGGAAAAGAACGGCTTTGACGAGCCGGATCCCGCCGACTACGGCGTATGGGTCCCCGGTATCCCCGTTCTGGTCGGTGACGGCCTGGAGAAGATCGGCGCGGCGGACTGGCTCAGCGGCCTGATCAACGACGGTATCGTCGCCGGTGTCGGCGCGGTGCTCGGCTTCGTTCCGCAGATGCTCGTCCTGTTCCTCCTGCTCGCCTTCCTTGAAGCCTGCGGCTACATGGCGCGTATCGCCTTCGTCCTTGACCGCATCTTCCGTAAGTTCGGTCTGTCCGGCAAGTCCTTCATCCCGATGCTCATCGCCTCCGGCTGCGGCGTGCCCGCCGTCATGGCAACTAAGACCATCGAGAACGAGAAGGATCGCCGCATGACGATCATGACCACCACCATGATTCCCTGCGGTGCGAAGATGCCGATCATCGCCCTCGTGTTCGGCGCGATTGCCTCTGGCAACTCCGACGCTACCTGGTATGTCGCCCCGATGTTCTACTTCATGGGCGTCATCGCGATTATCATCTCCGGCATCATGCTGAAAAAGACCAAGCTCTTCGCCGGCGAAACCACGCCGTTCATCATGGAGCTTCCGCAGTATCACATGCCGGGCGTGAAGAACATCCTGCTCTCGATGTGGGAGCGCGTGAAGGGCTACATCATCAAAGCAGGTACCATCATCTTCCTGTCCACGATCGTCATCTGGTTCCTCATGAACTTCGGCGATGCGGGCGAAGGCTTCGGCCTGCTTGATTCCGAGGCACCCGACTACATGGAGTACAGCCTCATGGCGGGTCTCGGTAACCTGCTGGCCTGGATTTTCGCGCCGCTCGGCTTCGCGAACTGGCAAGCCACCGCAACCGCCGTCACCGGCCTCGTTGCGAAGGAGAACGTCGTCGCGACCGTCGGCATCATCACCCAGCTCGGCGACTTCGGCGAGGCGGACCCGCAGCTGTGGTACGGCTTTGCCCAGATGCTTGGCGGATCGACCGCTGCGATCGTTGCCTTCTGCGCCTTCAACCTGCTGTGCGCGCCGTGCTTTGCGGCGATGGGCACCATCCGCCAGCAGCAGCGCTCGGCTAAGTGGTTCTGGATCACCATCGGCTACATGTGCGGTTTCGCCTGGTGCGTGGGCTGCATGCTCTACCAGTTCGTTGGCCTGGCCTTGGGTGAAGTGAGCTTCGGCATCTGGACTGTGGTCGCCATCATCATCGCGGCGCTCATGCTCTTCCAGATCTTCCGTCCGATGCCGAATTACGACAAGAAGGACGAAAAGGTCGCCCGCAAGCTTGAAACCGAGAATGAAGCGGCGTAAAGTATACTGAGAGTAACTTTCGGGGATGCGCTTTCGGGCGCGTCCCCAAAGTCGATCCGCAAGAAAGGAGGCGCACCTATGATGGGTTTGGTTTGGACGCCGTCGACGATCGTCGTCGCGCTCGTCATCGCCGTGCTTGCTGTGCTGGCGGTGCGCCGCATCGCGACGCGCGGCCTGTGCGATTGCCACGACCACTGCGGGGATAGCGATAGCCCTCGAAGCGGATGTGGAAGCTGCCATGGTTGTTCCGGCTGCGGAGCGGTCGAGTGCATGGTGGCTGACATGGACAAGGCGCTCGGGTAGCGCGTTTGCTTACGAGCCAAGGGGAAGGCCGGGTGCGAAAGTGCCCGGCCTTCCTGCGTCTAGGGAGGCCTTCCTGTGAGCATCTTCCTGATGATATTGCTTTCGGTGATGGCAGATTTTCCTACCAACTTGCAAGACATTTGTGGAGGAATTGTAAACCATGGTTAACCCCGTTGACGCGCCAGCAAGGTTAACCTAAGATAACAAATGTCAGCAGCGAGGGTTCGAATCCCCCCCTCTCTCTCAAGAAAACGAACCCGCTGACCAGCACACTTCTTAATGCTGACCCGGTGGTGGAGGCTCCTCTCGTCTGGCCATCCATCACACTAGCCGGTGAGGGCTCACCCCCCCCTCGCCCTCACCGGCCTCCTCTCCTCGAAACGAAACGCCTGCGGGCGTTTTTTCTTGCCCTGCGCTAGGCGAGGCGCTTGCCGAGCTCGGCCGCGGCCGCGGCCTTGTCGAAGTTA
>USIH01000157.1 GCA_900554705.1 uncultured Eubacteriales bacterium
TGCCTCGAACAGCTCCCCCGCCAGCGCACGGCAATCATACAGCACCTCATTTGCCGCAAGGGCAAGGCGATGACCTCCGCGTGACGCGCTCGCGCAGGTGCGCAGGGCGCTTTGCATCGCGGCCGCGACCTCCGGCGGCTTCTGAAAGCTGGTGGCGGCGCTGTCAAAATAGATCATTCCGTCATCTCCTGCCACTGACCGCTTTCATCCCGACGGTAGATTCTCTGCGGCCCGTATTCCTCCGATTGGAGGATCTGCCGCGCTTCGGAAAAGTTCCTCTGCTCCACGCCGATACAGTAGCCGCAGCCGTTCGTGCGCAGCTGCGTCGGCGTGCGCTGCATCGTATGGCGCACACGCGCCGCCTTCAGCAAATGGCTTGCCTGCGTTGCCCGCGTAACGGAACGAAAGCTGAAACAATAATCCGTCATAGGGATCCCCCTCCTCAGAGCGCAGTTCTCTCTGCGCTCTACTCCCACGGTATGCCAGCCGACGAAAAGTGACACATTATTTCAAAACTTTTTTCCGCTTAATAGAAACTTAATTTCTTTTGGGTTATAATTTTAACAATTCGCGGTTATCATTAGGACCGTAAGCGTTGAGTTTTCTTTTTCATTTTCCCTCTATATTCTATACGGACCCGCAGGTAAGACAGCCACTTACCTGCGGTTTTCCGCTTTTTCACCGGAAAAGGCAAGGACGGAGAAGCCGCAGCCTCTCCGTCCTTGTTTATGAATTAGTACGCGACGCCCCAGTAGATCATCTTCTTCGCGGGTCTTCCGCAGATCGGGCAGACATCGTCCAGCTTTTCCTGCGCAAAGGGCATACAGCGGCTGGTCATTCCGGCCTCTTCCTTCATTTTCAGCTCGCAGGCCTCGTCCTCGCACCACATGGTCTTGATGAAGCCGCCGTGCTCCTCCTGAAGGCGCTTTGCCTCCTCAAGAGAGTGCGCAACATAGGTATGCTCCTCCAAGTTCTTCTTCGCGCGGGCATAAAGTCCGTCGTGCACCTGCTCGAGCAGCTCCTCCGCGGCGCGCTCCGCGTCGGCCAGCGGGACGAAGGTCTTCTCGCGGTTGTCGCGCCGCACCATGCAGCACTGTCCCTGCTCGATGTCCTTCGGTCCAAGCTCCACCCGCAGAGGCACACCCTTCATCTCATACTGCGCGCACTTCCAGCCGAGACTGTTGTCGGAGGTGTCGATCTTCGCGCGCAGCCCTGCCGCCGTCAGGCGGTCGCACAGCGCGGCAGACGCCTCGAGCACGCCTTCCTTGTGCTGCGCCACAGGGACGACGATGACCTGAACGGGCGCGATCTTCGGGGGCAGCACCAAGCCGTTGTTGTCGCCGTGGGTCATGATGATACCGCCGATAAGACGGGTCGAAACGCCCCAAGAGGTCTGGAAGGGGTATTCGCGCTGGTTGTCCTTGCTGGTAAAGGTGATGTCGAACGCACGGGCAAAGCCGTCACCGAAGAAATGCGACGTGCCTGCCTGTAGCGCCTTGCGGTCATGCATCATGCACTCGATCGTGTAGGTCGCCTCCGCGCCGTTGAACTTTTCCTTCTCGGTCTTCTGGCCGCGGGTAACGGGCATGGCAAGAATATTCTCGCAGAAGTCGGCATAGACGTTCAGCATCCGCTCGGTCTCTTCCCGCGCCTCCTGCGCGGTGGCGTGCATGGTGTGTCCCTCCTGCCAGAGGAACTCACGGTGGCGCAGGAACGGGCGGCTGGTCTTCTCCCAGCGCAGCACGCTGCACCACTGGTTATACATCTTCGGAAGATCGCGGTGCGAGTGGATCACATTGCGGAAATGCTCGCAGAACAGCGTCTCCGACGTCGGGCGGATGCAGTAGCGCTCCTCCAGCTTCTCACTGCCGCCCATCGTGACCCACGCGCACTCCGGCGCGAAGCCTTCCACATGGTCTTTCTCCTTTTGCAGCAGCGACTCGGGAATCAGCATCGGCATATAGACATTTTCCGCACCGGTCTTCTTGAACTCGGCGTCCATCAGCTTCTGGATGTTCTCCCAGATGGCATAGCCATACGGGCGATAAATGAACATTCCCTTGATGGAGGAATAGTCGATCAGCTCCGCTTTCTTGCACACGTCGGTATACCACTGCGCAAAGTCCACTTCCATATCGGTGATCTGTTCCACCTTTTTTTCTTTCGCCATTTTTAGCCTCCCTTCCCCTTCGTTTTTTTACGAAGAGGCGTCTTCCTTATATTCTATCACGGCTGTCAAGGTCTTGCATAGGATGAGATACCGAAAATTGGGGGAGGTTTTTCCATGGAGATCACGATCACTTTGGACGGCGCGGCGCTGCGGCTGTATCAGCGGATCGCGGAGGGGCTGGGTCTGCCGCTCGAACGCGTGCTCGCAGACGCGCTGTTCAAGCTCGCCGGAGAGCTGTCGCTCGAAGCGCTGCACACCGGCCGAACGTAGGCAAAAAACCGTTTTCCTGTTGTTTTCCCGTCTGTAATCTGCTATAATGGCACTAATCTTGCAAGACAGGGGGAACCGACATGAAATCCATCCGTGACATTTATAAAATCGGCAGAGGGCCTTCCAGCTCGCACACCATGGGGCCGGAACGCGCCGCAGTCATTTTTAAGGAGCGCTACCCCTCCGCCAAACGATATTGCGTCAAGCTCTATGAATCCCTGTGCAAAACCGGCCGCGGCCACGGCACCGACCGCGTACTCTACGAAGTGCTTGGCCGTGGCTGCACGGAAGTCCAGTTTTGCGAATATACCACGGAAAAGCTGCCTCACCCCAACACCATGGATTTCTTCGCCTATGACGACGGCAATCAGTTGATCGGTCAGATGCGCGTGCTTTCCATCGGCGGCGGCGACATCGTCATCGTCGGCGAGGAGGAAGAGGAAGCGAAGGCCGACGAGATCTATCCGGAAAATTCCTTCGCCGAGATCGAGCAGTTCTGCGCATGGCGCTACATCAGCCTGAGCGAGTATGTCGAGCTGAACGAAGGACCGGAGATCTGGGATTTTCTCGGCGAGATCTGGCGCGCGATGAAGCGCTCGATCGAGGTCGGGCTGCACGCCGAGGGCATTCTCCCCGGCGGTCTGAACGTCGCGCGCAAGGCAAAGCTGCTGTTTGATCGGGAAGCGCCCGACGAGCTGCCGCAGATCCGTGAGCTGCGGCTGGTTTGCTCCTATGCCTTTGCCGTTGCAGAGGAAAACGCAGACAACGGCGTCGTTGTCACCGCACCGACCTGCGGCTCATGCGGCGTTCTGCCCTCGGTGCTGCTGTATATGCAGGAGCGCCACAGCTATCCGGATGAAAAAATTCTGGAAGCGCTTGCCGTCGCGGGTCTGATCGGCACACTGGTCAAGCGCAACGGCTCCATTTCCGGCGCGGAATGCGGCTGTCAGGCTGAGATCGGAACCGCCTGCTCCATGGCCGCCGCCGCCCTTTGCACCCTAAAGAACATGACCGTCGCGCAGACGGAATATGCCGCTGAGATCGCAATGGAGCATCAGCTCGGACTGACCTGCGACCCCATCTGCGGGCTGGTGCAGATCCCGTGCATCGAGCGCAACGCCGTTGCCGCGAAACGCGCGATGGACGCCTTTAACCTCTCCGCCCTGCTCTGCGGCAGTCGAAACATCAGCTTCGACATGGTCGTGCGCACCATGAAGGAGACCGGCCAGCACATCAGCGAGGGCTTCCGCGAGACCTCGGAAGGCGGCCTCGCGCGGCTCTACAACCGGAGAAAGTACTAAACATAACCGGCGTCCTATGCCGCTTGACATAGGACGCCGTTATTTTTAATTGCCATTTCCCGTTGTGATCCGTACCCGCAGCTGACCGATAAAAAACAGTTGAGGAAACAGCGGCGCCGTGCTATAATAAGGACGGTCTTTTCCCCTCTGCGGCGCGGAAATGCGGCATTTGCATCGCGAAGCCCGCCGAAAAAGCCGCACCGCGTCTTGGGTTTTCAAAATGACACGTATGGGAACACCCCATAAATCAAGGAGATGTAGAAATATATGAAATTAGGTATCGTCGGTTTGCCGAACGTCGGCAAGACCACTTTGTTCAATGCCCTGACCGGCATGAAGGCGGACACGAACAGCTATGGCAACGCCTCCGCAAAGCCGAATATCGGTCAGGCAAAGGTGCCCGATGAGCGGCTTGACTGGCTGGCGC
>USIH01000158.1 GCA_900554705.1 uncultured Eubacteriales bacterium
GGCACCCCCATGGAGCACCGGGACCGGGACTGGCAGCGCGCCCATAATACCCTTACCGTGGCGCAGTATTACCGGGGGCGGCAGCTCTTTATGCTGGGTACGCTCATGACCATGACCCTGCCCGGAATGCCCTGCATCTACTACGGCGATGAAGCCGGCATGGAGGGCTACCGCGATCCGTTCAACCGCGCATGCTACCCGTGGGGACACGAAGACGAGGACCTTATCGCATGGTACCGCTACCTCGGCCTGCTGCGGCAGGAGCACGGCGACATTTTAAAAGACGGCGGCCTGCGCAGTGTTTATGCACACGACAACGTGCTTTCGTTTGAGCGCTATGTGGAAACGGAAGGCGGCGAGGACGCGCTGTTCGTTGCCGTGAACCGCAGCATGGAAAACGCGCTTGCGGATCTATACCCGCATTCCATGATCCCCGTGATGCTGCGCCGCGCCGGAATCGCGCCGGAATGCAAGGCCAACGCCCTGACGCGCGCGCAGCGCCGCGCGCTTTTGGAGCAGACCAAACGGTTTGATATTCCGCTCTCGGGTCTGCGTCCCGTGGAGGAGGCCATCGTCACGCGCGGCGGTGTGAATGTCAAGGAGATCGACCCCAAAACGATGCAGTCGCGCCTTGTGAAGGGGTTGTATTTCGCGGGTGAGATTTTGGACTGCGATGCATACACCGGCGGCTTCAATCTCCAAATCGCATGGTCGACGGCTTTTGCAGCCATTTCCGCTTGGAGCGAATAAAAACCTTGCAAAACTGCGCAAAATAGTGTATGATATTATCTAAGTTTTGAGCCGGAACGGGTCAAAACGGGTGGGAGGAACCAAATGAACCATATCAGTGTTGCGATCGACGGTCCTGCCGGTGCGGGAAAAAGCTCCATTGCGCGAAAGACGGCCGAAGCGCTCGATTTTGTCTACGTGGATACCGGCGCGATCTATCGCACCGTTGGCTACGCTGTGCTCTCGGCCGGACTTGATCCGGATCAGGCTCAACAGGTCGCACAGCTGCTGCCGTCCTTGCGCGTGAAGCTGGATTGGATCGGCGGTGTGCAGCATATGTTCTTAAACGGTGTCGATGTGACGGATCATATTCGCACGCCGGAGGTTTCCTCCGCTGCCTCGCGTGTTTCCGCCGTTCCCGCCGTACGCGACTTCCTGCTGGAGACGCAGCGCGCGACCGCCCGTGAACACAACGTTATCATGGACGGAAGAGACATTGCCACGGTCGTGCTTCCCAATGCCGATGTGAAGATATTCCTCTCCGCCTCTGCGGAGGTGCGCGCGCGCCGCCGCTTCCGTGAATTGCAGGAGGCCGGAACGGATCGGTCCTATGAAGATGTCCTGAAGGATATGCAGGAGCGTGACGCGCGCGATACCAACCGCGCCATTGCGCCGCTGCGTCCGGCGGAGGACTCCATCCGCTTTGACACCTCTGATTTGACGCTGGAGCAGAGCGTTGCCTCCGTGATCGAAATTATTCGGAAGAAGTTGAATCTATGAGCGGTGTTTCCCATCGTTTTTACCGGTTTATCATTCGCCCGCTTCGCTTCCTTTTAGGTTTTGCCCATCCGCGGCTTCGTGTAAAGGGGCGAGAGAATATCCCAGAGGGCGCCTGCGTCCTGTGCGCAAACCACGCGAGCCTGACCGATCCGATCTGGATCGTGCTTGCGGGCAAATTCCCGCATGTGCCGCGCACCATGGCAAAAAAGGAATTGATCGACACGCCGGTGATCGGCAAACTCGTTACAATGCTCGGTGCGTTCCCCGTCAATCGGGGAACTGCCGACCTCAACGCAGTCAAGACGGCGATGCGCGTTTTGAAAGAGGGCGAAAAGCTGCAGATCTTTCCGGAGGGCACGCGCATCCGCAAGGGAAAGAAGTCGGAGCCGCATACCGGCGCCGTCATGATCGCCACACGAATGAATGTGCCGGTCGTTCCCGTTTACATCACTGCGAAAAAGCGCTTTTTACATCCGATCGACGTTGTGTTTGGCGAGCCGTATTTCCCCGAACATAGCGCTCCGCGCGCGACCCAACAGGAGCTGGAAGACCTGACCGCAGAGCTGATGGCAAAGATATATCAGATGGGAGAAGACCTGTGAGGCTTTTTGTGGCAAAGACCGCCGGCTTTTGCTACGGCGTAAACCGCGCGGTGGATCTTGTGGAACAGGCGATCGCGGCAGGGAAGCGGACGGTCACATTTGGGCCGATCGCACACAACCGACACTTGGTCGATCATTTTGCACAGCTCGGCGTGCGTGAGGTTTCCTCCGTCGACGGAATCGCGTCCGGCGAAACGGTCGTTATCCGCTCGCACGGAATACCGGAAGATACGTGGCTTGCGCTGAACGCGCGCGGCTTTGAGGTGATCGACGCGACGTGTCCTTCCGTGAAGCGGATCCATCATTTGGTTTCCACCGCGCAGGAACAGGGCAGGCAGGTAATCATCATAGGCACTCCGACCCACCCTGAGGTCGTCGCGATCGCGGGCTGGTGCACCGCGCCGCTGGTATTTTCCGACGCAGAATCCTTAGGTAAATGGCTTCTTGCGCGGCCGGAACGTGCCGCTTTCCCGTACACCATGGTCTCGCAGACGACGAGCACGGAATTTTTATGGGAATCCTGCAAAAAAATCGCAAAAAAAGTGTGTACAAATCTCGAAATCTTTGATACAATATGCAGAGCTACATCGAACCGTCAGGCGGAGGCGTCAGAGCTTGCCGCAACGTGCGACGCGATGATCGTTGTAGGAGACCGCAACAGCTCCAATACAGGCCGTTTGGCGCACATTTGCGCACAGCACTGTAAAAATGTTGCACTTGTGGACAATGCCTCTGAGCTGGATCGCTCGGCATACCGTTCCGCAGCCAAGGTTGGCATCACTGCAGGCGCTTCAACACCTGCGTGGATAATAAAGGAGGTCAATAAGACTATGAGCGAAATTACCAAAGTTGATGCTGTTGCAGAGGAGAGCTTTGAAGCGATGCTCGAAAACTCCATCAAGACTTTAAATACAGGAGATAAGGTTACCGGAATTGTTACCGCGATCGGTTCTACCGAAGTTCAGGTAGACCTCGGCACCAAGCATGCCGGCTACATCCCGTATGACGAAGTTAGCGCAGATCCCAACGTAAAACCCGAAGATGTCCTCAAGGTCGGCGACGAGATCGAAGTGTTTGTCGTTCGCGTGAACGATCAGGAAGGCACCGTGCAGCTCAGCCGCAAGAAGCTGGAAGGCATGAAGGTTTGGGACGACGTTGAAAAGGCCTGCGAAGAGAAGACCGCGGTGGAAGGCGTTGTCACCGAGGAGAACAAGGGCGGCATCGTCGCCAACGTGAAGGGCGTTCGCGTCTTCATCCCCGCTTCCCAGACCGGCATTGCCAAGGGCGGAGATCTGGCTTCCCTGAAGGGTCAGACCGTCAAGATGAAGATCACCGAGTTCAACCGTGCGCGCAAGAGAGTCGTCGGCTCCATCCGTGCGGTCAACAGCGAGGCGCGCAAGGCTGCCATTGAGAAGATCTGGAGCGAGATCGAAGTCGGCAAGAAGTATACCGGCGTTGTCAAGTCCCTGACCTCCTACGGCGCTTTTGTCGACATCGGCGGCGTGGACGGCATGGTTCACATTTCCGAGCTTTCTTGGGGTCGCATCAAGACGCCC
This sequence comes from uncultured Eubacteriales bacterium, assembly GCA_900554705.1. Taxonomy (GTDB): domain Bacteria; phylum Bacillota; class Clostridia; order Oscillospirales; family Oscillospiraceae; genus JAZOXB01. The sequence continues at coordinate 3,668 of USIH01000158.1, forward strand.
GACGAGGTCGTCAAGGTCGGCGATACCATCGAGGTCTTTGTCATTAAGTTCGATCCGGAAAAGAAGAAGATCTCCCTCGGCTACAAGACCCCCGAGATGAACCCGTGGAATCAGTTCTGCGCGAAGTACAAAGTTGGCGACACTGCCACGGTCAAGGTTGTTAAACTGGTCGACTTCGGCGCGTTTGCCGAGATCCTGCCCGGCGTCGACGGCCTGATCCACATTTCTCAGGTTGCGGATCATCGTGTGGACAAGGTGTCCGACGCTCTGACCGAAGGTCAGGAAGTCGAAGTGAAGATCACCGAGATCGACACGGAGCGCAAGCGTATCTCCCTTTCTGTCCGCGCCCTTCTTGAGCCGGCAGCGGAAGAGACCGCCGAAGAGGAATAATTAAAAACAAAACCTGCTGCAAACTTGGTTTGCAGCAGGTTTTTCAGCGTGTCGAAAAACCTTTTCGGCACGCTGGGAGACTGCCAAAAAGGTTCGGAA
>USIH01000159.1 GCA_900554705.1 uncultured Eubacteriales bacterium
TCGAGCGCGCGGTCGAGCCGCGACGCCTCCGCCTGCCTTCCGATATGCCGCAGGAGCATCGCCGCGGCGCGCAGGATGCTGGTCGGGTTCGCGTAGTCTCCCTTTCCCTCGGCGATCAGGCGCGGCGCCGTGCCGTGTACGGCCTCGAACATCGCATAGCGCGTACCGATGTTGGCGCTGCCCGCCGTTCCCACGCCGCCTTGCAGCTGCGCCGCCTCGTCGGTCAGGATGTCGCCGTACAGATTGGGCAGGAGGAAGACCTGAAACCGGCTGCGTATCGCCGGATCGACCAGATTCGCCGCCATAATGTCCACATACCAATCCTCGACCTCGATCTGCGGATAGTCCTCTGCGACCGCATGGCACAGCACGGAGAATTTTCCGTCCGTCTTCTTCATGATATTCGCCTTCGTCACGATGCTGACGGAGGTTTTTCCGTTTTGCCGCGCGTGCTCGAATGCCGCGCGCGCGATGCGCTGCGTTCCGAGGTCGCTCGTCACCTTAAAGTCGACGGAGAAGCCGTCCAGTTCGATGCCCTGGCTGCCCAGCGCATACTCCCCTTCCGTATTCTCGCGGAAGAAGACCCAGTCGATGCCCTCCTGCGCGATGCGCACCGGACGGACATTGGCAAACAGATCCAGCTCCCGCCGCAGCGTCACGTTGGCGCTTTCGAGCGTTCCGCCCTTCGGCGTCTCCGTCGGTCCCTTGAGCAGCACGTCGCAGGCGCGGATCTGCCGCAGCACATCGTCCGGAACGGGCTGCCCGCAGGCCAGTCGGTTTTCGATCGTCAGTCCCTCGATGCGGCGCAGAATGATAGTGCCGTCCGCGATCGGGCCGGCGAGCAGCGCGCGCAGGATGCGCTCGGCCTGCCGCAGGATGATCGGGCCGATCCCGTCGCCGTCGATCAGGCCGATCGTCACCGTTTTCTTTTCCTCCGGCGGAGCGATCCGTTCCATCCGGCGCAGGCGCTCCTGCTGCTGTGTCAGCAGCTGCCGAAAGCGCTCACAGGCAAGTTCCACATCCATGGCCGTCCTCCTTTGTCGCACTGAGAAGTCCCCCCGCTTCGATCACCCGCTGCTGCCGCAGGGAAAGGGCGCAGCGCACGAAAAATTCTTTTCCCTCCTGCGTCACCACGCGCGCACGCCCCGTGCGCAGCGCCTGACGCAGGTCGCAGAAGGTCAGGCGCTGCCCCTGCGCGAGCGCGTCATAGTCCTCGCGCCGCTCGAACGTCAGCGGTAGGATACCGGCGTTTACCAGATTGGCCGCGTGGATGCGGGCAAAGCTGACGGCAAGGACGACCCGCACGCCCAGATACATCGGCACAAGCGCCGCGTGCTCCCGCGAAGAGCCTTGTCCATAATTGCTGCCCGCTAAAATGACGCTCTGCCCCAGCCGCTTGGCACGCTGCGCGAAGCCTTCGTCGCACACGGAGAAGCAGAACTGCGACAAAAACGGAATATTCGAGCGGTAAGGCAGGATCTTCGCTCCGGCGGGCATGATATGGTCGGTCGTAATGTCGTCGCCCACCTTCAGCGCAACCGGCAGCTCCAGACGGTCGGCAAAGGGCGGCGCTGTCGGGAAGGCCTTGATGTTCGGCCCGCGCAGCACCTCGACCGTCTCATTTGCGGGTGCGGGCGGCAAAACCGCGCTGTCGTCGATCGTAAAGGCCTCCGGAAGCGAAAGCGCCTCATTGGGCAGGCCGAGCGCGGTCGGATCGGTCAGGACGCCCGTCAGCGCGGAGGCGGCGGCCGTCTCTGGAGAGGCAAGGTAGACCTGCGCGTCCTTCGTCCCGCTGCGTCCGCAGAAGTTCCGGTTAAAGGTGCGCAGGCTGACGCCGCCGGAATTGGGCGAGAAGCCCATGCCGATGCACGGGCCGCAGCCGCATTCGAGCAGGCGCGCGCCCGCGTGCAGCAGATCATTCAGCGCTCCGCATTCGGAAAGCATGGTCAAAACCTGCTTTGACCCGGGGGACACGGACAGGCTCACATTGGGCGCGATCGTCCTGCCGCGCAGCATGGCAGCCACGCGGCAAAGATCCGCAAGGGAGGAATTGGTGCACGAGCCGATACAGACCTGATCGACCCGCTGTCCCGCGACGTCGGCCACACGAACCACGCGGTCGGGGCTGTGCGGGCAGGCGATCAGCGGCGTGAGCGTGTCAAGGTCGATCGCGATCCGGCGGTCGTACTGCGCGTCCGGATCGCTCTCGAGCGGCACATAGTCCTCCGCCCTGCCCTGCGCCGCCAAAAACGCGCGTGTCATCTCGTCGGAGGGAAATACCGTGGTGGTCGCGCCGGTCTCCGTTCCCATGTTGGCAATGGTCGCCCGCTGCGGCACCGTCAGGCCGCGCACGCCCTCGCCGCCCCATTCGATGATCGCGCCGACGCCGCCCTTGACGCTCAGGATGCGCAGCAGCTCCAGCGCAATATCCTTCGCCGTGACGAAAGGGCGCAGCCGCCCGCGCAGCTCTACGAAAAAGTATTTCTGCGGCGCGATGTAGTAAGCGCCGCCGCCCATGGCGACCGCAACATCCATTCCGCCTGCGCCGAAGGCCAGCATCCCGATGCCGCCTGCCGTGGGCGTGTGGCTGTCGGAACCGATGAGCGTCTTGCCGGGCTTTCCGAAGCGCTCCAAATGCACCTGATGACAAATGCCGTTACCGGGTCTGGAGAAGAAAATGCCGTGCTTGCGCGTCACGCTTTGCAGATAGCGGTGATCGTCCGCGTTTTCAAAGCCGGATTGCAGCATATTGTGATCGACGTAGGCCACGGAAAGCTCCGTGCGCACACGCGCGATGCCCATCGTCTCAAATTCCAGATACGCCATCGTTCCGGTGGCGTCCTGCGTCAACGTCTGGTCGATCCGCAGCGCAAGCTCCCCGTCGCGCTGCGACAGAAGATGCGCTTGCAGGAGCTTTTGTGCCAACGTCTTACCCATTTTCCTCCGCCCTTTCTATCATCCGTTTTCTCGCATTGTCAATGTGTGTCTGCGCGGCGGCCTCCGCAGCCGGACGGTCGTGCGCGCACAGCGCGTCAAAGATTTTCCGGTGCTCCCTGAGTACCTCTCCCGTGCTCTTGTGGCGGTCGATGGCCGCTCTGCGGTAGCGCGCCGTCTTGCGGTGCAGCGGCAGGAGCGTGTCGGAGATGACCGTGTGACGGCTGAAGCGGCAGATCAGCTCGTGAAACGCGTCGTCCATACGGCGGATCTGGTCGGTGTCCGCCTTGCCGAAATAAAACTCCTGCAAATCCAAAATATGCCGCAGCTGCTCCAGCTCCTCCTGCGTGACGTGTTCGGCGGCAAAGCCGGTGGCCAGCGCCTCCACGCTGCGGCGGATGTAGAGAATGTCCAGCAGGTCTTCATACGTGACACCGAGCACCAGCATCCCGCGGCCGGTCTCCTCGATCAGACGCTCCTGCTCCAAACGCCGGATCGCCTCGCGGATCGGCGTGCGACTCACGCCGAGCTGCTCTGTCAGGCGCAGCTCCGTCAGCACGCTCCCACGCGGGTATACGCCCAGCAAAATATCGGTCTCTAATTTTTCAAACACCTGATCTGCCAGTGATGTTGTCTTAAATGCCATTTTGTCCTCCCTGCGGCGTGATGCCCGCCAAGCGCTCGACCTGTCTGGTCAGCTCGTCATAGGAAATGCTCGTCTGTCTGCCGTCCTCATATTCCCGATCGACCCACTGCTTGAGCGCGACGATGAGCGGGTCGCTCTTCTCGCGCGCCTGCCCGTAAACGGCGTGGAACCAGTAGGCAATGCCTGCAAGGCCGGAGGTCTTGCCGATCTGGACGACCGGCGGCCGGTTGAGTAGCTTCTTCGTGTCGAAGGCGTTGTAGATCTCCTCGTCTTTGAGCAGGCCGTCGGCATGGATGCCCGCCTTGGTCGTGTTGAAGTTTCTCCCGACCAGCGGCGCCATCGCGGGGATGGCATAGCCGATGTCGCGGCGGAAAAACTCGGCGATCTCCGTGATCACCGTGGGATCCATACCGTCCATGGAGCCGCGCAGCGACGCGTACTCAAAGACCATTGCCTCGAGCGGTATGTTGCCCGTGCGCTCGCCGATGCCGAGCAGGGAGCAGTTGACCGCGCACGCACCGTAGAGCCACGCGGTCGAGGCGTTGACGACCGCCTTGTAAAAGTCGTTGTGCC
>USIH01000160.1 GCA_900554705.1 uncultured Eubacteriales bacterium
GACGATGTATGAGATCATCGAGGCTGTCGAGCCGTATATGCCGCGGGAAAAGACGCGTTACCTGATGGGCGTCGGCACGCCGTCGAATATCATCGAGAGTGTGGCGCGCGGTGTCGACTTCTTCGACTGCGTGATGCCTGCGCGCAACGCGCGCCATGCCAAGCTCTTCACATGGTCGGGAACGCGAAACATGAAAAACGCCCGCTATGAGCGCGACGAGCGCCCCATTGATCCGCAGTGCGACTGTCCGGTCTGCCGCCGCTATTCCCGCGCCTATGTGCACCACCTGTTTAAGGCGGAGGAAATGCTTGCCATGCGTCTTGGGGTCATGCACAATCTGTATTTTTATAATAAGCTCACCGAGCGCATCCGCGCGGCGCTGGACGCGGGAACATTTGGCGCTTTCCGCGCGCAGTATTCCCAGCTGCTTGCCGGGCGCGCCGAGGATTGACAAAATATGCGAAATTCTTCTTGCATTATCCCCATAATCCCTGTATAATAATCGCAGTACGTTTAGGAGGACTTTTGGAATGTCAATGATAATCATGCTCGTCGCGATGGTCGCGATCTTCTACTTTATGATCATCCGCCCCGAGAAGAAAAAGAAGAAGGAAGAAGAGCAGCTGAAGAACTCGCTGAAGGAAGGCGACAAGATCACGACCATCGGCGGCATCGTCGGCAAGATCGTCGAGATCAAGGGTGACAACATCGTGATCGAGACCAGCATGGATCGTGTCCGCATGGAGCTGGCGAAGTGGTCTGTTATGACCAACAATACCGCGCAGGAGGCCGCGCAGAAGGCGCGTGCCGAGGCGCAGGCTGCTGCGAAGGAGCGTGCGGAACAGCGCGCGAAGGAAAAGCAGGAGAAGAAAAAGAAAAAGTAAAGCACAGCACGCGCTTCCGGAGCTTCCGGAAGCGCGTGCTTCTTGTTTGTCAGGATGCGACCGTGCGATCTTTTGCGCATCGGTGCGGCATCCTTGTTCCCTCTGCGGAGGACGGCAGCGCTTGCGGCCGCTTTTCCTGAGGGATCATTTTTATTCCTGACCGCTGTTTGCCGCGGCGATCAGCTCCTTGGCAGGCGGCATATGATTGGTTCCGGCGGGGTAGACGGCAGACCAAAGAACTTCATCTTCTTCGCGATCTGCGTAGTTGTCATGCACGGAAACTTTGACCTCCGAAGAAGAAATCATGGTATAGCCGTCTTCGTCCGCGTAAAAAGTAAAGTTCGATTCATTTTCACCGGAAAACCAGATCGAATGCGTCCCGTCTCCGACCGAGCGGGAGCAATAGTAGGAAACGTCTTTGCCGACAATGCAGGTATAGCGGTAGGAAACGAGAATCTCGGAGATCGAAGAGCCGCCGAGGATAGTAAAATCAGAATCATTCCATGCAAGACTTATGTAATTAAATTCGCATGGTTTATCAAACGAAATCAGATAGGAGAGACTGCTGGCGATTTGGTAGGTGAGCGTGATCGGTTCCATGACAAGAAAAGAGCTTTGATAGATTTCCAAGGTGCCCAGCTCGCCGGGTTCCTTTAGCCATTTCCCCTCTGCGTTTTTCACGCTGAAGGGGCTGGTTGTTCTGACATGAAGACTAACAGGCTCATCCATGCCCGTGCTCGGCTCTACCAGCGGCACCAAGGGATGCGGCGCATACACCTTTACGGGTGCTGACTCATGGACGGCCGTTACCGGCTCCTTCGTTGCGACCTCGGTAGGCTCCGTTGTTATAGGTGCGGTTTCTGTCGTCGTAGGCACGGACTCCGTCGCTGCTGTTTGCGTCGCGGTGCTTGCTTCCTGCGGTGTTTGCTTGTCAGGTTTCGCTCTGCCCGCGCAGCCGCTCAGAAGCGCAAGCAGCAGGAGCAGTGCGAGAAGTTTTCTTTTCATGATTAACTCTCCTCCTCATTCACTGTGACAGGCATTAAGACCAGTTGCAGATTCTCGGTGGCGTGAAACGGGGGGTGGGCTGGAGAGGCGTGGTGAAACATTGCGGTGCGGCGATTGTTCTCACAACATTTTTGCGATGCATATGATACCCTCCTTCCAAATGATACGATCATAAGTACAACTGTGGCGAACGAAAGAATTGCGGCACAACACACCTCCTCACTTATTCAATTTACGACGATGGAAAAAAAGAGACGAAAAGCGACAAACGGATATAGCCTCCTCACAATCTTAGGATAAACGATTGAAAGATTTTTGTCAACGTTAATTTGACAGAATGTACAAATTTTTCCAAAAGTTTATGAAAATAAGTATGCTCCATAAGAAGACAAGGCCGGAGGAAAAGCGCAAAACGCGCGCCGCGCGCGGATCAGGGAAGCATGAACGCGGTGGGACGCGCATAGGCTTGTAACAACAAAAGGGGAGGGGAGAATTGATGAAAATCAAAAAGAAACGTTCGCTCTGGATGACGCTGCTGATCGCGACGCCGGTTTTGATCTTGACCTTGAGCGCAGTGTGCGCACTTCTGATCTCCAAGGGAAAGCTGCCGCTTTCGCCGTGGCTTCCGGCGTGTATCGCCGGTGTGACCGGCTTTGTGCTCTCGCTCTGGTGCGCAAAAAAGAGCGCGCAGAAGAAAATGCTCTGGGCGATGCTTACGACGGTGGCGCTCGGCGTTTTCTTCCTGCTGTGCAATCTGCTGTTTTTCGGGGAAGGGTACGGCAACATTGCGCCGGTGCAGTTGACGCTGTTGGGCAGCGGCGTGATCGGCGGTGCGGTCGGCGCTCTGGGAAAAAAGAAACGCAAATATGCATAAATCGGTTTTGGATAATTGCAGGATTTCTTGCAAGAAGGGAAAACGCAACATCTTGTAAGGGATGCAGCGCAACGGCATAACATTTGGAAGGAAGGTTACAAAACAGTTTCAAGGCACTACAAACGGTTACTCGGTTGACATAAGGCAGTTGACATAATCTCTGTGCATAATCAACAAATTTTTACAAATTTGTTAAAATGTATTGAAATTCCGGCCTTTTTGCGCTATAGTAGAAAGCGTGTCCGGAAAAAAGTTGGTAGAAATAATCTTTTTCGCATAAATTGTGGCGGCGGGAACGCCGCGACACAACATCTTGTTTTTGACCTTACGTTGAAGGAGGTGACGAAATGGCTGATTACGTAGCCGCATACGAAAACTATCTTTTGAACATCAAGCACGCTTCGGCCAATACCGTCTCCTCCTATATGCGCGACGTTCGTCAGTTTGCTGCTTTCCTTCATGAGATGGAGGATTGCCCAATCGACGCCTGCGATCGCGACGGCGTCTGCCGCTTTGTGCAGCACCTGATCAATCAGGGCAAGTCGCCCGCGACGGTCGCGCGCTGTGTTGCGTCGCTCAAGAGCTTTTTTGCCTTCCATTGTTCCGAGGGAACGGTGCGCGAAAACCCCGTGCATGACATCCCGCAGCAGAAGGCGGAGAAGAAGCTGCCGCAGATCTTAACGGGACGCGAGGTCGAGCTTCTGCTCGAGCAGCCGAAGTGCACCGATATGAAGGGCTACCGTGATAAGGCGATGCTCGAAACGCTCTATGCGACCGGTATGCGCGTAAGCGAGATGATCTCGCTCAACGTCGCGGACGTCAGCCTTGCCGGTTCCTTTGTCAAGTGCGAAAACGCCGGTCGCTTCCGCATCATTCCGCTCTATCCCGCTGCCGTCAAAGCGCTGACGACCTACTTAACAGAGGTGCGCCCGAAGATGGTCTCCGGTCCGTCGGAGGAGTCGCTGTTCGTGAACCTGAACGGCGACCGCATGACGCGCCAAGGCTTTTGGAAGATCATCAAGCACTATCAGGAGACCGCGCAGATCAGCAAGGACGTTACGCCGCATACCCTGCGCCACAGCTTTGCGGCGCACCTGCTCGAAAACGGTGCCGACCTGCATTCGCTTCAGGAAATGCTCGGCCACAGCGACATTTCCTCCACGCAGATCTACACGCAGGTCGTCAAGCAGAACCTGAAGACGGTATACAATAAATACCATCCCAGAGCATGATGGTCGATGAGAATTTGTCGGCTGTTCATAAACGGGGGTTGCCAGTTGGCAACCCCCTTTTCAGCGTGTCGAAAAACCTTTTTCGGCACGCTGGCAGACTGCCAAAAAGGTTCGG
>USIH01000161.1 GCA_900554705.1 uncultured Eubacteriales bacterium
ACGACCGATGGTAAAGACCTATGCGGACGTCTATCTCGACGCCCGCCGCGCCCTGCTTGCAAAGGAGGGACAGTTCGCGCCCAACATCGCGCGCGAGCTGGTCTGCGCCGCCTCCGGAAAAACGCCGGAGCAGCTGATCTCCGACCGAGCGGTCTACGCTTCGGAGGAGGTCTGCGAGCTTGCGGAGTCCTTCGTCAAGCGCTATCTGAGAGGCGAACCCATGCCCTATATTTTGGGTCAGTGGGATTTTTATGACATGACGCTCACCGTAACGCCCGATGTCCTCATCCCGCGCGACGATACGATGGTCGTGACGGAGCTTGCGGTGAAGAAGGCGCTGTTCTTGGAGCAAAATCCGCGCATTCTGGATCTTTGCACCGGCAGCGGCTGCATCGGACTTGCCATAGCGCACCGTGTGAAGGACGCGCGCGTCACCCTCGGCGACGTGTCTCAGGCGGCGCTGCGTGTTGCCCGCCGCAATGTGCAGGATCAGAAGCTCACCGCGCGCGTTAAGTGCCTGCCGATCGACGTTTTGCAGCCCGCGCAGAGCTTTTTGGGAACGTTTGACCTGATCGTCTCCAATCCGCCCTATATCCGCACGGACGAAATCGCGACGCTGGATCCTTCTGTGCGGGACTTTGAGCCGAGACTTGCGCTTGACGGCGGACTGGACGGATTGGATTTTTACCGTGCGATCGTGCGCAACTTTACTTCCGCACTGACGCCGAAGGGCTGGCTTTGCCTCGAGTTCGGCATCGGGCAGGAAAATGCGGTCTGCTCCCTCTTGGAGCAGAGCGGTTATGAGATCACAGAACTGAGAAAAGATACGGCAGATATTACAAGGGCAGTGCTTGCCCGGAAAAGAGGCTGAAAATGGCTACAAAGAAACCTTCCTACGAAGCACCGGCTCCCGCAGAGGACAAGAAAAAAGCGCTGGAGACGGCGCTGCACCAGATCGAAAAGAGCTTTGGCAAAGGCTCGGTCATGCGTCTGGGCGACAGGCCTGAGATGAACATTGCGTCCATCCCGACCGGCTCGCTGGCGCTCGACGCGGCGCTGGGGATCGGCGGCCTGCCGCGCGGCAGAATCGTCGAGATCTACGGGCCGGAGTCCTCCGGTAAGACGACGCTGGCGCTCCACGTGCTTGCCGAGGCGCAGAAGCGCGGCGGCGAGGTCGCCTTTGTCGACGCGGAGCACGCCCTCGATCCGGTCTATGCCGAGGCCATCGGCGTGGACATTGACTCGATGCTTGTCTCCCAGCCGGATACCGGCGAGCAGGCGCTGGAGATCACCGACGCGCTCGTGCGTTCCGGCGCGATCGACGTTGTGGTCGTCGACTCCGTCGCGGCTTTGGTGCCTCGTCAGGAGATCGAAGGCGAGATGGGCGACGCGTTCGTCGGCCTTCAGGCGCGCCTGATGTCGCAGGCGCTGAGAAAGCTGGCCGGTACGATCGCAAAGACGAATTGCATCGTGATCTTCATCAACCAACTGCGTATGAAGATCGGCGTCATGTACGGCAACCCCGAGACGACGACCGGCGGCAACGCACTGAAGTTCTATTCCTCCGTGCGTCTGGACGTCCGCAAGGTCGAGACGATCAAAGAGGGCGGCAACGTCGTGGGCAACCGCACGCGCGTCAAGGTGATCAAGAATAAGGTCGCGCCTCCGTTCCGCGAGGCGGTGTTTGACATTATGTACGGCGAGGGCATCTCTAAGTACGGTGAGCTTCTGGATATGGCGGTGGAGCTGGAACTGGTCAACAAGAGCGGCAGCTGGTTCTCCATCGGTGAGGAGCGCATCGGACAGGGACGAGACAACGCGAAGCTCTACATTCAGGAGCGTCCGGAGCTTGCGGCCGAGCTGGAGCGCAAGGTGCGCGAGCATTTGGCGCAGTTGCAGAGCATCCGCTCCAAGCCCAGACCCGCAGCGCGCGGAATAGACATCGCGGCTGACGATTTTGATGAGAATTGAGGCGGTCGAGCAGACACGCTCACCGCAAAAGAAGCTGCGGCTGCGCTTTTCTGACGGAAGCACACTGCTTCTGACGCCGAGCGTCTTTGCGGATCACGCGCTGTGCGTCGGCGACGAGCTGACGGAGCAGTCCTTTGCGGCGCTTTGCGCGGATGCCGCGCGCGCCGGTGCGCGTGAGCGCGCGGTGCGGATCATATCGGCAAGCGCGGTCTCGAGCGCGGAGCTGCGCCACCGTCTGGTTGCAAAGGGCGAGAGCGAACAGGACGCGCAGGACGCAGTTGAGTGGTTAAAAGAGCTTAAGCTGCTCGACGACAGCCGCGTTGCGCAGCAGATCGTCCGAAACGGCGTCCAAAAGGGCTACGGCGAGGCGCGCATCCGTCAGATGCTTTTTGAAAAGCGTATCCCGAAAGCGCTCTGGGAGGAGGCGATCGCCGCCGTTCCGCCCAGAGAGGACGCGATCGACGACTTTTTGCGGCGGCGTTTTGCCGGCACGACGCCGGATCGCGCGGCGTGCAAGAAGGCTGTCGATGCTCTGATGCGGCGCGGCCATAGCTGGCAGGAAATACGAGAGGCGCTCAGTCGCTATGCGCCGGAAGATGAATAAAGGAAGGCAAGAACAATGGGAAAACGGATTGGCATGATCTCTCTTGGCTGTGCCAAAAATCAAGTCAATGCGGAGCAGATGATGTTCCTCTTGCAGCAGGCGGGTTATGAGATCCTTCCGTCGCCGGAGGGCGCAGACGTTGTGATCATCAACACCTGCGGCTTTATCGACTCTGCCAAAAGCGAAGCGATCAACAATATCCTTGCCATGGGGCAGTGGAAGCAGCAGGGCTTGGTCGGACGGATCCTTGTGACCGGCTGCCTGTCGCAGCGTTATCAGGATGAGATCCTGACGGAAATGCCCGAAGTGGACGGCGTGCTCGGCACGGGAAGCTACGGCGAGGTCGTGCCTGCCGTGGAGCGTTTGCTGCGCGGCGATACGGTGTGTACCTTCGGTGACATCAACGCGGCGCAGGAGGAGACCGAGCGCATCCTGACGACACCGGAGCACTACGCGTTTTTGAAGATCGCGGAGGGCTGCGACAACCGCTGCTCCTACTGCGTCATTCCGTCGCTGCGCGGCAAATACCGCAGCCGCACGATGGAAGACTGCGTCGACGAGGCGCAGGCGCTTGCCGAAAACGGCGTGAAGGAACTGATCGTTATCGCACAGGATACCAGCCGCTACGGCATGGATCTTTATGGCAAGCCGATGCTGCCGGAGCTGCTGCGCGCGCTCTGCCGCATCGAGAAGCTGCATTGGATCCGCATTCACTACCTCTATCCGGAGCTGATGACGGACGAGCTGATCGACACCATCGCCTCGGAGGAGAAGATCGTAAACTACATCGACGTGCCCATTCAGCACGTCAATGATAAGATCCTCAAGCGCATGAACCGGCGCGGCACCCGCGCGGAGCTGGATCGCCTGATGGAAAAGCTGCGCGCGCGTATCGACGGCGTTGTGATCCGCACGAGCCTGATCGTCGGCCTGCCCGGCGAGGGGGAGAAGGAGTTCGAAGAGCTCTGCGATTTCCTGCGCGAGGAGAAGATCGAGCGCGCGGGCGTGTTCCCGTTCTCGCCCGAGGAGGGGACGAAGGCCGCGACGATGGAGCACGTTCCGATGGAGGAGGCCCAGCGCCGCACGGAGCTTTTAGTCGACGTGCAGAGCGATATCATCGACGAATACAATGAATCCGTCCTCGGCGATGTGCGCGAAGTGCTGTGCGAGGGCTGGAGTGAGGAAGCGCAGTCCTTTGTCGGCCGCAGCTACGCCGAGTCCGTGGATATTGACGGAAAGATTTACTTTTCTTCGAATTGTGATATTATGGCAGGTGAGTTCGTCAACGTGCGCCTGACCGGCACGATGGACGGCGAGCTGACCGGCGAAGCGGTCGAATAATTTTAAAGCCTTGCAAGGCAGGAGGAAAGAGAGATATGACAACTGCAAACAAATTAACGATCATGCGCATTGCGCTGATCCCTGTATTCTTAGTGGTGCTGTACCTGGACTTCGCAGGTGCGAGATGGTGGGCGCTTGGTATTTTCATCGTCGCATGCCTGACGGACTTTGTCGAC
>USIH01000162.1 GCA_900554705.1 uncultured Eubacteriales bacterium
CGTTCCCGTTCTTCTCCCGGACCTCTTTCAGTACCCGTTCGATGTATGCGTTCATTGCGCTTCTCCTCTCAAGAACAGTTTTTGTTTATTTTTCGAGCGACGCCATATATCGCCCGATGCGTTTGAGACCTTCGCGGATGTTATCTTCCGACGTTGCAAACGACAGCCGGACATAGCAGTTGCTGCGCTGGCCGAAAGCATCGCCCGGCACGACGATGACACGCTCTTTTTCGAGCAGATCCAGCGCAAATTCGTTCGCGCTCATGCCGGTGGAGGAAATGTTGACGAGCGCATAGAACGCGCCCTGCGGTGCAAAGCAGTCAAGCCCCGCGATCTTGGAAAAACCGTCCACGATGATCTCACGGCGACGCTGATATGCGCGCTGCATCTCGTGCAGCGGCTCCTGCGTGCCTTCGAGTGCGGCGATTGCACCGTACTGCGCGGCGGAATTGACGCAGGCTGCGACGTTCTCTTGCAGCTTGACCATGTTTTTGATGATCTCGGAGGGGCCCAGCGCCATGCCGACGCGCCAGCCGGTCATGGCATAGGTCTTGGAGAAGCTGTTCACGATGATGGTGCGCTCCTTCATGCCCGGAAGGGTCGCGATGCTGTTTGCAACGTTTCCCTCATAGAGCAGGTTGGCGTACACTTCGTCGCTGATGACATATAGATCGTGACGGATCGCGACCTCCGCAAGCTTTTTCAGCGTATCGAGATCCGCAATGCCGCCGGTCGGGTTGGCGGGCGAATTGATGATAAATGCTTTTGTGCGGTCGGTGATCGCCGCTTCAAGGGCAGCCTGGTCAAACTGGAAGCTCGTGCTTGCATCCACGGGCACGAAAACGGGGTTTGCGTGGCAGATGAGAGCTTGCCGCGAATAGTTTGTCCAGCAGGGGTCGCTCAAAATAATCTCGTCGCCCGGATCGAGGATCGTCAGCATGGTCAGCATGAGCGCTTCCATGCCGCCCGCGGTCACGATGATCTCGGTTTCCGGGTCATAGCGGAGACCGTGGGAGCGCGCCACGGAATCGGAAATAGCTTTGCGCAGCGGCAGAATGCCGGCGTTGGGCGTGTAGTGATGCTCGCCGCGGCGCAGCGCGTCAACGGCGGCCTCAACGATGTGCGGCGGCGTAGAAAAATCCGGTTCGCCGACAGTGAAGCTGATGACGTCCGACATGCCGAGCGCCCGGTTGAACATTTGACGGATCGGGGAGTTTGTGACGGTTTTTGCAACGTTTGATAGTGCTTTCATGGAAAATCCTTTCTGTGGCATCAGAGTATTGGATATCTGCGGCAAAGCGCAGAATCAATCAGGGAGCGGGGAAGGGGTGAATTTGTTTTCCTGCAGGGCGAGCAGCGTGTGGCTCTTTGAAACGCCCTTGCTTTTTTTCAGCCGGAGCAGCTTTTCTTCAAACGCTTCAATGTCCGCGGCGCAAATCTTGAGCAGATAATCGTACTCGCCGGTAACGGCATAGCATTCGAGCACATCGGGATCGGTCTGCACATAGCGCGTCAGCCCGTCCGCGTCCCCGACGCGATCTAGCACAACGAGAACAAAGGCGGTGATCGGCTTACCGACCTGCTTGGGGTCGGTCAGGATGGTCGCACGGCGGATGATGCCGGTCGCCTTCAGCTTTGAGATCCGCTTATTGATTGCGGGGACGGAAAGATTGACCTTTGAAGTCAATTCCGTGGCTGTAACGCTTGCGTTTTTGGAAAGAATTTGAAGCAGCGCAATATCGGTTTTGTCCATCGTGGGATCCTCCGTACAGAAAGTCTATCATGAATGACGTTTGAATCGCTGTTTCGATTCAGATTATATGGAAAGGCTTTAGAATTTTCAATTGTTTCACATGAAATCGAGCACAACTAAAGATAGAGACGATTTCGACAAAAGACTGCTCGAATTGCATGCCAGATTACGGAAGGCGGGTGAAAAAATTGCTTGTCCTGCGCTATAATGGTAATTGGTTGCAGCACGGCTGAACGGAAATCAATGCTGCGGCGCGGAGGAAACATGCAGCGGTCGCAGCAGATTTTTTCAAAACGGTGGCGCGTTTGCCTCATCGCGCTCTTATGCTGCTTTCTTTGGGGCAGCGCCTTTCCCTCGGTCAAGATCGGCTATGCGCTGTTTCGGATCGACGCGGCGGATACGGCTTCCCAACTGCTGTTTGCGGGCGTTCGGTTTTCGCTCGCGGGTCTGCTTGCGATTCTGTTCGCCTGTATCGGAGAGAAACGGTTCGTATGGCCCAAGCGAAGCGCCTGGGGCATGGTCCTCGTGCTTTGCCTGTTTCAGACAGTGCTGCAATATTTCTTCTTTTATATTGGCATGGCGCATACGAGCGGCGTCAAAGGCTCGATCATTACGGCTTCCAATACCTTTTTTGCGATCCTGATCTCCAGCCTGCTGCTGCATCAGGAAGCGCTCACAGGCAGAAAGATCCTAGGCTGCATTGCCGGCTTTGCAGGCGTTGTCGTCATCAATCTGACCGGCAGCGGCTTGGGCGGCGGCGTGACCCTGCTCGGAGAGGGCTTCATACTGCTTGCGGCCGCATCCTATGCCGCGTCATCCTCGCTCGTGAAGCAGTTTTCCGCGCGAGAGAACCCTGTTGTTCTGAGCGGGTATCAATTCCTGATCGGCGGCGCGGTGCTTGCGCTTGCGGGAGCCGCGGCAGGCGGGACGCTGCGGCCGGTTTCTCCGGCGGCATGGGCGCTCATGCTGTATATGGCGTTGATCTCCTCGGTCGCATATTCGCTTTGGAGCATGCTGCTCAAATACAACCCCGTTTCCACCATCACGGTCTACGGTTTCAGCAACCCGGTTTTCGGCGTACTTCTGTCCATGCTGCTGCTGAAGGAGGGAGATCAGGTTTCGCCTCTGCGCTGCATCACGGCGCTTTTGCTGGTATGCGCCGGTATCTGCATCGTGAATCGAAAGGAGACCCGCCGGCGATAGCGGGCGCGGGAAGCACGGCGTCAGCAGGTCATGCCGCCGTCGACGGCAAGATCCGCTCCCGTAATGAACGCAGCGTCGCGAGCTGCAAGAAAGACGATCGCAGCGGCGACCTCTTCCGCCGTGCCGAGACGGCCCATCGGCTGCCTGCCGATGAAGCGCCGTCTTGCGTCCTCAGGGTCGTCAAACGCCTGTAAACGTTCCGCGAGCGAGGGCGTGTCGGTCGTGCCGGGACTTACGCTGTTGACGCGAATGCCGCTGCGCATGAGGTCTGCGGCCATTGCCCGTGTCAGAGCGAGGATCGCGCCCTTGGATGCGGTATAGGCCGCGCGATCCGAAACGCCGCGGTGCGCGACGGAGGAAGCGACATTCACGATCACGCCGCCGCATTCCCGCATATGCGGCAGAACGAGACGCGACATCAGATACACGCTGCGGACATTGACCGCCATCGTGCGCTCCCATGCGGCGGGATCCAGCGTTTCGACCGTTCCGGGCAGAACGATCCCTGCATTGTTGACCAGAACGTCCACAGAACCGAACGCGCGGCAGACTTCGGAAACGATGCGCTCCGCGCTTTTTTCGTCAGACACGTCGCCCGCTGCGGACATGGCGATCCCACCTGCATTCCGAATGCGGCGCACGGTCTCCTCCGCGTGGCGCTCGGTGAAGGAGTTTACGGCAACGCGCGCGTGAAGCGCGGCAAAACGCAAAGCAGCGGCCTGCCCAATGCCCGCGCCCGCACCGGTGATGAGAACGGTCTGTCCCGCAAAATCCGACATTTCAAAATCCTCCTGTTACGATTCAGCCGACAAGCAAACGAACGAGCGCATAGAATACGGAGGGGCAGAGCAGACAGCCGAAGCCCGTGTAAAACGCCGTGGACAGCACGCCATAGGGGACGAGCGATTCATCCGTTGCGGCAAGACCCGCGATGGTGCCGCTTTTTGTTCCCATGAGCCCGCCGAATACGACGGCGGCCTTCGGGCAGTCCAAGCCGATCGCCTTTGCCAGCAGCGGCGCGGCGATGAGCTCGCCCAGGA
>USIH01000163.1 GCA_900554705.1 uncultured Eubacteriales bacterium
GGCAGAAGTATCTTCATCCAGAAGAAAAACATTACTTCCGGCTTCTATTCCTTCAATGATACCGGCAGCCTGAGATGTGCTTCCGCTGGCATCCGTTGTAGAAAAACAACGGGTGTCTTTTTTGTTTGGCAGATCATTGATGAACAGAGAGATATCTACATCTTTGATAAAGCGTCCATCTTCGGAACGAAGTTTCAGGGCTGTCTCGTCTGTGATCACATACTCCCGTCCGTCGCCGGCAATATGATTGTATACATCACGGATTATTTTGTCGCCCAAGGTGAAAATATCCTCACCCGCGGCGAAAACATTAAGCGAGAAAAGCGGAATTAGAACGGCGGCAAAGCACAGAAAACCTAAAAGCCTATTCTTCTTTTTCCCCATATCTTGCGCTCCGTTTCGGTTTAAAGTCTTCAAGCGTCCGTATAAATTCCCCGAAAAAGATTTTAAGCATTTCTTTGCGGGAGGACATTAGGTTTAAATTAAGCGGCGTCCGCCACCCTATAAGCCCGTACATTAAAACGGTGAACAAAAACATTCCTGTGTAATCCTTTTCGGAATACATTTTTAAGTATGTATTCCGTACACATTCAAAGCTGTTTTCACGGAATTGAAGTTTAAATGAAAGCCGTTTTAAGAGCAGCGGCGTAAGATAATCGTTTTGCTCCGCTATGCCCGAAACGGACGGGTTGCCCTTGTCGGTTAAAAGCCCGCGTTCCTGCATCATAGCGTCGGCGTTTTCCCGTTCTCTCCGGAGGAGGGAACGGCGGCCGCGCGTATGGAGCATCCGGACGAAGAAACGGCGGTGCACCGCGCGGAACTGATCGGGCAGCTCCAATCGCGCATTATGGACGAATATAACGAAAAAATGATTGGAAAGAACCTTGAGGTGCTCTGTGAGGCCTATGACCCGCAGACGGAGCGCTATGTCGGCAGAACCTATGCCGACTCGCCCGAAATTGACGGACGGGTGCTCTTTACGGCGCAGGAGCCGGTGCGGATCGGCGATTTCGTGCAGGTCAGGATCGAAGGCGTGTCTGACGGCGATCTGACCGGACGGGAGGAAGAAAAATGACGACAGCCACAAAGTTTACGATGGTACGTCTGGTACTCATCCCCGTGTTTCTTTTGTGTATGTATCTTTCGCAGTGCGCGCCCGCTTGGCGCTTTGTCGCGCTGGGCGTCTTTGCTCTTGCAAGCCTGACCGATATGATCGACGGCAAGATCGCCCGCAGGTATCATCAGGTCACGGATCTTGGAAAGTTCCTCGATCCCTTGGCGGATAAGGTCTTGGTGCTCTCGGCGATGACGATGTTCTGCCAGTGGGGGCGCTTTCCCGCATGGGCGCTGATGATCGTCCTGTTCCGTGAGTTCGCCGTCAGTGGGCTACGTATGGTCGCCTCCGGCAAGGGGCGCGTGATCGCCGCCGCGCATTCCGGCAAGGTCAAGACCGCCGTGACCATGGCGGGCCTGTGCATTTTGCTCTTTGTCGACGGCACCTACTTTGGCGACCTGCTCAATGCGCACGTCTGCGCGCGCTTTACGGACATCCTCTGCTGGGTCATCGTCGGCCTGATCGCGCTGACGACGCTCTATTCCGGCGTGGAATACTTTGTGAAAAACAAGGATGTCCTGAAGTAGTTTCGGGCAGGAAAAAACTTGACACCAAAGCGCTGAAATGGTAATATACTGACAGTGAATATCGCAGTGATCGGGAAGAGTATTCCGTCCCACGCGCGGCAGAGAGCATCCGTCACCGGCTGAAAGCGGATGCGGCGCGACGCGGAAGAAGTGCGCCCGGGAGCGAAGGGGAGACCCCGCCGACAGCGTAACTGTCAAGTAAGAAATCAGAGTGGAACCGCGGTACCCACCGCCTCTGGAGTTTTTCCGGAGGCGGTGTTTTATTTGGAGGCGAGAATGTGCGGTTAAAAGAAACCATAGAGGCCTATCAGCGCAACGATCCGGCGGCAAGAAGCAAGTTTGAGGTCTTCTGGCTGTATAACGGTCTGCACGCGCAGATCTATTATCGCATTGCGCACTGGTTATACTGTCATCATTGCAAGTTTTTGGCGCGCTGGATCTCCCAGATCGCCAAGCGCCGCACGGGCGTGGAGATCCATCCGGCGGCGACGATCGGACGTCGGCTGGTGATCGACCACGGAACGGGGATCGTCATCGGCGCAACGGCGGAGATCGGCGACGATTGCCTGCTCTATCAGGGCGTCACCCTCGGCGGTACCGGCGCGCAGCGCGGAAAGCGGCACCCGACGCTGGGCAACAACGTGATGGTGGGCAGCGGCGCGAAGGTGCTCGGCCCGTTTCGGGTGGGCGATAACGTGCGCATCGCGGCAAATTCCGTTGTCCTGCGGGAAGTTCCGCCCAACTCCACCGTCGTCGGCGTCCCCGGACGCGTGGTGCGGCTGAACGGTGAAAAACTGGACCATATCCACACGCCGGACCCCATCCGTGCGGAGCTGGATTATTTGACCGAGCGGCTTGCAGCCCTCGAAAAACAAATGAAGGAGAAGGAAAATGTATCTTTATAATTCCCTGAGCCACAAGAAGGAGCTGTTTGTTCCCAATCATCCCGACATCGTGAAAATGTACACCTGCGGGCCGACGGTCTATCACTTTGCGCACATCGGAAATCTGCGCAGCTATATCATGGAGGACGTGCTGGAAAAGGCGCTGCGCTACGAGGGCTATCCGGTCAAGCGCGTGATGAACATCACAGACGTCGGCCACCTTGCCTCCGATGCCGACACCGGCGAGGACAAAATGCTCAAGGGTGCCAAGCGGGAGCATAAGTCCGTCATGGAGATCGCGAAGTTCTATACCGACGCCTTCTTTGCCGACTGCGAAAAGCTGAACATCAAACGGCCGGACGTCGTGGAACCGGCGACGAACTGCATTGCCGAGTATATTCACATGATCCAGACGCTGCTGGACAAGGGCTATGCCTATCCGGCAGGCGGCAATATTTACTTCGACACGTCCAAGCTGGAAAAGTACTACGTCTTTAACGACCATAACGAGGAAGATCTCGAGGTCGGCGTCCGCGAGGGCGTGGAGGAGGACGCGAACAAGCGAAACAAAAACGACTTTGTCCTCTGGTTTACAAAGTCCAAGTTTGAGGATCAGGCGCTCAAATGGGACTCCCCGTGGGGCGTCGGCTATCCCGGCTGGCATATCGAGTGCTCTGCAATCAGCATGAAGTATCTCGGTGAGTATCTCGACCTGCATTGCGGCGGTGTGGACAATATTTTCCCGCATCACACAAACGAAATTGCGCAGAGTGAAGCGGCCGTCGGGCATCCGTGGTGCAGCCACTGGTTCCATGTTCAGCACCTGAATGACCGTGAGGGCAAAATGAGCAAGTCGAAGGGCAATATCCTGACGGTTTCCGTTTTGCAGGAAAAGGGTTACGACCCTCTTGTATACAGAATGTTCTGCCTGCAAAGCCATTACAGAAAGCCGCTTGAATTCAGCTACGATACGCTGGATAATTCAAAAGCTGCTTACGAAAGGCTGCTCAACCGCATTGCGGGCATACCTCAAGAGGGCGAAACGAATGCTGCACAGTTTGAAGATTACCGCCGCCGCTTTATCGAAAAAGTGGGCAACGATTTGAACACTTCACTCGGTTTGACGGTGCTTTACGATCTTCTGAAGGATTCGGATGTGAACGGCGCGACAAAACGTGCAATTATTGCGGATTTTGACAGGGTGCTTTCACTTAATCTGCTTTCGGGCGGCACGAACACTGCGGAAGAGCATTCGGATGAGTTTGTTCGGTATGTTGAAGGACTCATTCGCGAACGCGCAGAGGCAAAAAAGAACAAAAACTATGCCCGTGCGGACGAAATTCGTGCGGAGCTTGCAGAAAAAGGCGTTACGCTTAAGGATTCGAAGGAAGGCACAAGCTGGACAAAGGCATAAATCCGGGAAGAACCGCAAAGC
>USIH01000164.1 GCA_900554705.1 uncultured Eubacteriales bacterium
GCGGTGGCCCGAAGGTTACCCCGGGCGCACCTCTGCCCAAGGAGTATACTGAGGAGAACCTGGAGCTGCTGGAGAAGGGCACCTGCAACCTGTTCCACCATGTGAACACCATCAAGAAGTCCGGCATCAACCCGGTCGTCTGCATCAACCGCTTCTACACCGACACCGACGCCGAGATCGCCCTGCTGAAGAAGCTGTGCCAGGAGCGCGGCATCCGCTGCGCCGAGTCCAACCATTGGCGCTTCGGCGGCGAGGGCGCTATCGAGCTGGCCAAGACCGTTGTGGAGGCCTGCGAGGAGCCCGTGGAGGTCAAGTTCCTGTACGATCTGGATATGCCTCTGCGTCAGCGCGTTGAGCTGATCGCCAAGGAGGTCTACGGCGCTGACGGCGTGGATTGGGCGCCTCTGGCGGTGGAGAAGGCCAAGCGCTTCGAGAGCGATCCCAAGTACGCCGATTACTGCACCATGATGGTCAAGACCCATCTGTCCCTGTCCGACGACCCGACGAAGAAGGGCGTTCCCACCGGCTGGCGGCTCGCCATCCGCGACATTCTGGAGTACGGCGGCGCGAAGTTCCTCTGCCCGATGGCCGGTACCATCTCCATGATGCCCGGCACCAGCTCCGATCCGGCCTATCGCCGCATCGACGTGGACACCGAGACGGGTAAGGTCTCCGGCCTGTTCTGATCTCAGGGATTTCCGGTTCCAACGAACCATCCGAAACTCCGGCGGCTCCCCGCCGGAGTTTTTCAAAGCAAGCCGCAAGGAGGAGAACCACCATGGCAAAAGACAAACGTTTTGTCCGCATTCTCGCGGAGGGCAAGCTGTCCGGCAGCGAGATCTGGGTGGACACCGTGACCGGCGTCAACTATTTCTACCACAACGCGGGCTACGGCGCGGGACTGACTGTTCTGCTCGACCGCGACGGCAGACCCGTCATCTCCCCGCTCCCCATCTCGCAGGACGACATCAAGTAAGATACATAAGGAGTAATCGCTATGGATATGACCACAAAATCCTGCCGTGAATTTGTCACGGTTCTGGCTTCCAACGAGCCTGCCCCCGGCGGCGGCGGAGCTGCCGCGCTGGTCGGCGCGATCGGCACGGCGCTGGGCAACATGGTCGGTGCTCTGACCGTGGGCAAGAAGAAATATGCCGACGTCGAGGCCGAGATCGTCGCCCTGATGAAAAAATGCGACACTTTGCAGGCCGAGCTTCTGGATCAGGTGCCCGCCGATGCCGAAGGCTTCCTGCCGCTGGCAAAGGCTTACGGGATCCCCAAGGACGACCCCTCCCGCGAGGCCGTGCTGGAGGAGGCGACCGTCATCGCCTGCAAGGTGCCGGTGCGCATCATGGAGCTGTGCTGTCAGGCGCTCGACGCGATCAAGACCTTTGCCGACAAGGGCAGCCGTCTTGCCGTTTCCGATGCGGGCTGCGGCGCGGTGATCGTCAAATCTGCGCTTCAGGCAGCGTCCCTGAATGTGTTTATCAACACCAAGACGCTGAAAAACCGCGCCTACGCGGACGAGCTGAACGCAAAGTGCCTTGCGATGCTCGACGGCTACGGAAAACTGGCCGACAAGATCTTTGAAACCGTGAAGAGCGGCTTCTTCAAGTAAGAAAAGAGGAGAAATACTATGGCAAAACTGCTTTTGGGCAAGGAAGTCACCGACGCCCTGAACGCGAAACTCATCGAACGCGCTGCCGCGCTGAAGGAAAAGGACGTCACGCCGACGCTCGGCATTCTGCGCATCGGCGAGAACCCCAGCGACCTTTCCTACGAAAAGGGCGCAAGCAAGCGCGCCGAGCTGATCGG
Organism: uncultured Eubacteriales bacterium; assembly: GCA_900554705.1. GTDB lineage: Bacteria > Bacillota > Clostridia > Oscillospirales > Oscillospiraceae > JAZOXB01. Next base: position 1,816 of record USIH01000164.1, read on the forward strand.
CATTGAGGTCAAGAAGTTCCTCCTGCCGGAGGATGCCTCCAAGGAAGCAGTGCTGTCCGTCATCGACAAGCTCAACGCCGACCCCGCCATTCACGGCGTTCTGATGTTCCGCCCGCTGCCCAAGCATCTCAAGGCGGATACCGACGAGATCTGTAACCGGCTCGATCCGAAGAAGGACATCGACTGCATGACGGACCTCTCCAACGCCGGTGTGTTTGAAGGCCGTGCGGATCTGGGCTTTGCGCCCTGCACTCCCGCCGCCTGCATGGAGATCCTGGACTACTACGGCATCGACTGCAAGGGCAAGAACGCCGTGGTCATCGGGCGCAGCCTCGTTGTCGGCAAGCCCGCCGCCATGATGCTCATGGCAAAGAACGCCACCGTCACCGTCTGCCACACGAAGACCGTGAACACGGCCGAGATCTGCCGCAACGCGGACATTCTGGTCTCTGCTGCGGGCGTCCTCGGCTCCCTGACGAAGGACTTTGTCCGCCCGGGTCAGATCGTCATCGACGTTTCGATCAACTGGGACGCGAACAAGCCCAATGCCAAGGGCGGCCTCGGCGCGATCGCGGGCGACGCGGTGTTCGATGAGATCGAGCCGATCGTGGAGGCCATCACGCCCGTGCCCGGCGGCGTGGGCAGTGTGACGACCTCCGTGCTGATGAAGCACGTCATCGAAGCGGCCGAGCGCTAAGTCCGGTTGGGAGGGACGTTCATGAAAAAGCAACCTTCCGATTTTCTTCGTCTGCTCTTTGCCTGCTTCGCGGGTGCCTTCCTCATCGGCGCGGTCTGTATGCCCGACCGCAGTGAGATGCTTCAGGGGCTTTGGCGCATTGCCTCAAAGACGGCGAAGATCCCCACCAATTACTTTGACCCCAGCTACGGCGGCTACGCGGGTGCGTTTCTCAACGCGGGACTGATCTGCCTTGTCATGACGGCGCTGTTCCGCCTGCCCGCAGCCAAGCCAAACGCCGCCTCGGTCATCGCGTTTTTGCTCACGGCCGGTTTCTCCTTCTGGGGGATCAACCTTCTCAACCTCTGGTTCGGCTTTGCGGGCGTCGCGCTGTACTGCCTTGTCAAGAAGGTGCGGCTCGGCACGCAAGTCAACGCCATGCTCTTTACGACCGGCCTTGCGCCGCTGATCTCCGACCTGCTGCTGGCCTATCCGCACGCGGAGGCGGTGGGCTTCCACTGGCAGGGCGTGCTGCTCGCGCTGCTGGTCGGCCTCGTCATCGGCTTCTTCCTGCCCGCCGGATTGGCGGCGTCGGCCTCGATCCACAAGGGCTTTGACCTCTACTCGGCCGCCCTTCCCGTCGGCATGACCGCCTTTTTTCTGCATTTTCTGCTCTACGGCGTGATCGGCGCGGCGCGCGGCAACGGCACGGGTGCAACAACGCTCCTGACCTACGCCGCCCCCACGGCAGTCAATGTCTTCTGCCTGAGCCTGTTCGGGCTGTGCATCGTCTTTGCGCTGCTGTTCGGCTGCAAGCCGAAGGACTACCTGTCGCTGCTGAAGGACTCCGGCTACGGCGTCGACTTCTCGCAGAAGTACGGCCCCGCCGCGATGCTCATGAACGTCGGCGTCTTTGGTCTGTTCATCCTTGCGTATTATGATCTGGTCGCGCTGCTCTCCGGAAATGGCGCCGTGTTCAACGGCGTGACCTTCGGGTGCATCTTCTGTATGCTCGCCACCTGCTGCTCCGGCTCTCACCCGCGCAATGTGCTGCCCGTTATTCTGGGCTACGTTGCCGCGTCGATGCTCCTGCGGCTCGTATCCGGCGCGCTGCCGGAGACTGACTTCAAGCTGACGCTCGACGCGCAGGCGATCCTCATCGGGCTGTGCTTTGCAAACGGGCTTTCCCCCATCAGCGGCCGCTTTGGCCCCCTCTGGGGGATCGTCGCGGGCGCGCTGCATTACTGTCTCGTCACCGGCGTCCCGCTGCTGCACGGCGCGTTCTGCCTCTATAACGGCGGATTTACCGCGGGCCTTTCGTGCATGCTGTTCATGCCGGTGGTGCAG
>USIH01000165.1 GCA_900554705.1 uncultured Eubacteriales bacterium
CCATCGGGGACATCGTATTTTTTACCAAAGAGGAAAACGCTTACATTCATGCTCATCTCTCCTTAATACTCATCCGGCAGCGCGTCGAGCTGGTCGAAGCGGAATACCGGCCCGTCTTTGCAAACGTATTTCGAGCCGATGTTGCAGCGCCCGCATTTGCCGAGTCCGCACTTCATCTTCAGTTCCATCGTTGTGTAGATCTGTTCGCGCGCAAAGCCCAGCTCCATCAGACCCGCCAAGGTGAATTTGATCATGATCGGCGGGCCGCACATGACGACGGTCTTATCCGTCGTGAAGCCAAGCTCCTTTACGTAGTTCGGAACGAAGCCGACGTGGCCGCCCCAGCCTTCCTCCTCGCGGTCGATGGTCAAATGGACGGAAATGCCGTCCTCCTTGCACCAATCGTTGAGGATCTCCGCATAGTCCACGAGATCTTCCTTTGAGCGCGAACCGTACACGATGTCGATCTTGCCGTAGCGGTCGCGGAAATGGCGGCAGTAATTGATGACCGAGTGCAGCGGTGCGAGGCCGATACCGCCTGCGATGAACAGCAGGTCTTTTCCGACAAAGGCGGTGTCGACCGGAAAACCGTTGCCGTAGGGGCCGCGCAGCGTGATCTGCTGCCCCGCCTCTAAGGCGTGCAGCCAATTGGTCACGCAGCCGCATTTTTTGATGGAAAACTCCAGAAAGTCCGGCTCGGTCGGGGAGGAGGTAATGGAAAACAGCGCCTCGCCGACGCCCGGCACGGAAAGCATCGCGCACTGCCCGGGAATGTGGACAAACGGTTTTTTGCCGTCGAGGTCGACGACGCGGAAGGTCTTAACGTCCGGTGTGTCGACGCGTACGGCAGTAACCTGCGCGAGCATGGGAATGAGAGGGTCTTGTATCATGCTTCAGCCTCCCCAAGGGTCTTGATGACCTTTACGATATTCATATGGATCGGGCACTTCGACAGACAGCGGCCGCAGCCTACGCAGCCGAAGAGGCCGTCGTTGTTTTCCGGAAAATAGACGAGTTTGTGCATGAAGCGTTGGCGGAAGCGTTCGGTCTGCGTCGGACGCGGCTGACCTGCCGACATCTTCGTGAAATCGGAGTACATACAGCTGTCCCAGCAGCGGAAGCGGCGGATCTCTTTTCCGGTGTCAAATTCCTTGATGTCATAGCACTGACAGGTGGGGCAGACGAAGGTGCAGGTGCCGCAGCCGAGACAGGCTTGGCTCAGCTCTTTCCATTCCGGCCGGTCAAACAGCGCGGCCGTCCTGCCCGCGCCGAAGGCGGAGAGGGAAAGCCCGTGAAGCGGCAGACGCTCCTGCGCGGTGCGTGCCGCCTCCTGTACGGACGCTGCGTCGCCGCCGTCTTGCAGCGGAAGCAGCGCGGTCAGTTCGGCGCCTTTTTGCGTATTTTCCTGCCAGTAAAGTGTCGTTTCATCCATCCAGCAGCTCACGTCGCCCTGCGGCTGCGACGCGTCGATACCGAAGTTCGAGCAGAAGCAGGTCTCCTCCGGCTGCGTGCAGGCAAGCGTGACGACGGTGCCCATCTGGCGACGCGCCTGATAGAAGGTGTCCGTCGGCTCGGAGAGAAAGACGCGGTCGAGGATGTCCAGACTGCGGCAGTCGCAGGCGCGCACACCGAAGAGCACAAAGGGCGTCGTCTCGGCGCGCCGCTGAAGCAGCTCCAGCTTTTGCCCCTCCATACGGAAGCCGACGAGTGTCTCTACCTGCGGGAAAAACAGATCCTTTGCACTGCGCACGGTGTTGAGCCGACGGGAAAGCACCGCGCCCGCGTGCCAGAGCGTAAATTGCGCCTGACCGGCGGGATCATCCACGGGAAGGTAGAGCTGATGCGTCTGTGCGATCGCGGCAAACAGCGTATCTAAGCGGCTGAGCGGTATCGTTTTCACTTCGCACGGCCTCCTTCCACGGCGTCCGGCTCGACGTCGTTCTTGTCATAGTTCAAAAGCGGCGGTATCGTATCGAGATCCGCGCCCGCCTGATAGTCACCGTATAGGACGTTGATGTCCTTGATGATCTTTCGGTTGAGCAGGTGCAGCGGGATATGCTGCGGACAGACGCGAGAGCACTCGCCGCAGTCCGTGCAGCGCGAAGCAACGTGGAATGCACGGATGATATGGAAGAGCTGTTCTTCAAACGGGTCTGCCGCGGCTTTGTTTTCCAGACCGGAGTCATGGTTGTCAAACACGCAGTTTTCGCAGCTGCAAGCAGGGCAGACATTGCGGCAGGCATTGCAGCGGATGCAGCGGGAAAGCTCTCCCTGCCAGAAGGTGTAGCGCTCTTCCGCCGTCATCGCTTCCAGTCGCTCCACCTCATCAAAACGACCGCAGTCCGGCACGACCTCTCCGTTTTCGCCGATCAGTTCGTCAAAGCAGACGATCTTTTTGCTCTTGCAGGTGTGGCACTTGCCCAAGAGAGTATCCTTGCGCGCAAAGCGCTTTTCACCATAGAACGTTTCCGTGATGACGGTATCTCCTTCGCTTTTAACGGAGCGCAGCCCGACCGCGCCCAGTGCGCGGAGCGCCTGTGCGTCGCACATACCGTCGCACGCGACGCCGATGACATAGACGTTTTCGCGCACGATGCGGTGCTCCTTCCAAAGCTGCTGGAAGGAATAGCTGTCGCAGGGCTTTAGAAAAACGGCAATCTTGCCGTCCTTGCGGCTCTCCGCGATCAGATATTTCGAAAGATTTGCGCCGCAAAAATCGCTAAATACGAAGTCGCGGTCTACTTCCTGCACGGTTTCAAAAACGGCGGGCGTCAGATCATAGAAGAATTCGCCAGTTTTCCATCCCAGCACACGTGTGACCGTGCCTTCGGTCAGAAGCTGCAAAGCTTTTTCTTTTACTCCTTGCATCTCAAGTCCTCCAGTCTGCGGTTTTCGCCGAGTGCGGCTACCGTTTTTACAAAATCGTTCATGGTCACGGCGAACTTTGCGCCCTCAGCGGCGGAGACCCACTCGACGCGCACACGCTCGCGCTCCAGCCCGAGATGGCTCAGAAGGGAGAACAGGAGCGTCATACGGCGGCGGGCAAAATAGTTGCCGCTCGTGTAGTGGCAGTCGCCGGGATGGCAGCCGCAGAGGATCACGCCGTCAGCACCGCGCTGAAAGGCGCGCAGGATGAACATCGGGTTGAGACGGCAGGAGCAGGGGATTCGGATGATCTTCACGTTTGCCGGATAGCTCAGACGGTTCGTGCCCGACAGATCTGCACCGGCATAGGAGCACCAGTTGCAGCAGAAGGCGACGATCGTCGGCTGATAATCGGTCACTTGCATATGGCATCCACCTCCGCGAGAATTTGCTGATTGGAGAAGCCGCGCAGATCCATGCAGCCGGAAGGACAGGCGACCGTGCACGCGCCGCAGCCCTGACAGACTGCCGGGTTGACCTGCGCCACGCGCCGCACGAGCGTCGTGCGGTTCGGGCCTCTGAATTCCTTGTCAATGTACGTGATCGCGCCGTAGGGGCAGACCTTTTCGCAGTTGGAGCAGCCGTTGCACATCATCTCATCCGGCTGCGCCACGCACGGGTTGCAGGTCAGGCTGTCCTTGCACAGAAGGCCGATGACCTTCGCGGCTGCGGCGGACGCCTGCGCGACCGTCTCGGGGATATCCTTCGGCCCCTGGCACATGCCGGACAGGAACACGCCTGCCGTCGGGCTTTCGACCGGGCGGAGCTTCGGATGGGCCTCGGTGAAAAAGTCGTTGGTGTCCATGGAGGCCGTCAGCATCGTGGCAAGCGGCCGCGCGGACTTATCCGGCTCGATGGCGGCAGCCAGCACGACCATGTCGGCGTCAATGTGCAGCT
>USIH01000166.1 GCA_900554705.1 uncultured Eubacteriales bacterium
TCCGAACCTTTTTGGCAGTCTCCCAGCGTGTCGAAAAGGTTTTTCGACACGCTGCGGCGGAGAGAACTCTCCGCCGGTCATTTTTTGCCCCTTTTCAGGCTGACGTTTTTTTGCTATACTGACGGCAAAGGGGCGTGAACGCAATGGAGTATTTCGGTTATCTCATCCGCCGCGAACGAATGAAGCGCGGCTGGAGCCAAGAAGGACTGTGCAAGGGGATCTGCGCGGTCTCCTATCTTTCTAAAATCGAGCAGGGGAAGGTGCGCCCCGCAAAGGAGATCGTCTCTCTGCTGGCGGAGCGTCTGGAACTCAAGGTGCAGGATGCCGCGCTGGGAGACCTGCTTAGCGAAGGGCTCGACGCGCTCTTTTCAGAAAGGCTCGATAACGCGCTGAAGGCGCGCCTTTACGAGGCGGCCGATGAAGGCGCGATGTGCAGCGCTGATTTTGCGGTACTCCTTGCCGCACTGCGCACGAAGCCTGCCGATGAGGCATACGAGCCGTTTCTCTCGCCGCGCTGTCTTGCTCTGCAAAGGGCGCTGCAGGGGCGGTATGCCGAGGCGATCTGCATCTTCCCGTGCGCCTATCTCTACCTGCGTGCGGGAAGAAGCGCCTATGAGGGCGGGAGGTTTGACGCGCTGGAGCTGCTGCAAAGGGCGTATGACCTTGCGGCTGCGGAGGGCTGCCCGGAGCTGATGCTCGACAGCAGAACCCTTATGGGCAATTACTACAGCAACCTGACGGATGTGCGGAACATGGAGCGCCACTATGCCGTTGCAGAGCGCCTTGCCCGCTCCCTCAATGCGCGGGTGTTCCTTGATACGATCGCCTACAACCGCGCGGCGGTCTGTTTGGAGACCGGCGATTATGCCAAGGCATACGCGTATTTCAGCGAGCACGCGCAGAACGACAAAATGCACCTGCAAAAGCTGGCGCTGTGCTGCGAGGGACTGGGACGGCGCGACGAAGCACTTGCCGCGCTGGATCGAGCGCACGAAGCGCCGTGCGAGGCAGTCGAAGAGGCGCTTGCGGCGCGTATGTGCGACTTGGTTCGTTTCCGGCTGGAGCATCCGGACTATCTCTCCGATCCGGCCTATGGTGAGGCACTGCTCGGCTGCTTCCGCGACTGCCGCACGAAACTCCCCATCGGCTATGCCGCTTTCCATCTGCCGTGGGTGCTGCAATGGTATCAGGCGAACCGAAAGTATAAGCAGGCCTACGAGCTAATACGAGAATTTCCTCTTACTCTCCAGATTGTGGAGCTTAATAGTAATTGATGAGAAAATTTTCTCAAAATAGCCCACTTTAATTTCGCTTAAATGTGTGCTATGATAAAGCCGAGGTGAAGAGGGATGAAACCAAGGCTTTGGACAAAGGACTTTACACGCATCACGCTTGCAACCGCGATGGGCGCGGCAGGCGGGATCGCGGGCGGCTTTGCGCTGTCGTTTCTGGTGTTTGACCAGACGGGAAGCACGCTTGCCGCGGCACTGATCGTTGCCATCCAGCTTGTGCCGCAGTTTATCCTGCCGCTTTTTATCGCGCCGCATATGGATCGTATGCCGCGAAAACCCTTTTTGGTTGGCGGCGATCTGCTAAACGGTGTAATTTATATCCTGATGGGCTGCTATCTGCTGCGCTTTTCGTTTTCCTATGTCGGCTACCTTGCCGTGTCGCTTCTGCTTGCGTGCCTTGGGTCGTTCGATCAGCTCGCCTACGAAAGCATCTATCCCAGCCTGATACCGGAGGGTATGGAGCAGAAGGGCTACGCGGTGTCGTCCATGCTCTACCCGCTGCTGAGAGTGCTGATGATGCCGCTTGGGGCGGTGCTGATGGATACGCTCGGCGTGCCGCTGCTGCTGGTGCTGCAAGGCGGACTTTCCGTTGCGGCGGCCGTTACGGAGAGCGGCATCCGCGTGCCGGAAACGTGCCGGACGGAGGAGGCGTATTCTTTCCGGCTCTGGCGCAGAGATGTTCGGGAGGCGTTGGTGTATCTCCGACAGGAGCGCGGCCTGCGCAGCATTTATGCCTATATGGCGGTGACAAACGGTGTCGCAGGCGGCTACGCTCCGCTGATGGTCGCGTTCTTCCGCACGATGCCCGGCATGACGGCGCATATGTATGCTCTGTTTTCCGTTGCGGAATTTCTCGGCCGCACGCTGGGCGGTGCGGTGCAGTATCGCGTGACGATCCCGCCGAAACGAAAGTTTTCGTTCGCGTTCTGTGTTTATCAGGTTTATGAGCTGATGGATATGTGCCTGCTGTGGCTGCCCTATGGCGCGATGCTGGCAAACCGCGCACTGTGCGGCTTTCTTGGGACGAACAGCGCGACGATGCGTCGGGCGGCGGTACAGCGGTACATTCCGGAGCGGCTGCGCGCGCGTGTCAACGCGTTTTCCGGCATGCTCGACACGGCGGCCTACAGCGTCTTCTGCCTGCTCATCGGTGCGCTGGGCGAAGTGTTGGACTACCGCCTGTGCCTGACGCTCGGCGGTGCGTTTACCTTGCTCGTGTGCTATCTGACCATCTGGCGCTGCCGCGCCGATGTGCGCGCCGTTTATGAAAAGGAGGAAGACGCGGATGCTGCGGCATGAAAAATTTGTCGCGGAAGACAGGAAGGACTACGAAGCGCTGGCCTTTAACGAAGCGGTGATGTGCATGAACATGGGACGCGTATTTTACGGCGTTTCGGCTTTTCTTTCGTCCGCTCGTTTGTCAATCCGGACGGGGAGCAGACGGAGCTGTACCGACACCGACAAAAGAGGCGCGCTTCCCCGTTTGGGGGAGCGCGCCTCTTTGCATATTACACGTTAAACAGGAAGTTTATGATGTCTCCGTCCTTCATGATGTATTCCTTGCCCTCGCTGCGCACAAGTCCCTTCGCCTTTGCTGCGGCCATCGTTCCGCACGCCTTGAGGTCTTCGAAGGCGACGACCTCCGCGCGGATGAAGCCGCGCTCAATGTCGGTGTGGATCTTGCCGGCGGCCTTGGGTGCCTTGCTGCCGCGCACGATCGTCCAAGCGTGCACGTCGTCGGGGCCTGCCGTGAGGAAGGAGATGTAGCCAAGCAGCTCATAGGAGGTCTTGATCAGACGGTCCAGACCGCGTTCGGTCAGCCCGAGATCCTCCATGAACATGGCGGCCTCTTCGTCGCTCATGTCCAGAATGTCCTCTTCAAACTTTGCCGCGACGGGCAGCACGGCCGCGCCCTGCTCGGATGCAAGCTCGCTCAGTGCCTTAAACTGGGCGTTGTTGCGGTAGTCCGCCATGCCGTCCTCGTCAAGGTTTGCGGCGTAGATGATCGGCTTGACGGTGAGCAGTCCGCCGTCCTGCAAAATGTCCTTGTCCTCGTCGGTGAAGGGGAAGTTGCGCGCGGGCTTGCCCTCGGACAGGTGATCCAGAAGCGCCTGACACATTTCGGCCTCGTGCTTGTACTTCTTGTCGCCGCCCTTGAGATTCTTGTTTGCCTTGTCCAGACGGCGCTCCACGACTTCAATGTCCGACAGGATCAGCTCCAGATCAAGAGATTCCGCGTCCGCGCGGGCATCGGCAGGGTCGGTAAACAGGAGCGCGTTGTCAAAGCAGCGCACCACGTGCACCAGCGCATCGGTCTGCCGGATGTTCTGCAAGATCGCGCTGGACTTGCCGCCCTTGGCAACACCGGCGACATCGACAAAGTCGATCGTGGCGGGCGAATACTTCTTCGGATTATACAGCTGCGCCAGCCAGTCA
>USIH01000167.1 GCA_900554705.1 uncultured Eubacteriales bacterium
GCGTGATGCTGGTGCTCGGCACAAAGCCGGAGTACTTCACCGCCGTCTGGGTCAAGAATGAGTGGAGCCGCTATCTGAGCATGATGCAGGAGGGAAAGTATCTCATCCCCTGCTACCGTGACATGAGCCCCTACGATATGCCGGAGGAGTTCCACGCGCTACAGGCGCAGAATCTCTCCGCCATCGGCTTTGAGCAGGATCTTCTGCACGGCATTGCAAAACTCATCGGCACGAAGCAGCCCGAACCGGCCGCTCCGCCCGCCGCTCCGCCGACGCAGCAGACGACCTATATCCGCAAGATCTCGGCGCACGGCGCGATCTCGCCAAGCGACCCGCAGATCTCCTCCGTGCCGGAGATCAGCTTCGACCGAAGGCATTTCTGCGGCATCACCTTCCGGCTGGAAATGAACGAGTCGCCGGTGCCGCGCACCTTCCGGCTGCGCGCCGCCGTGACCAACGCGCTGACCGGCGTGGAGGTACACCGGCGGGAGCTGACCGTCGGACTGGAGGCGGGGAAGACGCTTTACGGTTACTACTGGCAGTTCTCTCCCGACCTGCCCGTAGGCAGCTACCGCGCCACCTTCACCCTCAACGGCGAGGAGTCGAAGGAGTGCTTCTGCATCCTGCGCGACAGCGCGTCCGCACAACCCGCGCAGACGGCAAAGAAAAGCTCCGTAGCCGTATACGCCATTCTTGCCCTCCTGTTCGGCATCTTCGGCACGCACGATTTCTACGCGGGCAGAACATGGCGCGGCATCAGCAAAGTCGCGCTGTTCTTCCTTGCCTGTGTTTTAGGCAACGTATTACCCGAGGACACGGGCAGCACCATTCTCGGCGCGATCGTCCTGTTTATCGGTGCCGTCAACTTATGGGACTTCATAATTGCCATCTGCAAACGCGCCGTTCCGCAAAAAAAGAAGAAATGACAACAGGCGCTTCCCGACAGTTTCGGGAAGCGCCTTGTATTTTCAGCCCGCGCGCCCGCGGGGGCTTCCTGTGCGGCGGCAGAGCCGTGCATCACCCGTGCCAGAGGAGCCGCACGCTTAGCGCCGCGCCCAGAAAGCCAGCCAGATCGGCGATCAGCGCGGCGGGCAGAACGTAGCGCCCCTTGCGGATGCCGCAGGCGGAAAAGTAGACAGACAGCACATAAAATGTAGTCTCCGTGCTGCCGAGCATCACCGCTGCCGTCCGCCCCACGAGCGAATCCGGCCCGTAGAGGGCCATCAGCTCCGCGCCCACGGCCAGCGCCGCGCTGCCCGAGCAGGGGCGCAGCAGCACGAGCGGCAGGGTCTGCGGCGGCAGGCCAAGCAGCCGCGCCGCGGGCGTGAGCAGCCGCACCAGCGCGTCCAGCGCGCCCGACGCGCGCAGCATCCCAACGGCCGTCAGCAGCATCACAAGGGCGGGCGTGATCGTCAGCAGCAGGCGCAGCCCGTCCCTGCCGCCGTCCAAAAGCGCGCCGTAAACGTCGTGCTTGCCGCGCAGCGCCGCGAGGCTGACCAGCAGCAGCACGCACGGGACGATCAGCTCAAGCATGGCGCCTGCGCAGCAGCGCTGCGGCCGCCAGCCCGAGCGTCACGGAAAACACCGAGGTGATCCATACGGCCGGAAGCAGGTCGAAGGGGTTCTCCGCGCCAAGCGACGCGCGCAGGGCGGCGACGGTGGTCGGCAGCAGCTGGATCGACGCCGTGTTCATCACGATCAGGCGGCACACCTCGTCCGTGGCCGCGCTCGCGCCCGCCTGCATCCGCCGCACGGCGGCGATCCCCATGGGCGTCGCGGCGCTGCCCAGCCCGAGCAGGTTCGCGCTGACGTTGGCCGTGATCAGACCCATCGTCTCGTCGTCCCGCGCGGCCTGCGGGAACAGCCGCCCCAGCACCGGCCGCAGCAGACGCGCCAGACGCGCCGTCAGACCGGCGCGCCGCATCATCTCCATGACGCCGCTCCAGAGGCACAGCGTCCCCCCGATGGACAGCGCCAGCTCCACGCCCTTCTGCGCGCCCGAAAGCGCGGCTGCCGTCAGCCCCTCCATGTGCCCGCCGAGCACGGCGAAGCAGACGGAGCCGGCGATCATCGCCGCCCAGACCGCACCCATGACCATCTCCACCGCCCCTTTCCTGTCCACAGACTATGCCGTCCCGCGCGCGACTATGCCAATGAGGCGCGGCGCGGGGCGCGGCGCTGTCGCCGCCGCGAATGAAGCGTGAAGCGGCGCGCGTTCCGCGCGCCATGAAGCGCGCCGCCTTGCGGCGCATGAAGCGCCTGCGGGCGAGAGGAGCTTGGGGCGCGGGGTGCGTCAGAGGGAACTGGCAGAGTCGCTCTTCCCACGAAGGGCATTTTAGAAATTTCGGGTTTTTTTGACAGTCTGAAGGGGGTCTCCCGTGCGGGAGACCCCCTTTTTGCGCTAAAAGTACAGCTCGGCGGCAAGGTTGCCGTGGGTATACAGGCACACGGCCTTGCGCATCAGATCCTCCGTGACGCCGAAGTGCTCGGCCAGATCCCACAGCTCCGTGTGTCCCTGCGCCACCGCCGCGTCCAGTTCGCGCGGCGTGATGAGCTTGCGCACCGCCCAGCGATCCGCGCGGTTTTCGTGGCGCAGCCGCAGGTCATAGGGCGAATAGCGGTTATAAAAGCTGCCCGTCAGGCAGTGTCCCAGCTCATGCGCCAAGTGCACCCGCTCCTCCACGCTCCCCTCCGGCGTGTGCCGGTCGAGCGCGATGCAGCACCGCCCGTCGCTGCACAGCGACATCGACCCGCACAGCGGAAGCGTAAACCGCTCCACCGGCACGCCCCTGCGCTCGGCCAGACGGTACAGGCTGATGGTACTTCTCATTTCTTCCGTTCCCTCGCTTTGACAAAGGCGGCAAACTGCCGCACCTCTTCGTACATTTCGTCGGTGATCTCGCCGTCGCCGCCGAAGAGCGCAAATTTGATGTCCTCGGGGCTGACCTCGCGCCGACGCTCGCCGACCGGCGCATCGCCCAGGAGCGTATCGACCCCGACGCCGAAATATTGCGCGATGGCGTTGGCGGTCTGCGCCGACAGCCCCTTCTTGCGCCCCATTTTCAGATCCGTCAGCGTGCTCTTGCTGATGCCGACCTGCGCGCAGAGCGTCGCGCCGCGAATGCCGCGCTCGGCGCACAGCGCCATGATGTTTTCGTACAATTTGCTCATAAGGCGCCTCCTGTTTTTGTTGCTTCCTACGAAAGTACGCAACTGCGTAATTTTCGCTTGACAAGTACGCGTTCAGGTACTATAATGGCCACAGACGGTTCGCCAATGCGTACCTCTTCTCGTTTCCGTCTTCATTATAGTACGTTCATGCGAACCTTGTCAAGAGAAAAGTTTTCCTCCTTTCGAGGACAGGATAGCACAAGGAATGTCCCATAAACCGGACTGAGGTGCGGAGTGCAATTCATAATTCATAATTCATAATTTCGTGCTTCGCATGAAAAGGAGGGAGGAACATCGCGAAATCAAGCGCCCGTAGCGCGGGGCTATCGCTGCCGCGAATGAAAAATGAAGAATGAAGCGCGCCGCAGAGCGGCGCATGAAGCGCC
>USIH01000168.1 GCA_900554705.1 uncultured Eubacteriales bacterium
CGTGTCATAGCGGCGGCGCACGATCAGCCCGTCCGGCAGGGACACGGAGGCGGAGGGACATTCGGCGCGCAGCAGCGACTGCATGGCACGAATGTGCGCCTGAGAGACATCCTGCGACAGGTAAGGACGCACAAGCAGCCGGAGCGCACGCTTTTGCAGGGCGTCGGGCACGGAAAGCAGAGTCTTGACGCTGCATCCCGCCTCGGTCAAAAGCGGCTGCGCGAGCTGATCGAGCAGCGCGTCTTCCTGACGCAGCAGCGCGCACTGGCGCGTCATATGCTGCAAAAACTGCGGCGATTGCCGACAGAGCAGCGGCAGAACATGGTGGCGCAGACGGTTACGTGCACAGTCGTCCTGTGCGTTGGTGGAGTCCTCGACCCATGCGGCGTTCTGCGTGCGCAGATAGGCGACAAGCTCCGCATGGGAAAAGGGGAGCATCGGCCGCACGAGCCTGCCGCGCTTGGGCGGAATGCCGCACAGACCGCGCAGGCCGCTGCCGCGCATCAGGTGGAGCAGAACGGTCTCGGCGTTGTCGTCGGCGTTGTGTGCCGTTGCGATCTTGTCGCAGGCAAGCGCTTCCAGAAAAGCATAGCGGGACAGGCGTCCCTGCGTTTCGGTGCTGTTTCCGTTTTCACGGGCAAGCCGCGCGACATCCGCGCCGCCTACAGACAGGTCGATGCCCATACCTTCGCACAGCGCGCGGACAAAGGCCTCGTCGCGCTGCGCCTCCTCGCCGCGCAGCCCGTGATTAAAGTGCGCGGCGCAGAGGGTGATCCCAAGCGCCTGCCGCAGCCGAAAGAGGCAGAGCAGCATCGCGACCGAATCCGCGCCGCCGGATACCGCGCACACCACGCGGTCGCCCGCCGCGAAGAGCGCTTCTTCGCGGCACCACGCAAGCACCTTACGGTGCATTGTGACGCCACTCCCGATCGGCGAAGGTGGTAAACTGCGGCAGCCATTGCAGCTTGATCGTGCCGGTCTCGCCGTGGCGGTTCTTGGCCACGATCAGCTCGGCCACATTCGGCTCTTCCGAGTTTTCTTTGTAGTAATCGTCGCGGTAGATAAACATGACCTCGTCAGCGTCCTGCTCGATCGCGCCGGATTCGCGCAGATCCGAGAGCATCGGGCGCTTGTCCTGACGGCTCTCGTTGGCACGGGACAACTGCGAGAGGCACAAAATGGGAACATTCAGCTCTTTTGCCATGATCTTGAGAGAGCGCGAAATGTCGGCGACCACCTGCTGGCGGTTCTCTCCGCTGTAGTTGGTCTTGTTGCCGGAGGCAGTCATGAGCTGTAGGTAGTCGATGACGACCAGCGCAAGGTCGTCGATCCGGCGGCACTTGGCGTTCATCTCCGCCACGGTAACGGCGGGGTTGTCGTCCACGCGCAGGTCGGTCTGCGCAAGGGCGGAGGAGGCGATACCGATCTTGCTCCATTCATCGACGCTGATCTGACCGGTGGTCAGCTTCTTGTTGTCAACAAAGCTCTCGTTGGAGATCAGCCGCGTCACAAGCTGCGTTTTCGACATTTCAAGCGAGAAGAAGACGACGGTTCGTTTCGGATATTTTTTCGCCACGTTCAGGGCGATGTTCAGCGCCATGGATGTTTTGCCCATGCCGGGGCGCGCGGCCAGCAGCATCAGGTCGGAGTTGTTCAGGCCGCTGATGAAGCGATCCAGATCGTGCAGACCCGTGGAAAGACCGGAAATGTCGCTGCCGGCTTCGGAAAGCTCCGTCAGTCGGTCGAAGACCTTGAGCAGGATGGTGCCGATGTGCTCCAGCGAGTCGCTGGTGTTGCCGCGCCGCAGCGCATAGATCTTCTTCTCTGCGGCCTCCAGCACGTCGGAGGCTGTGCCGCCGCCGTCGTAGACCGTGTCGAGGATCTCGGAGGCGGCGTCGGAGAGCTTGCGCAGCAGCGCCTTGTCGCGCACGATCCGCGCATACTGCTTGACGTTTGCAGCCGTCGGCGTGATCTCCATGAGCTGCATGATATACTTTGTGGAATTGTTTTCGTCGAAGACGGCGCGCTCGCGCATCTTGTCCAGCACGGTCACAGGGTCGATCACCTGCGAATAGCTGAACATTTCGTAGATCGTCTCGTAGATGTCCCGATTGACCTGTAAATAGAAGTCGTCCGGACGCAGAAGACCGATCACGTCGTTGATGCACCGGCTGTCGATCAGCATGGAGCCGAGGACGGATTGCTCCGCTTCGGCGGAATGGGGCGCTTGCCTGCCCAGCAGCTCTTCCATGGCAGTCCCTTTCGTTGATTGTTTATTGTTCGACGATCGTCAGCTTCAGTTCGCCGCTGACCTCGTAGCCCAGCTTGACCTTGACGGTGTAGTTGCCGACGGTCTTGATCTGCTCGTCTAACAGGATCTTGCGCTTGTCCAGCACGATGCCTTCCTGCGCCTTGAGCGCGTCGGCGATCTCCTGTGATGTGACCGAGCCGAACAGACGCCCCGCGCCGCCGCCCTTGGCGCGGACGGTGAGCGTGATCTCGCGCAGGCGCTGAGAGACGGCAACGGCCTCCTCCCGCTCACGCTGGCGCTTTTCCTGCATGGCCTTGTCGGTCATGCGCATGGTGTTTACGTTGTCCGCCGTGGCCTCAACGGCCAGCTTGCGCGGCAGCATATAGTTGCGGGCATAGCCGTCGGAGACCTCGATCAGCTGCCCCTTCTTTCCTTTTCCGCGAATATCCTGCAGTAAAATAACTTTCATTTCGGTTCCTCCTTCCGAAGATCGGAATTATTTTTCAAAAAACTTGTCGATGGATTTGAGCAGATCGTCAAGCACGGCGGGCACGGTTTTTCCCTTGATCTGCGCGCCTGCCGTCGCGGCGTTGCCGCCGCCGCCGAGCGGCTCCAAAATGACCTGCACGTTTGCCTCGCCGATGGAGCGGGCGGAGATGATGACCTGATCGCCCTGCGGGTAGAGGACGAACGAGGCGTCGATGCCGGAGATGTTGAGCAGCTCGTCTGCCGCCTGCGCGGCGATGGTGCGTGTTGCGGTGTAGTCCAGCGCGGAGATGGCGATCTGCTGCCGGTAGAGCTTGGCGCTTTGGATGATCCGGTAGCGGGCGACGGTGGAGGACAGGTCGCTCTGGAAGAGCTTTTTGACCTGCACCGTGTCCGCGCCGATGCGGCGCAGGAAGGCGGCCGCCTCAAAGGTGCGGCTGGAGACGCGGACGCCGAAATTCTTGGTGTCCAGCACGATACCGGCCAGCAGCGCCTCGGCCTCGCATTTCAGCACGTCGCCGGGCTCGACCAGGTACTGCATCAGTTCCGTCACCAGCTCGCTGGCGGAGGAGGCGTAGGGCTCGTGATAGTTCAGAGCCATCTTCTCGATGTAGCTGCTGCCCCGGCG
>USIH01000169.1 GCA_900554705.1 uncultured Eubacteriales bacterium
CCGGAACTCTGATCTCCGGCAATATTAAATCAGCCGTCGGTCTCGGTATTATGCTGAATGAGGGAGTTGGTCACACTATCCGCGTTTCCCTGACCGGGGATCCTCTGGAAGAGATCAAGTCAGCCAAACTCATTTTAAAGACACTGGGACTTCGCACAGGTGGAATTGAGGTTGTATCCTGTCCGACATGCGGAAGAACCCAGATTGATCTGATCGGACTTGCCAATCAGGTCGAAGAGATGGTTGCAGATATCCCACTGGACATTAAGGTCGCAGTTATGGGCTGTGTGGTCAATGGCCCCGGAGAGGCCCGGGAGGCCGACATCGGCATTGCAGGCGGCGACGGCTGCGGCGTTCTCTTCGTGCGCGGCGAGCTGCGCGAGAAGCTGCCCTACGATGAACTGCTGCCTGCGCTCCTGCGCTATATCGACCAGCTTTAGGAGAATATTATGTCAACTGAGTTTCCCTTCTTTCAACTTTTTTCCGAATATCCGCCGGACGGTGAGCTGGGCAGGCTCCTTCGGCAGACGACGATCACGCACGCGCAGATCGCCGTGGAGGAGCAGAGCATCACGCTGCACCTGTCCTGCACGCAATATTTCCCGCTTGCGCTCCTGCGCCGGACGGAGGAGATGCTCTGCACGCTCTACGGCCTGAAGCGGGCGCACCTGAAGCCGCGCTATGCTGCCGCGCTGCTTGCGCAGTGCGAACCGGCGGCGCTGGAACGGCTGCTGATCGCCGCCCATTCGCCCCTTGCCGCGACGCTTGCCGGCTGCCGCTGGGAGCTTGCAGAGGGGGAGAGCCGCCTGCTGCTGCGCGCAAACGGCGTGGAGACGGTGAAGCCGCACCTGCACCTTGCGCAGAGATACCTTGAGGAGACCTTCGGCGTCCGCACGACGTTTTCCGTCGTCGGCGGCTTTGACGAGACGCAGTCGCTCTTTGAAAAGACCGAACAGATGCGCGCCGAGGCGGTGCGGGCAATGCCTGCGCCCACCGCAGCCGCGCCCGCGTCCGCCGAGACGCCTGCCCGACCGGCCGACCCGCAGATGATCTACGGTAAGCCCATTCGCGGGGTGCTGACGCCCCTGTCCGAGATCTCCATGGATATGCAGGGCGCGCGCGTGGTGGTGCACGGCAAGATCTTTGCCGTGGATCATCGGGACATCAACAAGACGGCCGCGACGGTGGTCAACTTTGACCTGACCGATTTTACCGGCTCCATCCGTGTCAGCGATTATTTTAAGGGCGATACGGCCAAGCCCATCACCGACCAGATCAAGAAGGCGGGCGCGTGGGTGCGCGTGCAGGGCAAGGTGGACTACGACAACTACAGCAAGGAGGTCGTGATCCGCCCCTATTCCATCGCGCGCGAGAAGACGCCGACGCGCGAAGACACGGCCGAGCATAAGCGCGTGGAGCTGCACCTGCACACCTCCATGTCCATGATGGACGCGCTGACCAAGGCGTCCGATGCGGTGCAGACGGCGGCGCGCTGGGGTCATAAGGCGATCGCGATCACGGATCACGGCGTCGCCTCCGCCTTCCCCGAGGCGCTGCACGCCCTGACTCCCAAGGGCAAGCCGCCGCTGGATATTAAGATCCTCTACGGCTGCGAGGGATATTATGTAAACGACGTGGACGACCGCATCGCGGTGCACGGAACGCAGGATATGCCGCTCGACGGCGAATTTGTGGCCTTTGACCTCGAGACGACCGGCCTTTCCGCCGCGAAGGATATGATCACGGAGATCGGCGCGGTCATCCTGCGCGACGGTCAGGTGGTCGATACCTTCCAGACCTTTGTCGATCCGAAGCGGCCTTTGGCGCAGAAGATCGTCGAGCTGACCGGTATTACCGACGCCATGCTCAAGGGTGCGCCGGACATTTCCGAGGCGCTGCCCGCCTTTCTGCGCTTCTGCGGCGATCGGCCGCTGGTCGCGCACAATGCCGACTTCGACGTGGGCTTTCTCGCGGCCGCGGCGCAGCAGCTCGGCCTTGATTTTTCCCCGACCTATATCGACACGCTCATCCTTGCGCAGAATCTGATGCCGCATCTGCAAAAATTCAAGCTCAACATCGTCGCCGACGCATTGAGCCTGCCGGAATTTAACCATCACCGCGCCTCGGACGACGCGCTCACCTGCGGCTATCTCTACCTGCGCTTTGCAAAAATGCTGGAAGAGCGCGGCTTGCAGAAGCTCGGTCAGGTCAATGACCTGATGCAGACGCTGCGCTCCGGCAGTCATATCAGCGACCGCCGTCTGCGGCACATCATTGTCTTTGCAAAAAACCAGACCGGCCTGAGAAATCTTTACCATATCATTTCCGATGCGCACCTGAAACACTTCAAGCGCTTCCCGCGCATGCCGAAATCGGAGCTATTGCGCTACCGCGAGGGCTTGATCATCGGCTCTGCCTGCGAGGCGGGCGAGCTGTTTCAGGCGATCATCAACCACAAGAGCCACGCGGAGCTGAAACGCATCGCCTCTTTTTATGACTTCCTCGAGATCCAGCCGATCAGCAACAACCGCTTTATGCTGCTCGACGGCACGGCGCAGAGCGAGGAAGAGCTGCGCGAGTTTAACCGGATCGTGGTGCAGCTGGGCGAGGAGCTGGGCAAGCCCGTCTGCGCGACCGGCGACGTCCATTTTCTCAATCCGGAGGACGAAATTTACCGCCGTATTTTGCTGGCGTCGAAGGGCTTTTCCGACTGCGATCGGGAGAACCCCCTCTATTTCCGCACGACCGACGAGATGCTGAAGGAGTTTTCCTACCTCGGCGCGGAAAAGGCCTTTGAGGTCGTCGTGACCAACCCGAACTACATTGCCGATCAGTGCGATACGGTGCGGCCGGTGCCGCACAACCTCTTCGCGCCGAAGATCGAAAACTCCGTGGAAGACCTGAAGTCGCTGGTCTACGGCAAGCTGCACCGCCTCTACGGCGAGCACCCGCCGAAGCTGATCTGCGACCGCGTGGAGACGGAGCTGAACGACATCATCACCTGTCACTACGACGTGATCTATATGTCCGCGCAGAAGCTGGTGCAGAACTCGCTGGAGCACGGCTATCTGGTCGGCAGCCGAGGCAGCGTCGGCTCGTCGCTCGTGGCGTATATGTCCGGCATCACGGAGGTCAACTCCCTCCCGCCGCACTATGTCTGCCCGCAGTGCAAGTATACGGACTTTGATTCCGGCGCAGGCTTTGGCTGCGGCGCGGATATGCCGGACAAGGTGTGCCCCAAGTGCGGCGCGAAGCTGCGCAAGGATGGGTTCGATATTCCGTTTGAGACGTTCCTCGGCTTC
>USIH01000170.1 GCA_900554705.1 uncultured Eubacteriales bacterium
TTCCGAACCTTTTTGGCAGTCTCCCAGCGTGTCGAAAAGGGTTTTTCGACACGCTGACCGGCAAGCGATTTTCGCTTGCCGGTTTCAAAAATGTCTTGACAAGAGGGTGCGCTTGCGCTATGATCTAAATCAGGCGGTGCAGAAAAAGAGCGGAGGCGCACGACGAAAAAATGAGCTGCCAAAGCGGCAGCTCATGAAGTTCCTATCATACGGCAGCGGATACGTTCGCGTGATCCGGCACGTGCAGTCGGCGGATGGAAGCGCCGATGCCCTTTAATTTTCCAACCAGATTTTCGTAGCCGCGTTCGATATAGTCGATCTCGTCGACGACCGTCACACCGTCTGCGGCAAGTCCGGCGATGACCATCGCCGCGCCCGCGCGCAGGTCGCAGGCATGCACGGTGCATCCGTGCAGCTGTTCCACGCCCGTGATCACCGCGACCTTCGTGTTGACCTTGATCGCGGCACCCATGCGGTTTAGCTCCGCGCAGTAGCCGAAGCGCGTGTCATAAATGCTCTCGGTGATCACACTGACACCGCCCGCCAGAGACATACACACCGCGATCTGCGGCTGCATATCCGTCGGGAAGCCCGGGTAGGGGAGCGTCTTGACGTTGGCGCGGCGGAGAAGGCCGGTGCGCTGCACCCGAATGGCATCGTCATATTCTGTGATCTTCACGCCCATCTCGCGCAGCTTGGCGCTGATGCAGTCCATGTGCTTGGGGATGACGTTCTGGATCAGAACGTTGCCGCCTGCGGCGGCGACCGCCGCCATATAGGTGCCCGCCTCGATCTGATCGGGAATGATGGAATAAAAACCGCCGCGCAGCGCGCGCACACCGCGTACCTTGATCACGTCGGTGCCCGCGCCGGAGACCTTCGCGCCCATGGCGTTGAGGAAGTTGGCAAGGTCGACGATATGCGGCTCTTTTGCTGCGTTTTCGATCACGGTGATGCCGTTTGCCAGCACCGCGCCGATCATGATGTTCATCGTAGCGCCCACGGAAACGATGTCCAGATTGACACGCCCGCCGGAAAGTCCTTCCGCCGGAGCGGCGGCGCAGACATAGCCGTTTTGCAGCTCGACTGCCGCGCCGATCGCCTCAAAGCCCTTGATATGCTGGTCGATGGGACGCGGGCCGAAGTCGCAGCCGCCGGGCAGCGCGACGCGCGCATGACCGAAACGGCCGAGCTGCGCGCCGATAAAATAATAGGAGGCGCGGATACGGCGCACAAGCGCGTCCGACGCTTCGCTGTCACGCACGTGCGTGCAGGTGATCTCCAGCGTGTTCGGACTGAGGCGGCGAATTTGCGCGCCCATGCTGTTCAGAATTTCGAGCAGGAGCCGAACGTCGGAGATGTCGGGGACGTTTTCGATGCGGCAGGTGCCGTTGACTAAAAGCGTCGCGGGCAAAATGGCGACGGCGGCGTTCTTTGCACCGCTGATCGTAACGGTGCCGGACAGCGTACGGCCGCCCTGAATGATATATTGATTCATGTTATACCCTCTCACATCAGGAGTGTATGCAGTATGTAGCGGTTTCATCGAGCCAAATTGCGGCATTTGTCAGTATAACACAGCAGCGGCGGATTGTAAAGAGAAAATAACAAAATGGTAGCAGAAAGTATCAAATACGGTTCGAACGGTGCCGAAGGTCGCCTTCTGTTTATAAGACGATGAAGCACCGAAAAAGTTGCAAAATTTTGCAAAAACAGCGCGTTAAACACGCCGAAGTCCCTTCGGATAGTGATTTTTCAGCACGCCGTCGCTGCCCTTTGCCCAGCCCAGCGACATTCCGTCCACGCAGACGAGCACCCATCCCGCCGCGCTCCCATGCAGCGTTTCCCCGCGCAGATAGGGCAGGACTTCCTGCGGCGAGAAGTCGGCGCGGTTCGGGTATTCCCGCAGCCAAAGCGCAAGCGCGTGCGCCGGAAGAAAGCGTCCCTTGCGCACTTGGCCAAGCTCCAGCCCGACGCGGACGACCTTCAGACCGTCCAGAGCGGGGAGCGCCTGCGGGGCAAGGAACCAGCGGTCGCCGAAGCACAGCGGCACGCCGGACGGCGCAATACCGCCCTCCTTGAGAAAGTCGGTCGTTTCCGCTGCAAGCGCGGCGGGGCGCTGCGGTGCAGGCGGCGCTGCCTGCGTATCGCCCTCGCTGCGCAGCACGGCTGCATACTGCCCTTCGCCGCGCAGCAGATGCGGAAACAGGCGAAAGGTGTGCTCCAAGTCGTCTGCGGGGTCGTCGATCCAGTCCGACCGTCCGGCGGAGAACCACGGCGCGTCGACCTGCTGCACGGAAAACGCCGGATGCGTGCGCAGAAAGCGGCTGACGACACCCTCGTTCTCCTCCGGAGAAAACGTGCAGGTCGAATAGACCAGCCGTCCCCCGGGACGGAGCATTTTCGCGGCGGAGGAGAGAATTTCAAACTGGCGCGCCGCGCACATTTCAACGGTCTGTGCGCTCCAGTCCGTCAGCGCCGCCTCTTCCTTGCGGAACATTCCCTCGCCGGAGCACGGCGCGTCGACAAGGATGCGGTCGAAGTAGGAGGGGAAGCGCTCGGCAAGGTGCGCAGGGTGTTCGTTGAGCACCAGCGCGTTGGCGATGCCGAGCCGTTCGATGTTGGAGGCAAGGATCTTCGCACGCTTCGGATGGATCTCGTTGCAGACGAGCAGACCGCTCCCGCGCATCGCGGCAGCGATCTGCGTGCTTTTCCCGCCCGGTGCGGCGCACAGGTCAAGCACCCGCTCCTCCGGCTGCGCATCGAGCAGCGCGGCGGGTGCCATCGCGCTGGCCTCCTGCATATAGTACGCGCCTGCGTCGTGGTACGGGTGAAGTCCCGGACGCGTGCCTTCCTTCAGATAGTATCCGCCTGCCGCCCACGCGACGGGCTGCGCGCAGAAGGCGGGCAGGGGAGTGGGGCATTTTCGCGGATTGAGGCGGAGCGCGGCGTTGCGCGGCTGCGTGTAGGAGGCAAGAAAGCGTGTATAGTCGTCGCCGAGCAGGCGACGCATTTTTTCTGTAAATTCCTTTGGAAGCATGGTTCCTCCCGGTGTTTTTTCTTTAGTTTACTTCTTTTTCGGGGAAAATGGAAGTCCAAATTGCTTTTTTGAAAATTAGCGAAAAAAGCTGTTGACAAAGTGCAAGGTAGTCGCTATAATAATCATGCTCTGTTTGAGATGCCGGTATAGCTCAGCCGGTAGAGCAGCTGATTTGTAATCAGCAGGTCGGGGGTTCGAATCC
>USIH01000171.1 GCA_900554705.1 uncultured Eubacteriales bacterium
GGCGGTCAGGTTCATCACCTTGTTTTTTTCCAGCAGCGCGGTCAAAAAATCACGGCACTGCGCGGCCTGCTCCGGCCGCAGATGCACGCCCAGACGCGCGCAGGCGGAAAGAAGTGTCTCTGTCATAGCCTATTTTCCTACGCAAAATCGTTCAAAAATTCGGTTTGTAACATCCTCGCGGACGGTGTGTCCCGTGACTTCACCAAGCGCCTGCATGGCCTGCTCCACATCCGTCAGCACCGCGTCGGCTGTGATGCCGTCGGCCAGTGCCTGACGACCCTGCGCAAGCGCCTTGTCCGCGCGCAAAAGCGCGTCAAACTGGCGCGGGTTGGTCAGAAGCGAGCCGTCGCAGTGCGTCTGCGTGCCGTACTTCTCTTCGAGGAAGGCGGTCAGCGCGGGCAAATTTTCTCCCGTCACGGCGGACACGGAGAAGACGTGCGCAAAGGGGAGCGCCGCGCGGTCGACGCGGCAGGGAAGGTCGGATTTGTTTATGAGGGCGACCGCGCACGGCGCGCGCTTTGCCTGCGCGATGGCGCGCAGATCCTCCTGCGTCAGCGCCTGCGAGCCGTCGCAGACGAAGAGAACAAGCTCCGCTTCCTGTGCCGCGGCCTCTGCGCGGGCAACGCCCATCGCCTCCACGGTGTCTCCCGCCGTGCGGATGCCTGCCGTATCGGTCAGGCGCAGCAGCACATGACCGAGCTGCAATGTCTCCTCCACCGTGTCGCGGGTCGTTCCGGCGATGTCCGTTACGATCACGCGGTCGTAGCCCGCCAGCGCGTTAAAAAGGGAGGATTTTCCCACGTTGGGGCGGCCAAGCAGCACCGTGCGCACGCCGCGCTTGAGCTGCTGCCCGCGCGTGTAGGTGGAAAGCAGACGCTGCACGCCCTCCTGCGCTCTGCGCAGTACGGCGAGGAAGGCCTCGTTTTCCAAGGGGTCGATGTCCTCGTCCGGATAGTCCACAAGCGCGTGGAAGTGGCTGCACAGGTCGGTCAGGTCGCTGTAGATCGGCTCGATGCGGCGCAGAAGCGCGCCGCCGAGCTGACCGGCGGCATTGGCCGCGGCATCGGCGCTTTCGGCGTCGATCAGGTCAATGACCGCCTCCGCGCGCGTCAGGTCGAGCTGCCCGTTGAGAAAGGCGCGCTTGGTAAATTCACCGGGCAGCGCCTGCCGCGCACCGGCGGCAAACAGCGCCTCCAGCGCGGCTGCCAGCATGGCCGGTGAGCCGTGGCATTGCAGCTCCACCGTATCTTCGCCGGTGTAGCTGTGCGGCGCGCGGCAGTAGACGACCATTGCTTGGTCGATGACGCGGCCAAAGCGGTCGCGCAGCGTGCCGAGAAAGAGCTTCCGGTCGGGAAGCTCCTGCACGGCTTTTTTACAGTCGGGGGTGAAGACCCTTCCGGCGACGGCCGCACAGCCGTCACCGGAGAGACGAACGATACCGATGGCACAGGGCGACTTCCCCGTGGCCACGGCGGCAATGACGTCCTGCATCGCTTAACCGAGCTGCTCGGCGAGGAAGTCCGCCAGCTCCGCCATGCGTCCGGTGTCGAAGGGAGACTCCAGACCGGATTCCTCCAAAAGCGCGAGGATCGTATTGTCTGCGGAGAGTGAAAGCAGATCGTAATAGGTTTCGAGGCCGCTTCCGTCGCGCAGCTCCGCCTGCCAGATCTGAAGCGCAGCGTCGTTGGAGATGCAGTAGCTGATGACATAGTACGGCGCGACGAAGAAGTGCATGATGTCGATCCAGCCGGGGGCAAGGATGTCTTCCATGCCGTAAAGCCCCATGCCGAACTCTTCGCTGCATTCCAAGAACACCTGATTGAGCCGCTCCGCCGTCAGCTCATCGTCCGGCAGACGGTAGACACGGTTTTCAAACTCTGCGTAGCAGGCCTGCGAAAGAAAGGTCAAAATGGCGTTTCCTGCCTTGGCGTGCGTGAGCTTGCGGCGCTCGCTGCTGCTCAGATCCGCCGTGCCGAGCGTCAGATATTCCAGACCCTGTGAGAAGATCTCCGCGCAGTCGATGGAGGTGGTCTGGCCGTAGTTGACATAGCCGTCGACAAAGTGACCAAACTCGTGCGCCGCCGTCAGCAGGTCGTCGATGGTGTCGGTCGGAGAGACGTAGACAAACGGCATATCGTACGCGTTGAGGTAGGTCATGTAGGAGCCGGGCATCTTGCTTGGAGAGCTGGTGATGTCGTAGAGATCATACTGGCACATATAGTCGTAGGCGGACTTGACATAGCCGCCGAGCGTCTGCGCCACGCCGCTCAGCTTTTCCATGGTCAGCGCGGTGTCCATCGGCATACTGAAGCTGCTCGTCGCCGCCTCGTAGTACAGGGAGCCAAGCTCGCTTGCCACGTCGGCAATATAGCCGTCGACCTGCGCGGGCGTGTAGTCGCGCTGGTAGGTGTAGGCGTAGGCAAAGTCGGCATAGGAGTCGTAGCCGAGCTTCTGCGCGATCTCGCGGCGGACGCGGATGAGCTTTGCGAAGAGCTCTGCCGCCTGCGGGTTGTATTTGTCATAATAGGCGCGGTAGACGCTCAGAAGGTCAGTGTAGGAAAGGGAATCGTCGTCCAGCAGATCGTCAAAGAGCTGCTCCGTGCCGTTCCATGTGACGGTGCGGTTGTTTTGCAGCGCCATATACTGGTTTTGCAGCTCAGACTCCTCCTGCATCAGCGCGACCACCTCGTCGTTGGAGTAGATCTTGAACTTGTCGTAGAACTCAAAGGCGCCCTCGCCGAAGTAAAGCGCTTCCAGCTCCGAGCGAATGGGGCTTTCGGCCATGGCGATGCAGCACTTTTCCAGCGCCTGCTTGAGCAGCGGATCCTGCTCCTCGCACCAGCTGTTCTCCTCGTCATAATACGGATCGTCCAGATCGAGCGTATAGTGGATATAGGCGATGGAGGCCATGGTGTCGCACCACAGATAGGACTCGTAGACGGGGCGGAACGCTTCGATCACTTCCACCGCACTGCTGCCCGTCTCCACAAGCATCTGCACCTTGGCAAAGCCCTCGATCACGGCGGCAGTGTCCTGACGGGTGTAGGTCATGTTCGCAAAGTCGGTCTCCGCCGCAAGCGTGGGCTGCTCCGGCTCGGGGCGCTTCGTCTGCTGCCCATCGGGCGGCTGCGTGGAAGGCTCCGTCGATTCGTCCGGTTCGACCGGCTTTGTCGGCTCGCTCGTCGGAACGTCGGTCGGCTCCGTCCGGCGCTCGGTCGCGGCGGGGCC
>USIH01000172.1 GCA_900554705.1 uncultured Eubacteriales bacterium
CATTCCGCAAGCTTGCGGAGCTTCAGCTTATCTGGGAAAAGCGCTGCGGCCGCGGCGACGCCAATCAGATCTATCTGGCCAGCGTCACGCCCATCGACGATCCCGGCTACGAATGTGCACCGTTTTGCTCTGAATCGTATGAATCCTGCGGTTCCAGAACCGCGGATTCTGCGTTTCTTGAAGCGGAAGAACCGCAGGATATGCCGCCCCAGAAGCTCGAAATCCCCGCCTTTAGAACCGCAGATTCTGATGTTCCAGAACCGCAGAATCCGGGCGCAAGTAATACTGATTTTAGTCAACCTGATATAGCTTTCTCAGATGTCAGTCCATCCGTACCTTCGGAGGACGGACCGACGGACGATGAAAAAGAGCTCACGGGCATTCTGGATGCTTGTGAGCTTTCGTATTTCGAGCCGGAGGTGGCGCGTGTCTTTGAGAACGCCATCGAGCGGCTTTTCTACTCGGACAATCTGCGCATCGGGCAGGCTGTTCTGCCGCAAAGCCGGGTACGCTCACGGCTGCACCGGCTGAACTATTTCGTTTTGCAGGAAGCGGAGATCAAGTTGCACGCGAACCGGAATGTGCCGGTCAGGGATTCTACGAAATATGTTATGTCAACTATCTACAACTGCATCACGGAAACGGAGAGTGACCTGCTGGTCGATCCGTATCTCAATTCGCTGCGCTCGCCGCCGGGAAAGGGGCGAGGCTGATGCTGCTGACGAAACAGCAAAAATTCCTGCTTGCGGCACTGGAAAAGCTCGGCTGTGCGGAGCTGCGGCAGCTTGCCGCGCTGCTGCAGGCGGCGGACGAGGCGCATCTGCCGCGGCCGGTCGCCTGCCAGCCGCCCCTGAGCTATCTCAAGCAGGAAGCGCTTGCGCATCTGTTACCGCTCTGTGCCGCCGAGGACATCGCCGTTATTCCCGATCAGATCTATCAGGGCGGGCTGCTCACGGGAAAATATCGCCGCGGGGAAGCGGCGCCCGCCGGTTCGCGCGCAGCGGAAAAGCCGGAATGGATGATGCGGCTTGACGATGCATTGTTCGACCGGATTGAGGCGTTTGCCGCCGCTGCGCAGTCGCACGGCAAGAGCATGTCGCAATATGCCGTCCGCTGGACGCTGGAGCAACCGGCGGTCGTCTCCGCCATCATCGGCGTTAAAACGGCCGCGCAGATCGACGACGCCGTCGCTGCGCTGAACTGACGGAAAGGGGCTACAAGCATGAAGATTGTAATTCTTGACGGTTACACGGAAAACCCGGGCGACCTCTCCTGGGACGGTTTTGCCGGGCTTGGAACGCTGACCCTGTACGATCGCACGGCGGAAAGCGCCGTCGTTTCTCGCATCGGCGATGCGGAGATCGTCTACACGAACAAAACGCCCATCACGGCAAAGACGCTTGCTGCCTGCCCCAACCTGCGATACATCGGGCTGCTCGCAACCGGATATAACGTTGTAGACGTGACGGCGGCAAAGGCGCACGGCATAACGGTCACGAACATTCCCTCCTACGGCACTGCGGCAGTCGCTCAATTCGCCATCGCCATGCTGCTCGAGATCTGCCACCATGTGGCCCATCACAGCGACGCCGTACATGCGGGAAGATGGACGGCAAATCCGGACTGGTGCTTCTGGGATTACCCGCTCATCGAGCTGGACGGCAAGACCATGGGCATTATCGGCTTTGGCCGCATCGGCCAGGCGACGGGCAAAATCGCACGTGCGCTCGGCATGCGGGTCCTCGCCTACGACAGCCACCCAAACGATGCCGGGCGCGCCATCGGCGAATACGTCCCGCTTGACGATTTGCTGCGCGCCTCCGACGTCATTTCGCTGCACTGCCCGCTCTTCCCGGAAACACAGGGCATCATCCATGCCGGGAATATCGAAAAAATGAAGGACGGCGTCATTCTCCTCAACAACAGCCGCGGGCAACTGGTTGTTGAGCGCGATCTGGCGAACGCGCTCAACAGCGGCAAGGTCTATGCCGCCGGGCTCGATGTGGTTTCCACCGAGCCGATACAGCCCGACAATCCTCTGCTCACCGCGAAGAACTGCTCCCTCACGCCGCACATTTCTTGGGCGCCAAAGGAAAGCCGCCAACGCCTCATGGATATTGCGGTGGAAAACCTGCGCGCGTTTCTGGCAGGCAGCCCGGTCAACGTGGTCAATCCGTAGCGCCACGGTTTTGAATGGCCCGACCATCGCGCAAGCACGGCGAAAGCGCCATCCTTCAGGATGGCGCTTTCATGCAAAAAAAGAAAACCGGCGGGACGATATGGCCCGCCCGCGCACAGCGGGAAGCGCATGTCGGTAATCCCCGGATCGGGCGTTCCCCGCTTCCCCCGCCTGCGTTCCGTCGTCCCTCTCCCTAAGGGCTGCAAACGGTCGAAATCCGCCTTCTCGTCCCGCTATCGGGAACGCAGAGGCAGACGCTCCATTACGAAGTTTGCGAGCAGAACGCCATTGCGTTCGACCTGCTGGGGCCGGATGACACAGTAGCCGCGTCCTTCAAAAAAAGTCCTTGCCGTGAGCGACGCATGGGTAACGAGCGTTGCCGCCGCAAACGGTGCTTCCAGCACATCGCACAGGGCGGTAGCGATACCACGGCGTTGATAGGCGCTGTGGACATACAACCGATCGAGATAACCGGAGGCATCCATATCGCCAAAGCCGACGATCTGCTCGCCCAGCACCGCAACAAGCGTGTAGTGCGCCCGAAACGAACGGTCCCAGGCAGTTCGATCCGACCCGTTCTCGCCGCCAATCCAGGCGTCGATCTGCGGCCGCGTATAGTCCGCCGCATTCACGGTGCAAACCGTATCGCGGAAAAGGCGGATCATCTCCGGACAGTCATGGGGCTGATAGGGACGTATTGACACTGCAAGTCTATCCATGGCGCACTCCTTCTGACCTTCACATTTGATATTCCACTCAGGCCGACACAAAACAGGGACCCATACCGCGTCCATGGCGTCCCGCCGTCCTCGCGTCCTTACCCGGTCCCGACGCCCTCTTGCTCCCCTCCCCCCACGTCGATCGGGCTCCCGGTTCAGCGCGGGGAGGCGGGGCGAGGGACGGATGAGGGATGGGCGGCTCCGCTGAATGCAATTCGCCCCGCACTGTTCGTGCGGGGCGATTCGCTTTGGATCCCGGCGGCTACCTATTTTCCCAGGCCGTCTCCAGCCAAGTATTGTCGGC
>USIH01000173.1 GCA_900554705.1 uncultured Eubacteriales bacterium
AAGCACGGAGACCGATCCGGAGGTCGTCATCCATGAGCCGTTCCATCTGAACATCCGCAACCGCACGCTGGAGAAAAACGGCCAGCGCATCCGCCTGACGCAGGTGGAATATGCCATTATTCAGCTCTTTATGCAAAATCCCGGGCGCGCGCTGTCCCGCGAGGACATCCTGACCTCCGTCTGGGGGCGGGATTATAACGGCGAGCTGAAGATCGTCGATGTGAACATCCGCCGCCTGCGCATCAAGATTGAAGACAACACGGCAAATCCGACCTACATCACGACCGTTTGGGGTTTCGGCTATAAATGGGGACTGTAAAGAAGGCAAAGGGACTGCAAAAACGCTGGCTGCGCAACACGCTGAGCCTTGTCCTTGCGCTGGTTCTGCTGTGCGTTACCGCGCTGTCGCTGACCGTGGCTGCGTACTATTACTCCAACATCGAGGCGGGTATGACGGCGAAGGCGCGCGCCAGCACGAGCTTTTTTGAGAACTACATCGGCCAGTCCTATACGGATTACTACCAGTCGTGCATCAAGTTCACGCAGAGCTTTGAGTCGAAGGATCAAATGGAGCTGCAATTTATCTCCACGTCCAACCGGGTCATTGCCTCCTCTTATGGCCAGTTTGACAAAAAGGCGGCGGTGACCTCCGACATCACCACGGCGATCCGCGACAAGAAGATCGCCTCCTACAGCGGTAAAAACCCCGCGACCGGCGAGCAGATCATGGCGGTCTCCAGTCCGCTGATCTATTCCAACGGTGAGGTCATCGGCGTGATGCGTTACGTGACGAGCTTGACGCGGGTCAACCGGCAGATCGTGATATTCAGCATTGTCATCGCGCTGGTCGGCGCAGTGATCCTCCTGATCGTCTATGTCAGCGGCCGGTACTATCTGCAATCTATTCTGGTTCCGGTCTCGGAGATCACGGCGACGGCCAAACGGATCGCCGCAGGCAGCTATGGCGTGCAGATTCAGCGGAAGTTTGACGATGAGATCGGCGAGCTTGCCGACACGATCAATGATATGTCCAACAAGATCAGCCGTTCGGAAAAGATGCAGTCCGAGTTCGTCTCCTCCGTTTCCCATGAGCTGCGGACGCCGCTGACGGCGATCAGCGGTTGGAGCGAGACGCTGCTTTCTGCGGGCAGCACCGCAGATGCGCAGGATCTCAAGCGCGGCCTGAGCATCATCGTGCGCGAGTCGCGCCGACTGACGGGAATGGTCGAGGAGCTGCTGGAGTTTACGCGCATTCAGGACGGCCGCTTCACGCTCAACGTGGCGCCGACCGATCTGCGCGCCGACTTTGAAGACACGGTGTTTATGTACGGCACCCGCCTCGCACAGGAGGGGATCGAGCTGGAATACATCGAAAACGACGATGAGATCCCCGAGGTTCCCTGCGATGCTGCGCGTATGCGGCAGGTGTTTCTCAACATTTTGGACAACGCCGCCAAGCACGGCGGCGAGGGCGGGAAGATCACGGCAGAGATCAGCAGGGAAGACTGTTCTGTCGTCATCCGCATTCGCGATTTCGGCCCCGGCATTCCGGAAGAGGAGCTGCCGCTGGTCAAAAAGAAGTTTTATAAGGGAGCGTCGAAGGCGCGCGGAAGCGGCATCGGCCTTGCGGTCTGCGAGGAGATCGTCACCATGCACAACGGCACGCTCGATTTGGAAAATGCGCAGGGCGGCGGCACGCTTGTAACGATCCGTCTTCCCCTGAGCGGAGGTTGACTGTGAAAGAGACAAACGAAAAATTCAAAACAAAGATCGGCGGTCAGGCACTTTTAGAGGGCATTATGATGCTCGGGCCGGACAAATCCGCCGTTGTGGTGCGCACGAAGGAGGGACTGAAGACGCAGGTCGAGCCGCGAAAGGTGCAGCAGGGCTTCTCTGTCCGGAAGATCCCGTTCATCCGCGGTGTGTTCAATTTCTGCACCTCCATGCGCATCGGTGTGAAGGCACTGATGTACTCCGCCGACCTCTATGCGCAGGACGAGGACGAGCCGCAGGGGCAGCAGCAGTCGAAATTCGACGCCTGGCTCGAGCGAAAGCTCTCCTCGGAAAAGGCGCAGAGCGTGACGATCAGCATTGCGGTGGTCATCGGGATCCTGTTTTCCGTCGGCCTGTTTATCCTCCTGCCGTCGCTCATCGGCACGGTGATCAATCGCTACATCACGGACAATGAGTTGGTGCGCAACCTGCTGGAGGGCTTGGTGAGGATCGTTATTTTCCTGACCTATATGTTCCTTATCTCCCGTGTGAAGGACATGAAGCGCGTCTTTTCCTACCATGGCGCGGAGCACAAGACCATCCGCTGCTACGAGGCGCGTCTGCCGCTGACGGTGGAGAACGTAAAGCAGCAGACGCGGCTGCATCCGCGCTGCGGCACGAGCTTCCTCTTCGTCGTGGTGATGATCTCCATTCTGGTGTTTTCCGTCGCGTCGATCCTGCTCAAGCCGATCACACCGGAGTTCTCCTCCACCATTCTCAACGCCTTGGTGCGCATGGCGCTGCGCCTGCTGCTGCTGCCGATCGTCGTCGGGATCAGCTATGAGATCAGTCAGGCGGTCGGTCGGCACGACAATGCCTTTACGCACGCGCTCGCCGCGCCCGGGATGTGGCTGCAATATCTGACGACCAACGAGCCGGACGACGGCATGATGGAGGTCGCCATCACGGCGCTCAAGCTCGTCATCCCCGACCGGAAGGGCGACGACCGCTGGTAAAGGCTCCGGGAAAATAAAGAGAAAGAAAAATTTCCCCGTATGACAAAGACCTACAACGAAATCTACATACAGACCCGGCGCGCGCTCAAGGACGCCGGCATCGAGAATTATTCGCCGGAGGCGCGGCTGATCGTCAGCGAGGCCGCCGGGAAGAGCCAGGCGGCGCTCATGCGCGATCTGACGCTTTACAGCGCGGACGGCCTGGACAAGAAGGTGGAGGCCTGGGTCGAACGGCGGCTGGCCGGCGAGCCTGTGGCCTATATCACGGGCGCGTGGGAGTTCGACGGCGTGCGCGTGGCCGTCAGCCGCGACGTGCTCATTCCCCGGTCCGACACGGAGATCCTGTCCCGCGCGGCGGAGCAGCTTTTCAAAAATCGGAACACGCATCCGCGGATACTGGATCTGTGCTGCGGCTCGGGCTGCATCGGCATCGCGCTGGCGG
>USIH01000174.1 GCA_900554705.1 uncultured Eubacteriales bacterium
TTTTCTTAAAAAGTTAATCTATTTTGACGGTTACGGACTTTTTTGACAGTCTGACCAACGGGGAACTGTAGAAAATGCAGTTCCCCGTTGGTTTTATTTTTGCTCCAGATAGATCAGCAGCACCGCGATGTCGGCGGGGCTGACGCCGGAGATTCGGCCGGCCTGACCGATCGAGTGCGGGCGGATCTGGCTGAGCTTCTGCCGCGCCTCCAAGCGCAGCCCGCCGATGGCGTTGTAGTCGATGTCAGGCGGCAGCAGCCGCGCCTCTTCTTTTGCAAACTGCTCGATCTGCTTTTCCTGCCTGCGCAGGTAGCCCTCGTATTTGACGCGTATTTCCACCTGCCGCGTGATCTCCGGCGAGAGCGGCGGACGGCTGCGGTCAAAGGGCGCGAGCATATCGTAATTCAGTTCGGGGCGGCGCAGCAGATCGCTCATGCGGGCGGCGCTCGTCACGTCGGACGAACCGTGCTCCCGCAAAAAGACGCTCAGCGCGGGCGAAGCGGGCGTCCCCGTCGTCTCCAGACGGTGGATCTCCTGCGCGACGCGGCGGTATTTCTCCTCCACGGCGGCAAGCCGCTCCGGCGACAGCAGGCCGATCCGACAGCCGATGGCGGTCAGACGCTCGTCGGCGTTGTCCTGCCGGTGCAGCAGGCGATATTCGCTGCGCGAGGTCATGATGCGGTATGGCTCCTCGGTGCCCTTTGTCACAAGGTCGTCGATCAGCGCGCCGATGTAGCCGTCGGAACGCTTGAGGATCATCGGCTCTCTGCCCAGCAGCTTGAGCGCTGCGTTCACGCCCGCGACGAAGCCCTGCACGGCGGCCTCCTCGTAGCCGGAAGAGCCGTTAAACTGTCCCGCGCCGTAGAGCCGCGCGATCTTTTTGGTTTCCAGTGTGGCATACAGCTCCGTCGGATCAACGCAGTCATATTCGATCGCGTAGGCGGGTCGCAGCATCTGCGCCTCCTCCAGACCGGCGACGGTGTGCAGCATGGCAAGCTGTACGTCTTCCGGCAGGCTGGAGGAAAAGCCCTGTAAGTACATCTCGTCCGTATGCAGGCCGCACGGCTCCAAAAAGAGCTGGTGGCGGCTCTTGTCGGCAAAGCGCACGACCTTTGTTTCGATGCTGGGGCAGTAGCGCGGCCCCACGCCGGTGATCGTGCCGTCGTAGATGGGGCTGCGGTCGAGATTGGCGCGGATGATCTCGTGCGTTTTTTCGTTCGTATAGGTCAGGTAGCACACCGCGCGGTTGGCGGGCGGCTCCTTCGTGGAGAAGGAAAACGGCTCCGGATCGTCGTCGCCCGTTTGAATCTCCATTTTGGAAAAATCCACGCTGCGCGCGTTGATACGCGGCGGCGTTCCCGTCTTGAAGCGGCGCATGGAAAGCCCCAGCGCGCGCAGACAGCCCGTCAGCTCCTGCGCGCTGCGCATCCCGTCCGGTCCGGACGCGATCCGGCATGATCCCGTAATGACGCTGCTGTCCAGATAGGTGCCCGCGGCGATGATGCAGGCGCGCACGACGTAGACTGCGCCGAGCTGCGTCACGACGCCGCTCACGCCGCCGTTTTCGGTCAGAATTTCCGTGACGGTCGCCTGCTTGAGAAACACGTTCTCCTCCCGCTCCAGTAGGTGCTTCATATGCTCCTGATAGCGGCGCCTGTCCGCCTGTGCGCGCAGGGAGTGCACGGCGGGGCCTTTGCCGCGATTGAGCATCCGGTACTGGATGCAGCAGGCGTCCGCCGCCTTTCCCATTTCGCCGCCCAGCGCGTCAAGCTCACGCACAAGGTGTCCCTTTCCGGTGCCGCCGATGGCGGGATTGCAGGGCATATTGCCGACGGCGTCGAGGTTGATCGTAAAGATCAGCGTCCGCAGGCCGAGTCGGGCGGCGGCAAGTCCGGCCTCAATGCCCGCGTGCCCTGCTCCGATGACGGCGACATCATAGTTTCCGGCGCAATAGCGCATGATAGATCAGATCCTTTTCTACAGTGGAGATTGCTTGATTTTGGCGTAGCGGCGCGGATAGGCGGGCGGCGTAGGGCGCAGCTTGCGGATGACGACGACGCAGTGGGTCGCGTCTCCGACGGGGTAGCGCTCGATGCGCTCGACCTTACCGCCGAGCAGCGAGAGGGCGCGCTGCGCCTCCTCCTGCTCCTCCTGCGCTGCCGCGCCCTTCATGGCAAGGAAGACCCCGCCCGTTTTCAAAAGCGGCAGGCAAAGCTCCGCAAGGACGTTCAGCCGCGCGACCGCGCGCGAAACGACGATGTCGAAGGCCTCCCGATGTCCGAACTCCTCCGCGCGCGCGCTGACGCACTGCGCGGGAATGTGCATGGCGCGCAGCGTCTCATCGAGCCAGACGATGCGCTTTTGCAGGCTGTCGAGCAGCGTCAGCTCGATGGACGGCGCGCCGATCTTCAGCGGCACGCCGGGAAAGCCCGCGCCGCAGCCGACGTCGATGACGCGCTTGTTCTCAAAATCCGCATAACGCAGCAGCGCCAGACTGTCCGCGAAATGCAGCAGCGCGGCGGCCTCCGTAAACAACCGCTTGCCGTCCAGCCCCTCCTCGGGCAGGACGAGCGCCGCGCCGTGCTCGCCGAGCACGGCGGCGTCGCCGCCGCGCAGCCGCGTGATGACCGCGCAGCCCGGCACAATCGTGTCGCCGCTGAAAAATGCCTGCGCGCCGATGCGGTAGCATGCGCTGCCGCGCGAGTGCCCGGGCGTGGCGTAGCCCTCGATGTGCAGCGCGCCCCAGTCGAGCGAGACGCGCTCGGCAAAGGTCATGTCGGGGGCATAGGTCTCGGTCTTGAGGTGCAGCCCGCGCAGAAAATCGCGCGCCGCCGCGCCGCGTGACACGCTCAGCGCCGCGAGCAGCACGGGCGTCGTGTTGCCGGGATTGCGCAGCCAAACGGTGCAGTTGTCCTGCCAGAGGGTGCGCGCCGAGAGCGCGCGCTGCATCCGGCCGAGGCCGGAGGTGTGGTCGACGTGCTCGTGTGTGAGCACCAGCAGCACCCGATAGCCCTGCAGCCGCGCCATTGTCTCGGCGTCCGGCCACGGGTCGAGCACGATCGCGTCGCGCCCCTGCGTGACGATGTACATGTTCGAGCCGATCGGCGGGAAGGGGATACGTTGGATCTGCATACGGCTCAGTCCTCCGCGGGCAG
>USIH01000175.1 GCA_900554705.1 uncultured Eubacteriales bacterium
GGACAGCTTTGACATAATACCACGCCTTCCACCTCTTGTCAACCCCTATTTTTCCTTTTTTCTCGTTTTTTATTTCATGTCCCGTGCAGGCGGTCTTTCTTTCCTGCATTTGCGCTCATAGATAGTTTCATATATGTTCTCTGCTTGACAACCCGTCTCCCAGCGGGTATATTGTAAGTGTATTTTTCTGCGCTTTCGACGCGATTCGAATGCCGGCAGTTGGGAGGGCACGCTTTGCAATTTCTTGGGCATGAACTCGGCGGCAGTCTCATACTTGCGCCGATGGCGGGCGTGACCGATCCGGCGTTTCGGACGGTTTGTGCGGAGCTTGGCGCGGCCGTGACCGTAACGGAAATGGTCTCTTCCCGCGCACTGGTCTATCAGGACAAGAAAAGCCGCACCCTGCTGCGGAAGAACAAAGGCTCTCTCTGCGGTGCGCAGCTTTTCGGAAACGATCCCGAGATCATGGCGCTGGCGGCGGCGCTCGCGCTGGAATACAGTCATTGTGACTTTATCGACATCAACATGGGCTGTCCTATGCCGAAAGTCGTCAATAATGGCGACGGCTGCGCGCTGATGCGCGACCCGCTGCTGGCGGGACGTATCGTTGCAGCCGTCAGCCGCGCCGTTCCCGTCCCCGTGACGGTCAAAATGCGTTTGGGCTGGGACAAGAGCAGCGTCAACGCTCCTACCATTGCTCACATCGTGCAGGAAAGCGGAGCGCAGGCCGTCGCCGTCCACGGCAGGACGAAGACGATGCTCTATGCCGGAAAAGCGGACTGGGACGCCATCGGCGAAGTCGTCCGCGCGGTCGACATTCCCGTGATCGCAAACGGCGACCTCTGCTCGTCCGAATCGCTCCTGCGCTGCCGCGCACACACCGGTGCAAAACTTTTTATGCTTGGGCGCGGTACGCTGGGCGACCCGTGGCTGTTTTCCGAGTTAAACGCGGCACTGCGCGGAGAGCCTTCGTATATGCGCCCGCCGCTGTCGGAGCGGATGGACGTTGCCGCCCGTCAGTTCTCCCTCGCACTTGCCGACAAGGGTGAGCACATTGCCTGCCTTGAAGCACGCAAGCACCTTGCGTGGTACCTACGCGGTGTGGCACACAGCGCTTACTATAAAGATGAGGTCTCCCACCTCACCACCTTTACCGATGTAGAAGAAGTGATCAAAAGGATCAAACGAGATCTGAGGTGAGCGTCATCGAAGAGAAGAATTGGATCAAGAAAGCGGTAAACGGTGACGCAGCCGCGTTTGAGCAGCTCGTGCTGCGTTACCAGGCACCGATCTACAATCTATGCCTGCGCATCACCGGAAACGCCGAGGACGCCGCCGATATGACGCAGGAGGCGTTTATCAAGGCATGGCGCAGCCTGGACACCTTTCATTTTGAAGCCGCGTTTTCAACGTGGCTCTATCGACTTGCCTCCAATACCTGCCTTGACTTTTTGCGCGGGCAGAAGCGGCGGCCGCTGCTGTCGCTGACCGTCGAAGACGACGACGGCGACGCGCAGACGCTCAATGTCCCCGACCCCGCGCCGACGCCGGAGACGGCGCTGATCGCAGCGGAGGAAATGGCGCTTTTGTCGCAGGCCTTGTCGCATTTGGAGCCGGAGCAGCGGCAGATCATCGCGCTGCGCGTCGTCAACGACCTGAGCTATACGGAGATCGCGCAGATCATGGAGCTGAAGGAAGGCACCGTAAAATCGCGTCTGGCACGTGCCCGTGACAATTTGAGAAAAAAACTGCTGCAAATCGGGAACAAACCGTCCGACGCGTCGTCAAAGAAGCAGAAAAGGGGGCATGGCAG
The DNA here is from genome assembly GCA_900554705.1 of uncultured Eubacteriales bacterium. GTDB lineage: Bacteria > Bacillota > Clostridia > Oscillospirales > Oscillospiraceae > JAZOXB01. The sequence goes on from USIH01000175.1 coordinate 1,814, forward strand.
TGAACTGTGACGTATTCATCACCTATATCAGCGGTCACATTGACGGAACAAATTCCCCTGCGGAAGAGCGTCGACTGCAAAAGCATCTGAAAAAGTGCCCCCGCTGCCGTGCACTTTTAGACGCGATGGAGCAGGTCGACCTAAACTTACGGCAGACGCGGCAGGAGCCGCCCGCCGATCTGACGGCGCGCATCATGTCGCAGGTGCGCAAGGAGCCGCGGCGCTCCGCGCAGCGCAAACGTTTTTATATCACCTTCACCGCGGCGGCGATCTCCACGGCGGCGCTGTTTGCATTCGCGCTGTTCGGCCTGCCGAACCTGACGGATCGGCACGACGAGCTGCAAGTGGAAAAAAGTGCGGCCTTCAGCCGCAACGTGCAGGTCGAGACCTACTGCGCCGCGGGCAGTTCGGCGGATGCGATCCTTCCGTATTGCGCAACGACCGATGAGGGCACCGTCGCCACGGAGCCGACGTCGGAGATCGAGGAGATCGACCGGCTTGGCATTGCTTGCCCGCCGAAATGCAGCACTTCCGAACCGTTCACGGCCGACGGCACGTTAGAGCCGACCGAAGAACAAAGCGTGCAGCAGGCGACGGTCACGCAGCCGCCGCAGACGGAGCCGACGCAAGAAAAGCCAACAACGAAGCCGACGGCGGAAGTGACGGAGCCGACCGAACCTTCGACAAAAATGGCGGAAGTGACGGAGCCGACCGAACCTTCGGCAAAAACGGTAGCACCAACAGAATCGGCAGAACCGACCGAGCAGACCGAGCCGATCACCACAGAGAAGAAGGATCCGCCGAAGCGTCCGCCGCGCGGGCTGCATCCGGCAACAAAGCCGGACGCAAAGGGGCCAACGCTTTTCCTCTGGAACGTGAGCAGCAGCTGCCTGCCGGAAGACGCGCAGATGCTCTCGTTGGAGGATCTGGAGCGCACGCCCGGCACGTTCTACAGTCGTCTCGTCTCCTCCCTGCTTCCCATGGAGGACAATATCTACCGCAACACCATCGAGCGCAATTCGCTGCGCATTGGCTCGGAGCAGTGCAACCTGCGCGTGTACCGCGTCAGCTGCGCCTCGCTGTGGCAGACGCTGGAAAACTGCGCCGGAACCTATGAGCTTGCACTGTACTATCCGCGCGAGCTGGGCGAAGAGGGCGAATGCCACATTATCCTGATCCGCCCCGAAGTCCCGAGCTTTTACGCATACGACACAAAGTAAAACAAAGCAGCAAGAGCCGTGGAACGCGTTCCACGGCTCTTGCTGCTCAGCTTGTCAAAGAACTACAAAAGCGCTCCAATTTCTGGTATAATAAAGGAAAC
>USIH01000176.1 GCA_900554705.1 uncultured Eubacteriales bacterium
AAGCATCCCTGCACGCGCGTGCAGGGATGCTTTTTTGTATAGCGAAAACCACTCGCTAGGCGAGTGGTTCCAAAGAAGCCTTGTGGCGATGATGAAGACAAAAAACTCCTTTTGCTTTAGAATGAGCGTGCGGTCTGCCAACTGCACGAAAAAGCAAAAGGAGGTCATTACATGAATGACACGAATAGTTTATCGCATACGAGCTGGAATTGCAAATATCACATAGTATTTGCACCGAAATATCGCAGGAAAGTGTTTTACGGAGAGAAGCGGCGGGAAATCGGAGAAATTTTACGAACGCTGTGCATGTGGAAAAAGGTCAAGATTGTAGAAGCAGAAGTCTGCGTAGACCATGTGCACATGCTGTTGGAAATACCGCCGAAGGTGTCGGTGTCCAGCTTTATGGGGTATTTGAAAGGGAAGAGCAGTCTGATGATATATGAGAAATACCCGGAGCTGAAATACAAGTATAGAAATAGGGAATTCTGGTGCAGAGGATATTACGTGGATACCGTGGGAAAGAATGCAAAGAAAATAGAAGAATACATCAAGCACCAGCTAGATGAGGACAAAGCTGGAGAACAACTGACGATGGGCAATTTCTAAGCCCGTTCACGGGCTGCAAGTAGCAGAACTCTCGCGGCTGGCAGATCGTACTTGCACGACGTGACGTGCAAGCTAGTAACAGAGGGCTTTGCCCGTCTATGAAAAACCGCCGGCTAGGCCGGCGGATTATTATTGCTGCCCGCACCTTGCGCCGGGGCGTGTTTCTGATTATAATGAAACCATAACAACTGTGTATGTACATAACAGCAACAGAAAGAAAGGAGCGATCCTATGGCACTTTACGGGAAGATCAGGGCAAAGCTCGGCGGCAAGCCGTTTTGCACGATGGTCGTACTGGCGGCAGGCTCGTCCAAACGTATGGGGCGCGACAAACTGATGATGGAGGTCGGCGGTGTGCCGGTGCTCGTGCGCTCACTGCAGGCAATGCAAGACTGCGCCGCGATCGATGAGCTGATCGTTGTCACGCGCACGTCGCGCCTCGAGGAGATCGCGGCGCTGCGCGACCGCTATGCTCTGACGAAGATGACCAAGGTCGTTGTCGGCGGCATGACGCGCGCCGAGTCGTCGCTGGCCGGCGTTCTGGCTGCGAGCAATCGCGCCACGCTCATCGGCATCCATGACGCCGCGCGCCCGCTCGTGACGGATGTGATCATCACCGATACGATCAACGCGGCGCAAAAGAGCCGCGCGGCCGCGCCCGGCATCCCGGTGCGCGACACGGTCAAGGTTACGTCCGACGGCATCATCACCGGCACGCCCGCCCGCTCGACGCTCTCCGCCATTCAGACGCCGCAGGTGTTTCAGGCGGATCTCATCAAGGCTGCGCTTACCAATGCCATGCGCAAGCATCTGGCCATCACGGACGACTGCTCGGCAGTTGAGCAGCTGCGCGTGAAGCCCGTCGTGACGCAGGGCTCGGAGGAGAACATCAAGATCACGACGCCGATCGACATCGAGCTTGCCGAGCTCATCCTGAGGAGGCGCGGCAAGGCATGATGCGCATTGGACACGGATATGACGTGCATCGCCTCGTGCACGGGCGCAGACTCATCCTCGGCGGCGTGGACATTCCGCACGAGACCGGTCTGCTCGGCCATTCGGATGCCGATGTGCTCACGCACGCCGTCATGGACGCGCTGCTTGGCGCGGCTGCCATGGGCGACATCGGTCAGCTTTTCCCGGACAAGGATCCCGCATTTGCCGGGGCGGATAGTCTGGCGCTGCTGTGCGAGGTAATGGCGCGCCTGCACGCAGAAGGGTATGTGGTCGGCAACATGGACTGCACGGTGCTCGCACAGGCACCGAAGCTCGCGCCGTACATTATGCAGATGCGCCGCAATCTGGCGCAATGCATGGACGTGGACCTTGATCGCATCAGTATCAAGGCGACGACCGAGGAGGGACTCGGTTTCACCGGCGCGCGCGAGGGTATCGCGGCGCATGCGGTCGTGCTGCTCGAAAAACAGGCGTAAACGCCGGCGCCGCTCCCGCATAGAATGGTGCATCACCATGTGGGAGGGAGCTCATGATGCAGCGCTATTGTCTGATCCTGTGCCGGTCGCTGACCTATGCGCAGCGGTCGTCGCGGGTGCTTGAGCGCGCGGGCATCACTGCCGTCGTGCGTAAAGCGCCGCTAAGCGTCTCCAAAACCGGATGCACGTATTGCGTCAAACTGAAGGAAACCCAACTGGAACGCGCTCTGCTGCTCCTGGACCGCGCAGCGATCCAGCGGGGAAAAATCTATCGCCTGCTGGAAGACGGTACTTACCAGGAGGTGACGGTATGATCTATCTGGACTCGGCGGCCACGAGCCTGCTCAAGCCGCCGTCGGTGGCACGTGCGGCGTCGATGGCCATTCGCACGATGGCGAGCCCCGGCCGCGGCGGACACAGCGCTGCCATGCGCGCGGCCGACACGGTCTTTGCCTGTCGGGCGGCGGCCGCGGCGCTCTTTCACGTCCCGGAGCCGGAGCGCGTTGTGTTTACCATGAACGCGACACACGCGCTCGACATTGCCATTCACTCGCTCGTTTCGCCCGGCGATCCGGTCGTGATCTCCGGCTATGAGCACAACGCCGTCACGCGGCCGCTGCACGCGCTGGGGGCGGAGGTCATCGTCGCCGCCGCGCCGCTTTTTTCGCAGTCAAGTTCAACATAATGCATCCTGTCGTTAATATCCGGAATATAGTGTGCATCGGAGCAGACAACGCGCCTTAAGTTTGCGATATGCGGATATTTCCGGACATAGAAGTCGAAATCGTTTTCGCTGTTAAGCTCATATGACGTAAATCCGGAGTCCTCCGGAAAAGCGCCGAGCACCGAAATAATTCCGTTTGCCTCTCTGTCGATATGTGCCGGATAACACGCGCCTCCAAGAGAAACGACCCGGCGGTAAGCTTCGTCGATTCCGACGGCAGCAGCGTTTATGAGAAGATTCTCTTCTTCACCTACAA
>USIH01000177.1 GCA_900554705.1 uncultured Eubacteriales bacterium
GGCGGCGAAGGCGTGCGCGTGCTCTTCTGCCGTGTGATGCCCGTGATGCTCATCGTCTTTTTCTCCTATAACCTCCTTGCGACGTTTTTTGCCATGCGCTCGTTCTACCCCTTTTTCTTCCTCGGCGACCTTTACGTTGCCGCCGCGGCGGGGAACTGGCTGCAGCGCGGCGGTGCGCGGCGCGCGGCAGTGCTTGCGCTTTCTGCTTTCATGGTCCTGCGCGGCGCGTGGCTCGTCGGCGCGATGTCCGCGCGCAATGACGGCGCGCGCATGACAGCGCTTATAGAGTCCGCCGTGGACGATTCGTGGGATAAGACCACCATCCTCTCCGGATACATCATTTTTCCGGACGGGCTTGAGGATGAAAAGGAGACGACCGTCGTCAACATCACTGACGCGCGCTTTGCCGGTGAGGACGCCATGCGCCTCGCCCCCGGTGAACTGTTCATCGCCGGTGCGCGCGACTTTGCCATCGGCGGCTTCCAGTACAACTTCCTGCCGAAAAAATACTCCGTCTTTGCCAGCAGCACCGCATGGCGCAGCTTTGCCGCCGTGAATGAGGAATACTGCGTCGGGCGGCTGTACCCGCAGTATTACTACTACCTCTTCGGATACTGGCTGTCCGGCACGACGGGCACGGCGTTGGAATTTCCTACCTGCACCGTATATTACCGCGCATGACGCGGCGCGAAAGGTCGTCTATCATGAAAAAGCTCTCCTCCGACAACTCTACCCGGCTTCTGCGCTGGGCCGTGCCGGCACTGTTCGCCGCGTTCTTCATCTGGCTCGCCGCGCAGATCCCGTATGCGCACGACGATTGGGACTGGGGCATCGGCCTCGGTATGCGGCAGCTTATTTACGCCACGGTCAACAGCCGCTATGCCGGTAATCTGCTTGAGGTCATCCTCACGCGCAGTGAGGCGGCAAAGTGCCTCATCATGGGGCTGACCTTTCTCGCCCTGCCGCTGGCCGCCGTGTGGGTGACGCCCGGCGCGGATAATACGGATGAAAAGGCGCGCATCGCGCTTTGCTGCCTGTCTCTCGTTCTGTTCCTCGCCACCGGCACAGATATGTGGCGCGAGACGAACGGCTGGGTCGCCGGTTTTGCAAACTACAGCTTCTCCGCGCTCATCCTCGCCGTGTTCATCCGTCAGGCTCAGCGCACCCTCTTCGCGGAGGGTACGGAATCGCCGGGCCGCCTCGCTGCCCCGGCGCTCATCTTCGTCACGGTGTTCGTGCTCCAACTCTATCTGGAAAACCTCACGCTCTACGTCGCCGCCGCGGCATTGGCGCTTCTCATCGCCGCGCGGCACAGCCGTTCCGGCCGCATCCGCGGCTGGTGTGCTCTCGTCGCCGCGCTTACCGGCACGGCGGTGATGTTCTCTTCAAATATATATAAAAGTCTGCTCTCCTCGGGCTACGCCGTGGACGAGTACCGCCAGCTCACCTTCCGCGCAGATACGGGGCTTTTCGGCGTCGCCGCGTCGCTTGTACGCAAGCTCGCTGCGGATATCGTGCCGCCGCTGTATCTTGGCAGCAGCGTGCACTGCCTCATTCTTCTCTTTGTGCTCTTCATGCTGACCATGCACGGAAAAAGGCCGCTTTCAAAGCGTGCGCACACGGTCTTCACGGTCTGCGACGCGCTTCTGGCCATTCCCTTCGTGCTGGAGCTTTTCTCTTTCAGCAGCCGCATCGACGCGCTGCACCACAGGCTTGCCGTGGCGTATGCCTTTCTTGTCTCCGCGGCGTTCTTCGCCGTGACAGCGGCGCAGCTCATCTGCCTTCTCGATGGCCGTGCGCGCGGCTGGGCGCTTGCGTTCTGGGTGTCCGCGCCGCTTGTCGTTCTGCCGATGGCAGCGGTGAACACCGTCGGCCCGCGCACGTTCTATACGCCGCTGTTTTTCATCTCTCTCGTCATCCTCACAGTCTCTGCCGCGCTTATATCCGCCGCGCCTGTTAAGCTGCGCCGCGTGCTTGCGGGGCTTTCGGCGGCGGCGCTGGCCGCGCTGGTGCTGCGTTTCTCCGTCGTATACGGCGCGATAGGCCGCGTCAAGGCCGAGCGGCAGCAGCTTATTTCCGCCGCGCTTGACGCAGGCGCAGATGAGATCGTCCTCCCCCGCTTCCCGTATGCCGGATATCTCCATGGCGCAACGCCCGTGGGGGAGGAGAAGCTCATGTACTTCAAGGAGTTTTACGGCATCCCGCAGGATGTTGACGTCCTCTTCGACTGAGCAGATACGAAACGCAAAACCGCACCGGTTTTTACCGGTGCGGTTTGTAGACTGTCGAAAAAGCGGCAAAGCCACTTTTTCGAGAAAGATTCGCTGCGTTCTGCGCCTCAGTTGTCCGCTGACAGCGGACAATTCGACGCTCACTCCGCGCAAAGTGTTTTCTGCCACGCACATGTCGCGGCAGAAAACGTATAATAATGCTTTCGCGTCTGCGGACGCGAAACTCTGCGAGGCTTTCTTTGACAAGCTGAGAGCGTGCAGCTTTCGCTGCACGCCCTGATGATTATGCTGTTGTGGTTATCTGCCGTCAGATTAGATCTTCATGCAGACGTCCCAAGCGCGCCAGATAACGGTGCGCAGGTTGCCGATGGCGACGCAGTCGCCGACGCGGTAGACGTTCTTGTTGTCCTTGCCGCCCACGGGAGTGGGAACAAAGCCGATGCCGTTGACGACGCTGTCGCACTCGACAAAGAAGGTCTCGCCGGTCTGCACGTTCTTCACGGTGCAGCCCTTGTCGGTGATCTCGGTCACGGTGGAGTGCAGGTACACGGGAACCTTGTGGTACTCCATCGCGTCGCGCAGGTAAGAGGTGTTGGCAAGGCAGGTCGCCTGTGCCGCAACGAGGTCGCCCGCGAACTCCACGATGATCGGGTGCTTGCCGAAGTTCAGCAGCAGGTCGTATGCCGCCTCGCAGGAGGACTGGCCGCCGCCGAGGAACAGGACCTTATCGCCCACATCGACCTTCTCCTTGAGGAC
>USIH01000178.1 GCA_900554705.1 uncultured Eubacteriales bacterium
CCGCCGAGAAAATTCAGCGCCGGCGCACCGCGCTCCCACGCGGGCAGCGCCGCGCGCACCAGCAGCGTGTCGGACGAACACAGCGTGCCGAGCAGGCAGAACCCGCCTGCCGTGAGCGCGGCAGAGACGAGCGGTTCGAGCCGTTCCATCGCGCCAAGGATACTGACGCTCTTTGCCGCCGTGTAAAACGGGAAGGGGTCGCGCCGCGCCACCTGCGGCGAGAGCATCCCCGCCGTGACGAGCGCCGCAAGCACCCCGAGAACGATGCCGCCGGACAGCCACGGCAGCGGTTTGCCGCGCCGCTCACCGTCCGCAAGCCAGAACACGCCGACCGGCGCAAGCACGCACGAAAGCGCGGCAAGCGGGACACCGGCGCGCGGCCGCAGCCAATCCGTCTCGATCTTCGGCAGCGAAAAGCCCATAAGCAGCAGATAGAAGGCAACAAGAAAGAAAAAGACGATCGCGCCCACGCGCGGCAGCGTCCGTTTCTGTGCGGCGGCACAGGCAAGGAGCAGGAGCAGCAGCCCCGTCAGCGGCGCATCGACCGGATAGGCCATGCACAGATAGCGGGCGCTCGCCCCGAGCAGCACAAGGTTCCCCGCAAGCGTAAGCACGCCCAGGAGCCGCCCCCAACCGTGCGCACACAGCGCGGTCATCGGCGCGTCGCAGCGGCGGTGCAGGCAGATCATCAGCAGAAGCAGCAGCGCGCAGGCGCAGCAGGCGATCGCTGCGGCAAGCCAGCCCACGCGCGGCAGGAACAGCACGGCAGGCACCGTAAAGGTGCACAGGCCGAGCGCATAGAGCTGTCGGGCGTTTTCATGCATCGCGCGTCACCTCACTTTGCAGCTGTGCGACCGTGACCCCGCTCGGGTGGGCGCTGAGGTATGCCTCAAGCCCCTCGACGTCGCGAAACGCGTCCGCAAAATAGACCTGTGCCGCCGGACGCAGCACCCCGCTGCGCAGGAGCTGCGGCAGCAGGTCGCGATCGCAGACGACGATGTGCTCCGCCGTATCGAAGAACACCTCGCCGGAGGCCTGCGCGCGCAGATCCGCGACGGCCGCGTCCCAGTCCGCACCGACGCCCTCGCCCGCCTCGCTGCGCAGCCGCACCGCGCCATCCTCCCGCGCGACCTGTATCGTGAGCAGCGGCACGAGCCGCTGGGTGTCGACCGCGCGGAACGGCAGACCGAGCAACAGCGTCAGCACCAGCGCCGTAAAGAGATATTTCATGCCTTCACCTCTGATTTTTATCGTCAAGCGGGTGCAGCGCCGCATTGCGCCGCTTCTGACGGCTCAGCCGCCGACGCACGATCGCCGAGCGCCCGCTGACGCCGGAAAGCGGAGAAAGATAGGGGATGCCGAAGCTCTCGAGCGACGCAAGATGCACCAGCAGCGCAAGCGCGCCGAGCGTAAGCCCGTACAGGCCGAACAGGCTCGCAAGCACGGTCAGCACCAGCCGCCAAAGGCGCATGGCATCGGCAAAGCCGCGTGCGGGCAGTGCAAAGCCCGCGATCCCCGCAGCCGCGACGACGATCAGCGCCGCCGGAGAGAGGATCTTCGCCTCGACCGCCGCGCTGCCCACGACCAAGCCGCCGATGATGGAAAGGCTTTGCCCGACCGTCTGCGGCAGAGCGACACTCGCCTCTTGCAGCAGCTCGAAGGCCAGCAGCAGCCCCAGCACCTCAAAGATCGTCGGAAACGGCACGGCCTGCTTGCTCTCAATGATGGAGCGCAAGAGCGCCGTTGGCAGCATCTCCGGATGGAAGGCCGCCATCGCGACATACAGCCCCGGCAGGAACAGCCCAAGCAGCAGCGCCGCATAACGCAGCAGCCGCAAAAACGAGGCAGACAGGTAGTCCGTCCCGCGATCCTCAGGCGAGGTCATAAAATAGGCCAGATTCACGGGCGCGAGGTAGCCCAGCGGCAGGCCGTCCACGAACAGGCCGACGCGACCCTCCAGCAGCGCCTGCGCAAAGCGATCGGTGCGCTCGGTGTATTGCAGCAGCGGAAACGCCGTCCGGCGCGAACCGGTCACATACTCCTCCACCGACGCGGGCGAGACCATGCCGTCGATGTCGATCTCGGCAAGGCGGCGCTGCATCCGCGCAACAAGCGCAGGGTCGGTCAGACCGTCGAGCCACGCGAGCGTTACATTGGTTCGGCTGCGGCGTCCGACGCGCGTCTCATATAGGCGCAGATCCGGCGAGCGCAGGTGCCGCCGCAGAAGGCTTGTGTTGGTGCGCACGGTCTCGGTAAAGGCATCCTTCGGCCCCTTGACGGTGTTCTCCACCTCGGGCGGAGCGGGTGAGCGCTTCTCCCCCGTCTTGTCCTCGAAGGCAATGGCACGCTCACCGAAAAGGACGACGCAGAAGCCGTTAACCAGCTTCAGCGCGACGTCGTTGAGATCCTTGCACGGCTCGGCAACGGAGTTATATACCGTGCTTTGCAGCGCGCGCTCATAGAGCGCGTCCATCGTGCCGCCGGACGTATCCTGCAACAGCGGCTTGACGACAAATTCGGAGATGTCGCCGCCGGAGGTCAGGCCGTCGAGCGCGTAACAATATAATGTATGCCCCGCGACCGTCAATTCCCGCCGATTCATGTCGCCCGCACCCGCAAAGAGCGCGGAAATATTTTCGTCGCTGACCCGCCCGACGTAAGTCCCGTCCGGCTGACGCAAATGATGCATCGCAAAGCCTCCCTTCCGCGGTTAGTTTTGCCGCACGAAGAAAAAATATGCAGGAAGCCGAAGACCTGTGCAGAGCTTCGGTCAACACGTCTTCTGAAGCAACAACAGCGACAGCGACAGCCGTGCTCGCTGCATGGTGGCCAGATTTGGCTAACGCCGGACAATTCTTATTCGCGCGGGTGTCCAGTATTGGGGGTGCATACCAAATAAAGCCGCCTTTGAAGGGAATACAGCGAACAGAAGAAGGGTCGCCACGCTCAACGCGTGACAACCCTTCTTCTGTTTATTG
>USIH01000179.1 GCA_900554705.1 uncultured Eubacteriales bacterium
CTCTTGAAAGCATGGGTTCTTTGACAGGCTGAGAAAAAACGGCATTCAAAAAATGACTGCCGTTTTTTCCGTGTAACCGCACCGCCGCAAACGGTGCTTATCAGGGTGAAGGAGGAGATCGCCTTGGAAGATACGCAAATCGTTGACCTGTTTCTGTGCCGCGACGAGGCGGCCATCGGCCACGCGGCCAAACGCTACGGCTCCCGCCTGCGCGCGCTGGCCAAAGCCATCGTCTGCGACGAGCAGGCGGCGGAGGACTGCGAAAACGACACCTATCTTGCCGCGTGGAACGCCATCCCGCCGCACACGCCGCACGACCACCTGTACGCCTTTTTGGCGCGCATCACCCGTCACCTTGCCCTAAACTGCTGCCGCGCACGCAAGCGCCTGAAGCGTGACGCCTTTCTCTGCACGCTCAGCGAGGAGATGGAGCAGTGCCTGCCCTCGGCGGACAACGTCGCCTGCCGCTTGGACGACCTGGCGCTGCGCGAGGCGATCAACGGCTTTCTTGCCGCGCTCGACGAGGAAAAGCGCAACATTTTCCTCCGCCGCTACTGGTATCTGGATTCCGTCGCCGCGATCTCCGACCGCTTTGCTTTGTCCGAAAGCAAGGTGAAAACAACGCTCTTCCGCTGCCGCAAGCGGCTGCGGGAGCACCTGATCAAGGAGGGTTACACACTATGAAAGGATCCGAACTGTTAGATAAAATGGAGCTTGCCGATCCGGCCTACGTGGAAGCGGCCGACGCCGCGCCGCGAAAGGCGCGGCACAAGTGGGTGCCGTGGGTCGCCGCCGCTGCCTGCCTGTGCGCCGCAGCCGGTCTTCTGCTGCTGCCCAAGGAGCACCCGCGTCCCGACGTGAGCCTTGCAGCCTCCACCACGGCGCAGCACCCGTCCACGCGTCCTGCCGCGCCGTCAAGCGCTCCTCCGTCAACTGCGGAGCCGACGGAGGAGACCGTCTCTCTGCACTTTAACGACGTCGACCCCACGCCGGAGGTCGACGCCGCGCGCCGCTACATCGCGGGTTATTTCACCCGCGACCTGACGCAGGAGGAGCTGCGCGACGTCTTGCCCCTGCTGTCGGACGCGGCGCTCTCGGGCTTCGCGGGCTTCCTGCCCGACGGCACGCTGCTCGATGTGGGCATCACGATTGCAGCGCCCGCCGCACAGCCGTTCTCCGTCCTCTTCTCCACGGAGCCGATCCTGACCTGCTACGAGCCGGAGGGCGAGACCTCCACGGTCAACGGCGTCGATTTCACCGTTTACCGCTGCGCGGCGGAGCCGGTGCGGCTGGAGGCCTACGCCGTCCTCGGCGGCTACCATGTCTTCCTCTGCTGCGAAGACGCGTCCGGTGCGGAGGCCGACTTTGCGCGTCTGCTCGACACGCTTTCGCGCTGCGCGCAGGACGTCTCGGCGCTCTCGCGCCTGCCCTCGGGGCCTGTGCCGGAATACTTTGACCGCACGCTGACCCTCTCCGAGGCGCGCGCGGACGCGCTCTTCGGCGCATATCTGCCGTCCGAGCCGCCCGTCGGCTTTGCGCCGGAATCCATCCGCCGCTACAAGGATCAGAAGTACGACACGCTCTCCGCCCTGTGGTGCAGCGGCTATGACGAGCTGCGCTGGAAGGTCTACCGGCTGGATGACGAGACGCAGACCCGTCTCACTACCGCCGCGCAGACGGAAACCTATGACCTGTCGCTCTATCCCATCCCGCGCGCCGAATCCGTGCCGGAGGCGCTGCGCGCCGTCGTCGACTGCCCCGTCTTCCCCGCGCAGGAGCTAAGTATAAACGTGGTCATGGCCAGAGCCTACCGCATCGAAGACGCGGGCGACGGCGACGGTTGGCGGATGCACTTTGCCGTCCTGTATGACGACATCGTGGTCGAGGTGACGGCAAAGGGCGTCGAACCCGCGTGGCTCTGCGCGCAGCTCACCGCCCTATCCGGCAAATAAGTCCTCAGCGGATCGACGTGTCGGCCGCAAAATTCGGGATGTTATACAGCACCTGCGTGATGCCGTCAGGGAACGTCCCTGCCACCCGCGTCCGTCGGCGGATCTCACGGTTCAGCCGCTCAATCACGTTATTGGTACGGATGCGCGTCCAGTGCTTGCCGGGGAAATCGCAGTAGGGCAGTGTCTCCTCGATGCCGTCCTCGACCTTCTTGGCGGCCTCCTTCAGCTTCATTGCTCGCATCTCGGCAACAGCGGCTTTTGCCTTCTCTCGGGAAGCCTTTTTGCTCTCTTGGGCGTGGATCGCTTTGAGCATTTTCGCCACAATTTTGGCCTTGGATTTGGGCACAACAGAGAAAACGTTGCGGTAGAAATGCACGGTGCAGCGTTGGTATCTGGCGTCCAGGAACACCTCGCCCACGGCCTCCAGCATCCCAGACACTTGTCGCCGACGATGAGCTTTACGCCGTCTAAGCCGCGCCCACGGAGCCATTGGAAGAACCTGACCCAGCTGGCCTTGTCCTCTTTCATCCCCTCGGCAGCGCCTAAACCCTCACGAAAACCATGCTCGTTCACGGCAATCGCCACCAAAACAGCAACATTTTCGTATTCTCCGCCCCAGTTGCGGCGCAGATAGATGCCGTCCACGTAGACGTACGGATACCTGCCGCCTTGCAGGGGACGGTTCCGCCAGTCCTCAATGTGAACGTAGGCTTTCTTGTTCAGCTCACTGATGGTGGAGGGCGAAACCTTGCTGCCCCACAGGGCTTCCGTGATGTCCTCCGTGCGCCGCACGGAGACGCCTGCCAGATACATCTCGATCAGAGCCTCCTCCACGCTGCTCTCGCGGCGGCAATACCGCTCGATGATGGCCGTCTCGAAGGGCACGCCCTTGAGCCGCGGCATATGGAGCGTGACGTCGCCCGAGGTCGCGGTGAGATTCCGGTCATAGTGTCCGCTGCGGTAGCCCTACCGGGTCTCACTGCGCTCGTAGCGCGCCGCCTGCGTCAGGGG
>USIH01000180.1 GCA_900554705.1 uncultured Eubacteriales bacterium
CAGAACCTTATCCTCATAAGCGGACTGAATCAGCTTATCCAGCTCCGGAAGCCGTTTGCCGATGGCGTTCAGCTCTGCTTGCAGCGTTCGGGTACGCTCCGCGCTGGCGTTCTGTTCCCTCGCTAAAAGCTGCGTCCTCAGCGTCTCACGGCTGTTCTGCGCCCACATCGCCTTGCACCGAATATCCGTCATGACGATCTGCGTCAGCACCTTCTGGTTGATGTAATGGGACGAACAGGCATTTTTGCCGCCCGATGCGTAGCGGTTACAGACATACGCCTTGTATTCCGGTTCTTTTTCGGAAACCTTTTTGCGGTAGTCCCTCATATACCGCATGGACGAGCCGCAGTCCATACACCGCAGCAGACCGCCAAACAGGGCAATCGTGCCGCTCTTGCCGCTGCGCCCTCTCGCCGGGTGGTTGTCCATCCGCTGAACAGCGTCCCACGTTTCCTGTGAGATCAGCGGCTCATGGGTGTTTTCCACCTTGATCCACTCGGATTCCGGTTTGCTGACCTGCTTGTGGTTTTTGTAGGACACCGTCCCGGTTTTGTTCTGTACCATGTGACCGATGTAAACCTCATTGCGGAGGATGGTCTTGACGGTCACATCGTTCCAGAACGGCGTCTCGCCTCGCAGGTTTTCCCGTCCCTCTGCCATGTAGTAAAAGCTCCTTGGTGCAGGGACTTTTTCCGCGTTGAGCTGCAAGGCGATCTTGCGGAAGCCGTACCCCTGCAAGCGCAGATCGAAGATGTGCCGTACCACGGGAGCGGTCACCGGATCGATCTCAAGAACGTGCTTGTCCGCCTCGCTTTTCTTATAGCCGAGGGGCGCATAGCAGCCGACATACTTGCCGCTTTTGAAGGTGGACAGCTTCACAGCCTTGATCTTGCTGCTGGTGTCCCGCGCATAGAGGTCATTCATCACATTTTTCAGAATGACCAGCATCTCGTTGTTCTTGCGGAGGGTGTCAACGCCATCATTCAGCGCGATGAAACGGCAGCCGAGGGATGGGAACACAAAGTCTGTGTACTTGCCCGCTTCGATGTAATCACGACCAAGGCGGCTGAGATCCTTGCAGAGGACAAGATTGATCTTGTGATCCGTGGCATCCTGCACCAGTCGGTTCAGCCCCGGACGGTCGAAGGTCGTACCCGAAACGCCGTCATCACAGTAATAATCGTACAGCGTCCAGCCCTGTTCCCGCACATAGCGGGAGAGCATTTCCTTTTGATTTTCTATGGACACGGATTCCCCGGCACGCTCATCGTCCCGGCTCAGCCGTGCGTAAATACCAACGATATAGTTTTCCTGCATTTTCTTATTTAACCTCCCGAAATGCAGTGCGTGATACAATCAGAAATCTGCAATGATTATACCACAGCACGGCTATGGATTCCACTGGGCAATGTGCCGGGATTCAGTTCTCCCGATTGACTTTTTCGAGAGAGAGAGCGTCCAGCACCTCGCCCATCTGCTGTTCTGCGACAAAAAAGCTGCGCACACGATACACAGTTCCGTCCTCCATCACCAGCTCCAACTGATCGGGCAGACGCAATTTCTTCTTCGCTTCGGGACGGTTCTCTTTGCAGAAATTGTCTGTTTTCATTTTCGTATGTCCTCCGTAATTTTGGGATGATGGGCAGCACAGCCGAGCAACGCTGTCAAGGAATTGGCTTCGCCTCGCTGCGCGTCCTTGACAGCGATGCTCTGCTGCGCAGATAGGTAATCAAGGCGGCGATGCCGCCATTTGCCAATGAAAATTAGCTGCATTCCAAGGCTTTTTTCAATCTCTCAGTCCAATTATAACAAGAACAAATGTTCGAGTCAATGTGATTGTTTGAGGAAGAGCAAGCACAGCAAGTGTAGATACACTTGCGAAAAACGGCGTGGGTTGACCGGGATTTACTTGCAGAGTAGCAAGCAAATCCGGTGAGTACCCACACCGGAAAAATGCGCGTCCCGGCCTGTCAGCCGAGACGCGCATTTTTTACTTTTGGGATAGTCCCAAACCCTTATAAAATTGGTGAGTACAGGCAGACAATCACCTGTTAAGCGGACAGGGAGAAGGGACTTGAGGTATCGTCCAATGTCCTAATCCCTAATCAAAATTTCTCTCAAACCAGTCGCGCATTTGGCTGTCAATTTTGAAGTAAGACATTGTGCCTCCGCCCTCAATCCAGCCATAGTTCGGATAGAAGGCGATAAAGAAGCGCAAGCCAGAGACGGTTTCGATTCGGAGATTTCTTCGATCATCGGCAAAAGCAGTGTGCGCTTCCTGTTGATTTTCTTCGGGGATACCATCAAATACTTCCGTCTGGAAGTCATCGTTTCCATAACTCACAAGTGTAATCGTCATGTGATAGAACTCAGTGATTTCCTGCCGATTTGTTACCGGTGAGCCAACTTCTTGTTCGTTGTTCCACTTCATTTCTGTAATGGATGCAATATCGTCTGTGCTCTCAATACCATACACGCGATAAAGCTCGGTGAACGAACAGTTTGTGTTGCTGTCAAACTGATAGAAGTTGCAGAACAGCGCGGCATACCATGTGTCACCGTCTCGCAGAACATATACGCCATCACAAACAGCAGGTGCATACCGGTATAGCTCGATGTCAGTCTGGCTGACAGTGCTTTTATAGCCAATGCCTCCGTCAGATTTCAGGTAGGAAATGTGTTCGCCAGCCATATCGGCGGTGATTTCAGGCGGCAGACCATACTTCTCAAGCACCTCCGGAAGTTTGACAGCCTCGTAAAATTTGCCGTTGTACTCAAGTGCGGCAATGTTCTGCACGGGATCTTGGGTGCCAGGGCCTCCCTTATGGTGAAGCATAGGAATGGCGATAGTCACCGCCAGACACAGGCAGGCTGCAACAACTCCCCATTTAACCCACTTGCGCTTCGGCTTCGCATTGGTGCGGACATTGTTGGTTT
>USIH01000181.1 GCA_900554705.1 uncultured Eubacteriales bacterium
GCGGTCTTGGACTCCTCGATGGTGATGACGCCGGAGGCCGTGACCTTCTCCATCGCCTCAGCGATGAGCTTGCCGATCTCTTCGTCGCCGGAGGAAACGGTGCCGACGCGTGCGATGTCCTCGCTGCCCTTGACGGCCTCGGAGTTCTCCTTGATGGCCTCGATGGCGGCATCAACGGCCTTCTGCATACCCTTACGCATGACCATCGGGTTCGCACCGGCGCTGACGTTCTTCAGGCCTTCGCGGACGATCGCCTGCGCAAGCAGGGTCGCGGTGGTGGTGCCGTCGCCCGCGACGTCGTTGGTCTTCGTGGCGACCTCGCGCACAAGCTGCGCGCCCATGTTTTCAAAAGCGTCCTCCAGCTCCACTTCCTTGGCGATGGTCACGCCGTCGTTCGTGATGAGCGGGGAGCCGTATTTCTTGGCAAGCACAACGTTGCGACCCTTCGGGCCGAGCGTCACCTTGACGGTATTTGCAAGCTGGTCGATGCCGGACTGCAACTTCTTGCGGGCATCTTCACCGAAAACGATCATTTTAGCCATGACGGATTACCTCCTTTATTCCACTACGGCAAGGATGTCGGACTGACGGACGATGGAATAATCCACGTCGTCGAGCTTGACCTCGGTGCCTGCATACTTTGCGACGACGACCTTGTCGCCGACGTTGACGGTCATCTTCACTTCGTTGCCGTCTACCATGCCGCCGGGGCCGACTGCGACGACCTCGCTGAGCACGGGCTTCTCTTTATTCGCCGTGGAAAGAATGATGCCCGAAGCGGTGGTCTCCAGCGCCTCGATGGGCTTGAGCAGAACGCGGTCTGCCAACGGTTTCAGTTTCATGATCATTACCTCCATAGGATCGCGGGTGGTAAGCCCGCATGAATTACTTTTTTCGGATGTTAGCACTCAGTCGTCCGGAGTGCTAACACCTATATCATATCCATTTCTTCCGGAAAGTCAAGTCTATTTTGTAAATTTTTTCGGACTATTTTTCATTGACGGGCGCGGCGGCGCGCCGTATAATGGAAGAACGATCGCTATAGAAAGCGGGTAAGCCTCTTTCCCGCCGAAAGGAGATAGAAATGAAACGTTTTTTGGCTCTTTTGCTTGCGTTTGCCCTGCTGGCAGCGCCGCTTGTCGCCGCGCTCAGCGCATCGAACGGCGCGACGCGCCACCGCGTCTGCACCGCGCTGTCCGCGCAGGCAAAGGCATACTACACGGGGGACTATTCCTACGCTGCCCTCTCTGCCCTCTCCGGCCGCTACAGCACGGATTCCTATGAGGCGGCGCAGAACAACCCCCTCTATACCGCGCTCTACACCCTCATGGACAGCACGCACACCAACCGGCGCGTCACTTACGCCGGTTACGGCAGCAACGCGCTGGCCACCTATTGGGAGAAGACCGACGCGCAGAACGGCTCGGACTCCTATTACTATTTCTACACGGACATCCCCGCCTCCGATGCCTATCAGATGAACCGTGAACACGTCTGGCCGAAGAGCCGCGCGTCGTTCTACCAGAAAAACGGCGGCAGCGACCTGCACCACCTGCGTCCGTCGATCTCGACGGTCAACATGAAAAAGAGCAACCACACCTTTGGCAACGTTGTGGGGCTGGTCGAAAACCCCAACAGAGCCACGATCGGCGGTGTGGACGTCGCGTGGATCGGCAGCCGCAACGGCACGACCTATTTTGAGGTGCGCGACAACATAAAGGGCGACGTGGCGCGCATCCTGCTCTATGTCTATGTCCGCTGGCAGCAGCCGAACCTCTTCTCCGCCGTCACCGATCCGGACAAGCTCCCCGCGCCCGAGGCCGACGACTACGGCACGGTGAGCAGCAACTACGTCGTCGAGGGCAATACGGGTCTGCCCGTCATCGAGAGTCTGGACGTCTTGCTTGACTGGATGGAGCGCGATCCCGTGGACTGCTGGGAAATGGAGCGAAACGACCTGACGCAGGATGTGCAGGGCAACCGCAACGTCTTCATCGACTATCCGGAATATGCGTGGCTGCTGTTCGATCAGGAGCTTCCGGCCGAAATGCAGACGCCCTCCGGCGAAGCGAAAAACGGCGCGCCGAGCTACACCCTGACGGCGGTATCCTCGAACACGGCCTACGGCACGGTGTCGCTCTCCGGCAAGATCATCACCGCCGCGCCGAAGACCGGCTATCAGATCGACGACGCCACGCCCTACACCGTCTCTCCTGCGGGCGCCGCGACCGTCACGCGCAGCGGCAACACCTTCACCGTCTCGAACCTGACGTCGAGCTGCACCGTTACCATTCATTTTGCCGTCAAGGTCTGCTCCCACGAGCACACGAAGACCGAGCGCCGCGAGGCCACCTGCACCGAGGGCGGCTATGAGCGCACGGTCTGCCTCGACTGCGGCATGGAGCTTGCGGGCATGAGCGAACCTGCGCTGGGGCATGACTATCAGCCGAGCGTCGTCGCCCCCACCTGCACGGAGAAGGGCTACACCCTCCACACGTGCAGCCGCTGCGGCGAGAGCTACAAGGACGCCTACACCGACGCGCTGGAGCATGACTATGTTCTTGTCGCCTCCACGCCCTCCACCTGCACGACGGCAGGTCAGGCAAGCTACCGCTGCACGCGCTGCGGCGACACCTATGAGGTCGCGCTGGCGCTGGCCGCGCACGACTACAAAGAAGCCGTCGTCCCGCCGACCTGCACGGAGAAGGGGCACACGCTCCACACGTGCAGCCGTTGCGGCGAGAGCTACAAAAACGCCTACACGGACGCGCTGGGACACAGCTACAAGGACGGCAAGTGC
>USIH01000182.1 GCA_900554705.1 uncultured Eubacteriales bacterium
GCATCCGCGACTACTTCCGCTCCGGCAGCCGCTACTACATCGTCACCGAGCTGCTGAAAAACACGTTTTCCGACCCGCAGCGTGTCGCGGCGCTTCCGGAGGGAGAGCGCGTGCTGCTGTGCCGCCTCATCGCCTACGCGCTGTGCAGGCTGCACCAACAGGGCGTCGTTCACTTCGACATTAAGCCCTCCAATATCCTCATCTGCACCAATGCGCGCGGCGTCCATGTGCCGAAGCTCATCGACTTTGACGGCAGCTTTCTGCGGGAAAACCCGCCCAAGGCGGGGCAGGAGGTCACGGGCGACCTGACCTATCTTGCGCCGGAGACGCTTCTTCTGATGCAGGGGGAGGACGTCACCGTTGGCCCCGCGGCGGATGTGTTCGCGCTGGGGCTGGTGCTGCACCAGTATTGGTGCGGCTGCCTTCCGACGCTCAGCGAGGGGATGGACTATCCCTTCGAGGAGGTGCTGGAGCGCGGAAGCCTACGGCTCGATCCCGCGCTGCGCCCCTCTCTTGCGGCGCTCATCGGCTCGATGCTCTCCCGTCAGCCGGAGGATCGCCCGACGATGGAGCAGGTGCTGTACGCCCTGACGCCCGCCGGACTGCGGCGCACGGACACACCCGCCGCCGCACCGGAGACCCCCGCGCCGAAGTCCCCTGCACCGGAGGCTCCCGTACCGGAAGCCCCCACCGCACCATGGTTCCGCCGCGCCGGAGACCTATGAAAAGCCGCTGTCTCCCGCATGGGAGGCAGCGGTTTTTCATATCGCTTGGGACGCGTCAGGTTTTTCGGATGAAGCGTTCGCCGCATTTCGGACAGCGGATGCTGATCTTGCCGCGCTTGCGCGGGACGCGTACCGTCTGCTTGCAGATCGGGCAGGAAAAATAGCGGTTTTTCCTGTCCCAGAGGCGGTTCCAGAATTTCTGAAAGGCGCGGTTTTCCGCGCGGCGTCGGGTGAGGTTGCGCGAAAACGCGCGGAACAGACCGAAGCCCAGCAGCAGGAACACCAGCAGCATTAGCAGCGGAGAGACGAACTTCGTAAACACCGGCGAGGTGCGGAAGATCGCCGTGAACAGCGTGTTGAGCAGGCTCAGAACCACCGCCGCGGCAAGCAGGAACATATAAAGCGCATCCGTGCCGTAACGCCCGTACATGAAGCGCGCCATGGCGTACCGAAATTTTCGAAACATCGACTCACCTGCCTTTTCTTTCCTCCATTATATGCCTCCGATGCTGTTTTACAAGGGGTTCGGCCGATTATTCAAGAATTGTTTAATTTTGCAGCACGAGCAGCGAAAGCTCCGGCCGGTTAAAGAGCCGGAAGCGGCAGCGGCTGTAGCCCAGACCACGGCTGACGTAGAGCGCCGTATCGCCCTCGCGGTAAAGCCCCGCGTCATAATCGGGAAAAAACGTCTCGCCCGCGCCGAAGACGCCGCCGAGCAGCGGCAGGCGGATCACGCCGCCGTGGCAGTGGCCGGTCAGGACGAGCTGCACGCCCAGCGACGACCACAGGGACATCGTGTCGTTGCGGTGCGCCAGCATCAGGATGAAAACATCCTGCCCCTGCTCCCGCCGGATCTGCTCGACGAGCTGCTCGGGCGTCTTCTGATCGGCGGGGCCGTTCGGGTCATCGACACCGGCGATGACGATCCGCTCGCCGCTGCGGCGCAGCAGGCGGTAGTCGTTACGCAGCACCGTGACGCCCTGCGCACGCATGGCTGCAAGCACCTGAGCAAGCGTCCCGACGCGCCACTCATGGTTTCCCGTTACGTAGAAGGTCGGCGCGATGGCGCATAGCTGCGCGGCCAGCGGCGCGACCATGGAAAGATCGGTCTTTTCGTCAAAAAAATCGCCGTCGATACAGATGATGTCCGGCTGTAGGCGGCGCAGCGCCTTGAGCAGGCGGCGGTTGTCCCTGCCGAAGCTGCGGCCGTGCAGGTCGGCAAGCTCAGCGACGCGCAGACCGGAAAAGGCGGCGGGGAGCTGCGGCAGGGAAACGGTGGTGCGCGGCGTCTGTATGGAAAAATTTTGCCAGAGCAGGAAAACGGCCAGCAGCAGGACCACCGGCAGGATGCGTCGCAGTTTCATCACAAAAGCCCCCTTTCCGTTTGCTTAGCTTGCCCTGCGGCGGACGGATTATCATTTCCTTTTCTTTTTCTGCCGTGTCCTATTGTACAAAACGACTCTTTTTGCTATAATAGTAAGAAATTATTATGGGAAGGTATGCGAAAGTGAAGTACGGAACCTGGAATGTAGCGATGCCGGAAAAAGAGACGATCGACCTGCTGTGTGAGGCGGGCTATAACCCGCTGACGGCGCACATCCTGTGCGGGCGCGGGATCAAGAGCGCGCAGGAGGCGCAGGCGCTGCTGGACTGCCACGCGCCGCTGCCGGATCCCTTTCTCCTGCGGGAGATGGACACGGCGGTGCGGGTCATTGAGCGCGCGATGGAAAACCATGTCAAGATCGGCGTGTTCGGCGACTACGACGTCGACGGCATTACAGCCACCTGCCTGCTGACCGACTATCTGCGCTCGCGCGGCGCGTGCTGCGTCACGCATATCCCCGGGCGGCTCGAAGAGGGCTACGGCCTGAACGAGAGCGCCATCCGCGCGCTTTATGCGCAGGGCGTGCGCCTGATCGTCAC
>USIH01000183.1 GCA_900554705.1 uncultured Eubacteriales bacterium
CAGCTGGAATTTGTCATCGGCTCGTCCGGCGGCGGACTGGAGCATCCCAACTGGCGGGAAAATCTGAAGCTCGCCTGCGCCGTGCAGGAGACGCTGTACGCAAAATACCCCACGCTCATGCGTCCCGTCACGGTGCGCAACTCGCGCTACAACCAACAGGTCACGACCGGCTCTCTGCTCATCGAGGTCGGCACGGCGGGCAACACGCTGCAAGAGGCACTTGTCAGCATTGACTATTTCGCGCAGCAGCTTGCACTGCTGCTGTCGCAGACGGACTGATCAAAAGAACCGCGCCGCAAATCGTTTGCAGCGCGGTCTTTCTTGCTTTTATTTCTGCTTCTCGTGGATGTAGAGAATGCCGAGGCAGCCCTCGCCGCAGTGGCACGAGACGGTGCAGCCCGCATAGGTCTCATAGATGTGCGTAAACTCCTTGCATTCGCGTACCGTGCGCTCCACGATGGGCACGATCTCTTCGCCGACCGGCGTGTGCGTGATGAAGATGCGCTCCGGAAGGATGTCGTCCGCGCCCTCCAGACGGTCGCGCACATAGCGCTCCATGCACTTGGCGTAGTTGCCGCGGTATTTCTTGCCGACGATCATCTTGTTGTCCACCACTTCGATGCAGGGCTTGAGCTTCAGCAGGTTCGCGCCCAGCGCGACGACGGAGGAGCAGCGGCCGCCCTTCGCCATATAATCCAGACGGTCGAGCAGGAAGCTCGTGTCCACGCGGTAGGTCAGCTCCGTCAGCGCGGCGGCAAGCTCGTCCAGATCGGTCGCCGTTTTGGCGAGCTTGCAGGCCTCCATCACGACGTGCCCCTGACCCGTAGAGAGGTTGCGCGAGTCGATCACGCGCACCTGCGGCAGGTCTTCGGCGGCGATGCAGGCATTCTGGTAGGAAGAGGAGAAGCCGGAGCCGAGCGAAACGTGCACCACGGCGTCGTAAGACTTGAGGTGTTCGCGGAAGCACTCTTCGTAAGTTCCGATGGGGACGGCGGAGGTAGAGCACAGTCCGCCGCCGGCGGCCACGTGCGCAAAGATGTCGGCAGGCTGGATCGTCACGCCGTCGAGGAAGCTCTCCCCGCCCTTCGTGACGCTCAGGGGCAGAATGCTGATGTTATTTTGCGCGACAAGCTCGTCAGAGAGGTCGCAGGTGCTGTCAGCGGTAATTTTGATCTTCATCGAAGGCCCTACTTTCCATGATAATTTAGGTCATTATATCCTATTTTGCCCGCGCTGTCAAAGGGCAGTTGATTTTTTGTGTGCAATCGTGTATAATTACAATGAGGTGGAATGCAATGACACTGATCGAATACTACTTACGTTACTTACAGGAGCTTGCAGAGGGGAGCCGGACGCCGCCGGAGGGCGTCGTCCTGACCGAGCAGGAGCCGCTTCGCCGCGCCGCGTCGCTTCAGGAGCAGATCACGGCGATGGGTGTTCCGGAGTTTGTGCGCCGCTGTGCGGCGGCGGACGGGCAGACGCTCCCGCAGGCGCTGTTTGATGAATATCGGGAGGAAGACCTGTTTCAGGCGCTCAAGGCGCTCAGCGAGCAGCCGCCGGAGGAGACCGCAGCGGAACCGGAGGCCGACGCGGCGGACGCGCCGCCGCAGATCGACGAGCCGGACGAGCCGCGCAACGCCTGCGAGGTGCTGCTGGACTGCTGCTGCTTGGACGAAAAGCTGCTGTACTATTTCATCGACGTGCTCAAGCGCGGCGCGGAAGAGGAATTTCAGCGCCTTGCCCTTGTCACAACGCGCAAGGCCTTCACGATCGAGTTGTTTTTGCGCTGGTTTTCCGGCAAGGAGCGGCGCGGCACGCGCGAGGAGCTGGTCTGCGTCACGCTCATGGACGCCTGCTTTGACCGCCTTGCCGCAGCGGGGGAGACGGAGCTGATCGCCGCGCTCATCAGCGGCGACCGCAAGACCTTCGAGCTGTTCCGCTGCGAAGCGCCGGAGCTGCTGCACCTGCCGGAGGCGACCTATGAATGGTTTGAGGAGAACTACCTGACGGGCTTTTACCCCGTGCGCTATATGCTGAAGTTTAACGGTGTTGCCTTCCCGAAGGAGGAAACGGCATGACGCGGGGCGAGACCGCCGCGCGGTACTTCTGCGACGGCTATAACTGCGCGCAGTCGCTGGTGCTGGCCTTTTCGGATCGCCTCGGCGAGCAGCGGGAGACGTTGGCGCGTGTGGCGTCGACCTTCGGCGGCGGCATGGGACGCCTGCGCGAGGTATGCGGCGCGGTGAGCGGGATGTTCATGGTGCTCGGCCTGCTTTCGGGCAGCGCGGAGGTGCCGTGTCAGGAGGAGAAGGCGGCGCTCTATGCGGCGGTGCAGACGCTTGCCGCCCGCTTTCGGGAAAAGAACGGGACGATCCTCTGCCGCGAGCTGCTGCGCAATATCGAGACGACGTCCGGCGGCGTGCCGGAGGTGCGCAGCGCCGCTTATTACAGCGGCCGCCCCTGCGCCGCCATCATCGCCTCCGCAGCCGACCTGCTGGAGGCATACCTGACGGAAAGCAAAAAATAAGCCGCGCCATCGGCCAATGTCAGTAAGTTAAGCTGACAAATCCTCCTACCCTCAGAAATGAGAGGGTA
>USIH01000184.1 GCA_900554705.1 uncultured Eubacteriales bacterium
GTACTATGCCGTGCGTGGTCAGATAGGCCATGTAGTCGCCGTCCGGCACAAAACAGATGTCTTGGCTGTCGTGCTTGCGCGCAAGCGCCAGTCCCGCCTGCGTGCACAGCGCACGGACGGCTTCCTTGTCCGGCGCGTCTGCCAGCGGGAAGACCGCGTGCGAGAGCTGAAACTGACTTAAGCGGCAGAGTACATAGGTCTGATCCTTGGCGCGATCGGCCGCCGTTTTCAGCAGAGCGCGCCCCTGTGCGCTTTCGATACGTGCGTAGTGCCCCGTGGCAATGCCGTCGTAGCCCAGCTCCAGCGCGCGGTCGAGAAACAGGCCGAATTTCATCGTGCGGTTGCAGGTCACGCAGGGGTTTGGCGTGCCGCCGGAGCGATAGACCTCGGCGAATGGGGTGATGACGTTCTTCTGAAATTCTTCGCGCAGGTCGAAGAGAAAAAAAGGAATGTCCATGCGCTGCGCCGCGTCGCGGGCGTCGCGCGCTTCCGCCTCCCCGCCGTCGCGCAGGAGCATCGTCGCGCCTCCGACCTCGCAGCCTTGCTGCCGCAGCAGGAGACACGCGGCGGCGCTGTCCACTCCGCCGGACATTGCGACCATTATTTTCTTCAAACGATCGCCTCCTTTCCTCTATACAAGATACCGCATTTTCAGGGAAATTGCAAGCAAATGGTTGACCGAGCGGGAAAACGTGTTAAAATACAAGCAGAAGGAAAACGGAGGACACTGTATGCTGAATTTTCGGGAATTGACCCTTCAGGATCGCTCGTGGCTGCGCGAGCGGCTGTTTCCGGCGTCCAAGCGCGGCTGCGAATACTCGTTTGCAAACCTGTATCTCTGGGGCAGCGCGCAGATCGCGGAGCTGGAGGGCGAGCCGCTGCTCTTCAGCCGTTACGGCAGATGGAGCACTTACTATATGCCCTTGGGCGGCGATGTCGACCGCGCGCTGCTTGCGCTGCGGCAGGACGCGAAGGAGCGGGGCGTCGTGTTCCGCGTGTTCGGCGTCGCGCCGGAGGAGCGCGAGCGGATGGAGCGCCTGTTCCCCGCGCAGCTGCGCTTTTATACCGTGCGCGACAGCGCCGACTATGTGTACGACATCGAGCGGCTCTGCACCCTGAAGGGGCGCAAGCTGCAATCCAAGCGAAACCACTGCAACCATTTTGAGGCGGCCTATCCCTCTTACCGCCTCGTCCCGCTGACGCAGGAGGAGATGCCGCGCTGCGAGGCGTTCCTGCGGCAGTGGTATCATCAGCACAACGCCGACCATCCCTATGCGCATATCGAAGGTGAGGTGGCCGTGCTGAAGCGGGCGCTTGCGGCGCGGCAGGCGCTGGAGATGGAGGGCGCGCTGCTGGAGGTCGACGGGCAGGTCGTCGCCTTCACCATGGGAAACCGCATCCGCACGGATATGTTCGACGTGAACTTTGAAAAGGCCGTGCCGCAGATGAACGGCGCGTACCCGATCATCAACCGCGACTTCGCGCGCTACATCGCACAGAAGCATCCCGAGGTGCGCTGGATCAACCGCGAGGACGATATGGGGCTGGAGGGCCTTCGCAAAGCGAAGGAAAGCTATTTTCCCGATCTCCTGCTGGAAAAGACGGTCGCGGAGGAGGAAAAAATATGAAGCTCTGCCAAACGACAAAGGAACACGTGCCGGCGCTTGCCGCTCTGTGGCATCGGGTGTTCGGCGACAGTGAGGAGGGCATCCGCGACCTGCTGACACGCGCACCGGCCTGCCTGCGCACCTATGCGCTCTTGCAGGAGCAGACGCCGCTTGCCGCGCTGTGCATCTTCCCGACGGAGCTGATCGACGACAGCGGCGAGAGCCACCCGACGGCGTATCTCTACGCCCTCTGCACGGAGCCGGAGGCACGGGGCAGGGGACTGGCAACGCGGCTCCTGACGGGGACGGAGCGGGTGCTGTGCGCGGAGTTTGACTACGTCACGCTCACGCCCGCCTCACAGGCACTGTTCGATTTTTATCAAAAGCGCGGCTGGGAGACGGTGTTTTACCACACGACGCTCTCCGTGCCTGCCGCGCCTGCTGCGGCAAAGATCACGCGCCTGACGCCGCAGGACTACCGCGCGCTGCGGGAGATGCAGCTTTACGGCGATTTTATCTCCTACGACGCGTCCTACCTTGCCCTCTTTGAGAGCGCGGGCGCTTTCTACCGCGTGGAGACGGCGCAGGACGTCTGCTGTATCGCGGCGGAAAAGCGCGGAGAGAAGCTGCTGTGCAAGGAGACACTGCCTGCCTGCCCGCAGGCGGCGGCGCTGCTCGCGGCGCACTTGGGCTGCGTGTCGGCCGAGCTCTGCACCGTAGGCGACGGCGCTCCCTTTGCCATGGGAAAGGCGCTTGGAAAGGACGCGCTGCCCGTGCGCGCCTATCTCGGCATTGCGCTGAACTAAAAAACGCCGCCTCGGATGAGGCGGCGCTTCAGCGTGTCGAAAAACCCTTTTCGACACG
>USIH01000185.1 GCA_900554705.1 uncultured Eubacteriales bacterium
TCCGAACCTTTTTGGCAGTCTGTCAGCGTGCCGAAAAGGTTTTTCGACACGCTGAAAATGCCCACGGGGACACCCGTGGGCATTTCTGCTTATTCAAAGAAGTCTTCGGCGTCTTCCGGTATTGGCTCGCCCTTCATGCAGGCCTCGAACTGACCGCGGCTCATCGTTTCCTTATTTAGGAGGAAGGCGGCGATCGTGTCGAGCTTTTCACGGTTTTCGCGCAGAAGCTGCGCGCAGCGCTCGTATGCGGCTTCCAGCACGCGGCGGATCTCGTCGTCGATCTCGCCGCCGGTGCGCTCGGAATAGGCCTTCGTGCGCTCATAGTCCCGACCGATGAAAACCTCGTCGCCGGTATCGAAGGAGACGGGGCCGAGCTGCTTGCTCATGCCGAATTTTGCGATCATATCGTGCGCAAGGCGCGTGGCGCGCTGAAGATCGTTCGAAGCGCCGGTGGAAATGTCGTCAAAGACGAGCTGTTCGGCCACGCGGCCGCCCAGCAGCGAAATGATCTGTTCACGCATTTGATTGCGCGTTACGTGCAGCGAATCCTCCTCGGGCAGGGAAATGGTAAGCCCCAGCGCCTTTCCGCGCGGCACGATGGTGATCTGATGCACCGGATCCTGCGTGGGCAGATGGTACATCGCAACGGCGTGTCCCGCTTCGTGATAGGCGGTGATCCTGCGGTCGCGTTCGAGCTGCACATAGCTGCGCTTTTCCGGACCGGCAATGACCTTGAGCACGGAGGATTCCAGCGCCTTCATCGTGATGAGCGGGGTGTCGCCGTGCGCGGCGTAGAGCGCCGCCTCGTTGAGCAGGTTTTCCAGATCCGCGCCGGTAAAGCCGCCGGTCGCACGCGCAATCGCTTTCAGGTCGACGTCCTCCGCCAGCGGCTTATTTCGGGCATGGACGCGGAGGATCTCCTCACGCCCCTTGACATCGGGCGGATTGACAAACACCTGACGGTCAAAACGACCGGGACGCAGCAGCGCCGAATCGAGGATGTCTTGGCGGTTGGTCGCCGCAAGGACGATCACACCGTCCGCACTCTCAAAGCCGTCCATCTCGACCAGAAGCTGGTTGAGCGTCTGCTCGCGCTCGTCGTGGCCGCCGCCCAGACCCGCGCCGCGCCGACGACCCACGGCGTCGATCTCGTCGATGAAGATGATCGACGGCGCATTCTTCTTCGCTTGATCAAAGAGATCGCGCACGCGGCTCGCACCGACGCCGACATACAGCTCGACAAAATCGGAACCGGAGATCGACAGAAACTGCACGCTTGCCTCGCCCGCGACGGCCTTGGCAATGAGTGTCTTACCGGTGCCCGGGGGGCCGACCAGAAGCACGCCCTTGGGAATACGCGCGCCGAGTCTGCGGAATTTGTCGGGCTCCCGCAGAAAGTCGACGATCTCTTGCAGCTCCGCCTTTTCCTCGTCCGCGCCGGCTACGTCGCTGAAGCAAACCTTCTTTTTTCCGGCGCCGACGCGCACATTTGCTTTGCTGAAGCGCGCCATGCCGTTATTGCCGTTCGCGTTGAGGCGAGCGTAGAGGAAGAAGATCAGAACGCCGACCAGCAGGAAGGCGAGAAGGTAGGGTAAAACGCGGACGTACCAAGGGATCTGCACCTTCGGTACGTAGTTATAGGAGCTGAGCGTGCCGTCCTGACGCTGCTGGGAGATCAGCTCTCCCAAGTCGCGGTCAAAGCGATCCACGCTGGCAAGCGCATGCTTGACGGTCGTCTCTCCGTCGTAGGCGGTGCGCAGCTTCAGCTTCAGCGTGCCGTCCTTTACGGAAAACGCCTCTACCTGCCGTTTGTCAAAGAGGTCGCACACCGTCGAATAGGATACCGTCAGCGTCCGATCCAGTGTGAGATTATAGTAGATCGTTGCGACCAGCAGAAGGGCAAGCACAACGAAAAATACAATGCGGCGTTTGGGATGTGTGTTCAAGATGTTTCTCCTTCTGTGATTTTTTCCAGAGTGACGAGAAGCGCTTCGCCGTGCAGCGCGCGCAGATCCAGCCGTGCGCCAAGCCCCGCGACGGCAAACGGCTGTCCGTCCGCCGTGAGCACCGGCAGCGTGTCCCGCAGCTCGCGCGGGATCTTGCGGTCGATCATCAGACGCTTGATCGTCTTGCTGCCGCCGGAAAGCGTCAGCCGGTCGCCCGTGCGGCGACGCCGGACGCATAATTCCGCTGCGGCGATCTTATCATATTGTATGGCGAAACGATACGGAGTATTTTTGAAATTTTCGGGCACCGGCGCGACGCGGCAGAGGATGCGCCACGGGGGCAGAAGGCACGTGCCCTCCGGAAAAAGCCGCACCGGCGCGGCGTCGGGCGTCGCTTCGGCGCGGACGATACAGAGCGTGTCATAGCGGCGGCGC
>USIH01000186.1 GCA_900554705.1 uncultured Eubacteriales bacterium
TGTCATCGCCGACGTGCCGTGCTCCGGCCTCGGCGTCATCCGCAAAAAGCCGGATATCCGCTATAAGCCGCTGGACGCGATCGAGCGTCTTCCGGACGTGCAGCGCGCCATTTTGGAAACTGTCAGCCGCTATGTCAGGCCCGGCGGGGCGCTGCTCTACAGCACCTGCACCGTTCTGCGCAGAGAAAACGAAGATGTGGCGGAGGCCTTCCTGCGCGCCTGTCCGGACTTTGCGCCGGAGAGCGTGCAGTTTCCCGCCGGTTCCGGCATTCCGGACGCCGCAATGACGACGCTTTTACCCTGCGACCATGGGACGGACGGCTTTTTTATTGCGAAATTCAGGAGGAAACCTTGAAGGACATCAAATCCATGACCCTCGACGAGCTGCAAGCGGATCTGTCCGCAATGGGACAGCCCCGTTTTCGTGCAAAACAGGTCTATACTTGGATGCACCGCGGCGTGACGAGCTTCGATGAGATGACGGATCTGCCCGCCGCGCTGCGTGAGCGGCTGGCGGGGGAGTATACGCTGACCTATCCGACCGTCGCGCGCTGCCTGCGCTCGCAGAAGGACGGGACGATTAAATACCTCTGGCGGCTCATGGACGGCAACTGCGTTGAGAGCGTCCTAATGCGCTACCACCACGGAAATACCGTCTGCATTTCCTGCGAAGTCGGCTGCCCGATGGGCTGCGCTTTTTGCGCCTCCACGCGCGGCGGACTGGTGCGCCGCCTGACGCCGTCGGAAATGCTCGATCAGGTCATATTTACGCAGAAGGACAGCGGCCTTCCGATCTCCAACATCGTCCTGATGGGCATCGGCGAACCGCTGGACAACTATGACACGGTGCTGCGCTTTTTGCACCTTGTCAATTCCCCCGAGGGACTCAACATCGGTATGCGGCACATCAGCCTCTCCACCTGTGGGCTGGCCGACCGGATCGAGCGCCTTGCGCAGGAGGATCTACAGCTCACGCTGTCGATCTCTCTGCACGCGCCGGACGACGCGGTGCGCTCCGAGATCATGCCGATCAACCGCAAGTATAATATCGAGACGCTTTTGGCTGCCTGCCGTGCCTACTTTGACAGAACGGGCAGACGTATCTCGTTTGAATATGCAATGATACGCGACGTGAATGACACGCCGCAGATGGCGCGGTTCTTGGTGCGCCGCCTGCGGGGTCTTCCGGCGCACGTGAACCTTATCCCGCTCAACGAAGTGGCGGAAAGTCCACTGAAACCGAGCCTGCCCGAAACGGTGCGGCAGTTTCAGAACATACTGGAGGAAAACGGCATCACCGCAACGGTGCGCAGGACCTTGGGAAGCGACATCAACGCCTCCTGCGGTCAGTTGCGCAGGACATATGAACAAACCGAAGGAGGGAAGGCATGGAAGCATGGGGATTGACGGACGCCGGCAACGTGCGGGAGCAAAACCAGGATTTTTACCGCATTGACCGGATCTCCGAGGAAATGCTGCTGGCGGTCGTCTGCGACGGCATGGGCGGCGCAAAATCCGGAAACGTCGCAAGCAGGCTTGCCTGCGAGGTCTTTTCCGAGGAGGTTTTGCGCTCCGTTTCGGCGGACATGACGCCGGAGGAGATCGAGCGGATGCTGCGCAGCGCTCTGACGCTTGCCAATATATCGGTTTATGAGCACTCCCAGCTCAGCGAGGATTATACGGGAATGGGCACGACGCTCGTCAGCGCCTTGGTGCTGCGCGACACGGTCTTTGTCCTGAACGTCGGCGACAGCCGCGCCTACCATATCAACGCCGACGGTGTGCGCTGCGTCACGGTCGACCATTCCGTGGTCGAGATGATGGTGCAGCGCGGAGAGCTGACGCCGGAGCAGGCCAAGAGCCACCCAAGCAAGAATTTGATCACCCGCGCCGTCGGCCCGAGTGCGCAGGTCTTTGCCGACGTCTTCCGCGTCAAAGCAGAGGAGGGCGACTGCCTGCTGCTGTGCACGGACGGGCTTTCCAACCAGATGGACGATCAGGAGATCCTCTTTGAGGTCGCGCACGGTACGCGCAAAGACGACTGCTGCAACCGATTGCTCCAGATCGCTAAAAATCGGGGAGCGCCGGATAACGTTACCTCGATCTTGATCGCACTTTGAGTATGGATATGACATATTTCGGCAGCCGTTCGCCGTTGAGAACGGCCCGCAGACGCGGGTAGGAGTAGCTATGGAGAATTACATAGGCAGACTGCTGGACAACCGCTATGAGATCTTGGAAGTGATCGGCACGGGCGGTATGGCCAACGTTTACA
>USIH01000187.1 GCA_900554705.1 uncultured Eubacteriales bacterium
GGGTTTATCTCCGCCCCGCAGCGGTCACATACTCGTTTCGTTGCCATCCTTCTTGTCCTCCTCATCCTTGAGAATCACCATCGCGGAGTAATAATGTTCGTGGTATCTGCCATCAATCGCGGAGCTGTACTTAATGTCCACCACGCGTTCCGGCGTAAATTTCTCGATAGCACCGTTGACTAACGTCTCAAGTCTGCCAATAAGATCGCTCTCAACTAGAATTACCTTCATGCCTTTTCCTCCATTTTCTGCAAAGCTTTCTCGGCTTCTGCCACCGTCAAAAACACCGTCCGCCCGATCGATTCCTCGCAAAATCTCTTCCGCCCGGTAATGTACGTCGTGCCTTCCCGGTCAATGCGAATCGCGTCTACCGTGACCGGCACGGGCTTTTTGGGGCGCGTGTAAAACATTTGGGACAGCCATACCGTATCGCCTGGGAGGATGCGCTTTCTGTCCATGTCCTCATAATCCGCAAGGCGTTCCGCCATCTGGACGATTTCGCCAACCGTCGCACAACCCAATGCGTGCCCATTTACCAGAACACAATCTTCATTCCGGCTTGTCATCCGTTCCATCAGCGTCCTCCTCTCTTGGTAGCCCCAGCAGCGCCCTTTCGGTTTCGGCGCTGACTGGTGCGATGGACCCATTTTCTATCCCACCGGCAAAGGTCCTCAATGACATGCTGTATATGGTGCCACGGGAAATATACGAGATTGCGGGTCGCACATTCTTCATAATGCGCGGGCTATCTGGGAATAATTGATCGATCATATCAACGCCCGGCGCCACAGGCATAATAAATATGCGCCCGTCCTTGTCTGCCTTGATAAATTCCAGCATTTTTTTAGCGGAGAAATCGTAGGAAGCAAGCTGCTTTTCGATTTCTGCGGCTTGCGCGCACGCCTGCGGAGACAACCCCGCATCTTCGTAAGCCTTGAGCCGTTCCCATACCTCCTTCTGTGTGCAGTTCCCGTCATACTTACACGGCAGTTCGCGGCACTGCGCGATGTCGCAGAAATTGCCCTCAAACGTCAGTCTTTCCATCACTTTACCTCAATTCCAAAAGCTCTGTATGCTGCCGTCTGCGGGTTTTCTGCCATCACCAATGCTTTCATTTTGCAGGTTTTGCACTCAACGAGATACAACCGTTCCTCGCAGTAACACGCATAGAGCGGACTTTTGCAGAGCCTGCACGTCACTCCAGTAGCCTTTCCAATGTAGTCACGACCGTTGCCGTCGGCGTTGTAAACCTGATGGCACAGCTTGTCAAAGTTCGATGCACCTTTCATCATTCTTCCTCCGGCGCTTCCGGCAAGCCGCGCCATTTCCAGTTGCTTCGTCCGAGGCTGCAACTCCCACACTTGCAATTTTGCTTTTTTGCGCAATCGCAGCACGTAAGCAGCAGCGACTCTTGGTGGTCACGGCGGTGGTTACAGCAGTGTTTGCAAGCGGCACACCCGGCAAATATCCTCAGATCTACAATTGCCGCGTCCCTCTCGGCTTCTGCCTCCGCCTGCTTTCTCTGGGCGAGGGCAATCACCATGTCCTTCCACTCGATTTCCTTGCGAAGCGATTCAATCGCGCTCGCTTGTCCATCCGGAAGTACCACATTCTCGGCGGTCAGGCGCTCGATCAGGTCGGCTGCCGCCCCAGCCAAGTGTTCGACGCATCGGCCATCGCCCCAAAGCTTGCACTCTCTGCAATTGCTGTCTATTTTCCCGCACAGCCGCAGCGCCTGTATAATTTCCTTGTCTGTCATAGCGTGTCCTCCTCCGATATCAGACCGTATTTTTTGAGCAGGGCGGGGACTTCACTCAATCCAATGATCTCGTCACGGAATGTTTTTATGTGCGTCCAGTTGCGCGGGGCTCCTCCGACCCGCTGGAACGTCCAAAGAGACGATTCGTTTTTGTCGTGGTAAATCTCGACGCTGAACGCTTTGCCGACACGAAAGCCGTTAGAGTCAAGCCGTTCCGGCTCAAGCATGCCCGAGATGTACTGATAGCCGTTTCCGTCTATCCCGCTTACTGTGAGCTTGTATACACCCTTCATCTCAAAACTTCCTCCCTCAGTGCCTTAAAAATCGGATATGCCTGCTGAGGCACTACCGCGTTTCCGAGGCATTTAAGTCTGTCCACCCTGGCGGGAATCCCATGAGCCACTCTACCCACGTCGGGTTCAGCTGCCCAGCACCGCCCGTCCGCAAACTCCTG
>USIH01000188.1 GCA_900554705.1 uncultured Eubacteriales bacterium
CAGACCCCTGGCTACATGGGCCATGGCCGTCACTTCATCTCCTCCAAGAAGTTCATCCACGCCGAGGGCGGCATCGAGCGCATCGTCTGGATGCCCAAGGAGCTGAAGGACGACGTCGCGGAACGTCTGAACAAGACCGCCAAGGAGCTTTACGGCATCGACAATTTCTCCGACATGATCGCCGACGAGACGATCTGCGAGGATTGTGAAGCCCTGATGGACTTCCTGACGGAGAAGAACCATCCCGTTCTCGGTCTGGATCCTCTCATGTAACAACGACCGCACGGGAGGGCGCCTGCCCTCCCGTGCACCATATAAGGAGCAAAGCATATGAAGATCGACTTTTCCGCCATTACCGAACAGTGCGTCGCCCATGTGCGCGGCGGCGAAAAAGAGCTGTACAAGCGCGCGTTTTCCGACGGTCGGATCGAGATCATGCTCGACCGCCTTGCCTGCGGCGCTTCCATCGGCCTGCACACCCACGAAGACTCCTGCGAAGTGATCTACGTTCTCTCCGGCGTTGCAAGCCTCTGCTGCGACGACGCGGAGGAGACCGTGCTGCCCGCGCAGGCGCACTACTGCCCGAAGGGCGGCACCCATACGATGAAGAATAACGGAACGGAGGAGCTTGTCTTCCTCGCCATCGTTCCGAAGCAATAAAGAACGGAGTACCCTTTCATGTTTGAACTGACTTTCACCTTCGAAAACGGCGACAGCCCCGTCGTCGTCAGCGTTGACGGCGAAGAAACGCTGCTCGACGCCGCGCGAAAAGCCAATGTCGCCATTGACGCGCCCTGCTCCGGCAACGGCTCGTGCGGAAAATGCCGCGTCAAGCTGCTCTCCGGCCAGACCGAGGGCTTGCAGACCGCGCACATCTCCGACGCGGAGTTTGCCGACGGCTGGCGTCTGTCCTGCTGCACCTATGCACGCTCGGACGTGACGGTGCAGGTGCCGGACATCGCCTCTGCCTACCGCAGCCGCATGAAGACCGCCGACCTCTCCTCGCCGGAGGAGGTCAAGATCTTCCGGACGCTGCTCGACGGCGTCAAAGACGCCGGTATCGCGCTGACGAACCGCTTTGTGTCCGTGCCGCTGACCCTCAGCGAGCCGTCGCTGGACGACACCATGCCCGACAACGAGCGGCTGGAACGGACGCTGCTGGAGCAGACCGGCTGCGCGGTCGTCGAGCTGCCCTTCTATCCGCTGCAAAAGCTCCCGCACGTCCTGCGCGAGAGCGATTTTTCCGTGCGCGTAGTCGGTGAGCGACTGGAGGACCGTTTCCTTGTCTACGACGTGCTTCCCGTCACGGACACCCTTCCCATGTGCGGCCTTGCCGTGGACATCGGCACGACGACCGTGTCGGCCGTCCTGTTTGACCTGACGGACGGACGCCTGCTGGCCAAGGCCTCCGGCGGTAACGGCCAGATCCGCTACGGCGCGGACGTCATCAACCGCATCGTCGAGCAGGGCAAGGCGGGCGGAAAAAAGAAGCTGCAAAATGCCATTGTGAAAGAGACGCTTCTGCCGCTCATCGCCACGCTGCTCAAGCAGGCGGGCGTTACCGCCTCGCGCATCGTGCGCGTGAGCATCGGCGCAAACACGACGATGAACCATCTGCTTGTGGGCGTAGACGCGCAGTCGGTGCGTACCGAGCCGTATATCCCCGCGTTCTTCCACTGGAACGGCCTGCGCGGCGGCGACCTGAAGGTCACCGTGCGCGTCTCCGATGACTCCGTGTACTCCCGCGAGGGCAACAACCTGGTTATGCGCGCACCCGTCACCCTCGCCGAGGCTGTTGACGGCGCCGTCATTGAGGTGCCCCTGCCCGACGCATCCACCGTGAAGCTGCGCCTGGCACCCGGCCAGGTCGGCCGCCGACTGCGCGCCAAGGGCCGCGGTTTCAAGGCTAAGGGCGGCGACGGCGACCTGCTGGTCATCCCCGAAATCGTACTGCCCACCAAGCTGAGCGCAGAGGCACAGGAAGCATTCGATAAGTTCGTAAAACTGGCTCCGCAGGAGAACCCGCGTAAGGATCTGTTGAAGAAAGCGAAGTAAACCATGGCATCTCGAGAATCATCATCTAAGTCCCGTCGTAGCGAGCCGCTGCACAGCGTGGACCGCCCGGTTTTCGTGATTTCTGTGGCGGCTGAGCTGGCGGGCATGCACCCGCAGACCCTGCG
>USIH01000189.1 GCA_900554705.1 uncultured Eubacteriales bacterium
CGCAAGCCCCCATTCAGGCTTAACCCTGAATGGGGGCTTATTTAATCGGGACGTTGAATGGGGTTCAAGAAGGGTGCCGTGCAGATTCTGCACGGCACCAAAGGCGAGTTATGCAGACGGTGTGGGCTTACGCGGGCTGTGTGGCACTTGATGAAAACAGCTTCGCCAAGGTTCACTCCTCTGCGCGGTAGGCGCGGAGGACGGCGCGGCGCGTGGTTTCGTCCGGCAGCGTGTGGAAGCAGCGCGCGGCGTGCCGGAGCAGCTCCGTGTCGAGCGGCGTGGTGTCCTTCGCCGTTTCGGGCAGGAGCGCCTCGCGGCGGCACCATGCCATGGCGCCGCTGCTGCGCGGACGGTAAGAGCGCTTCCCCTGTGCAAGCGCTTGCAGGCGGTCGTCGATCGCGGCCGTGCGCGGCGCAAGCAGCATGGCAAGCTCCCCGCAGGTCATCGGCCTGTCCGGCCGGAGCGTATTGTCGCTGTAGGCGATCGCGTGCGTCCGGATCAGGTCGCAGAAGAGCGCAAAATCCGGATCGTCCGCGCCGACGTCGGCAAAGGGCGAATAGCGCAGCAGCTCCTCGACGGTCACGACGCGGTAGCCGTACTCCTGCAAAAGCGCAAGCTGCTTGCGCAGGCCGACGGCGACGGGCGTGCGCAGCGCCATGTTGTAGCCGTCCTTGGAGAAGATGATCTGCCCGCAGAGAAAGTCGGGGTCCTCCTCGAGCTTTTTGCGCATCGGCTCGATCATCTCGTCGATCTCCGCCTGCGTCGGATCCTCCGCGTGCAGGCAGGGCAGCCAGCCCATGCCGTCGAAGGAGGCGGCCAGATAGAGGTAGCCCAGCCGGTCATACACGTCATAGGAGGAAAAGTTCTTGTCGATGCGGTCGACGTAGTGCGTCGGCCGTCCCATCGTCATCCGATAGCCGTACTGCGCCTTGAGCAGGCGGTCGAGGGTGGAAAGGTCGTCGAGCACCTTGTCCATGGAGGAAAACGCCTTGCGCTTGCCATAGACATAGGGCTTGCGGCCGAAGAGGATATGGCGGTAGCCGTGGTTGGTGATCTGGTGGCCTTCGCGGATCATGCGCTCGACCAGCTCCGGACAGTTGACCACGCCGCCGTAGGCGTCCTTGCCGAAGCAGGGGTAGTGGTCATAGGCCGTGCCGCCCCACTGCGGCGTGCCGGGCTTGCCGCACACGTCGGGGTAGCTGTCGGCGGTGATGCCGATGACGTCGAAGGTGCCCTTGGCGCGGTATTCGTCGAGCACGTCGAGCAGCAGATCGGTCAGCGCGCGACCCTGAAACAGATCCGGCTCGGCCGGAAGGTTCATCGGGCCGTCGTCGAAGGTGATGGCACACACGCGCTCCTTGGTCTTGACGCGCTCGATGCGGCGGCAGTAGGACACGCTGACGGCGGGCGTCGGCAAAAGCAC
This sequence comes from uncultured Eubacteriales bacterium, assembly GCA_900554705.1. Taxonomy (GTDB): domain Bacteria; phylum Bacillota; class Clostridia; order Oscillospirales; family Oscillospiraceae; genus JAZOXB01. Next base: position 1,424 of record USIH01000189.1, read on the forward strand.
GCCCTTGACAAATTTTTTGCACTTTTTTCCGAGTCGAACAAAGGTACTCATCGTTTCAAGGCTCCTTTCAGGCTGCGCAGGGCGCACAGGGCGGCAAAGGCGCACCAGCGCAGCGCGGCGCGCAGCCCCATTTTCTTTTTTCGCAGGCGGATGAACTGACTGCGCGCCAGCGCCATATGGCGGCACGGCCCGCAGCCGTAGGCAAGCGGGTGCCGCAGCGCCTGCCGCAGCGCCTGCGCGGTCAGCTCGTCCGCTTCGACCTCGACCCACGCTCCGCCGATCTCGCGCGGCGTGTGGGCGTCGCTGCCCGCCGTGCGCAGGATCGGCTTTGCAAAGCGGTCTGCCGCCTGCGCGGCAAGGGCGTTTGCGTTGGGGCGCTTTTTGGTCGCGCGGCAGTTATAGATCTCGATGCCGTCGAGCGTGTCCGCATGGGCGGCGATCACGGAGAAGATCTCCTCCACGCTGTGCGCCGTCAGCTCAAACGGATGCGCCAGCACGCACAGGCCGCCCGCAGCGTGGATCGCGGCGGCGGCGTCGGAAAAGCGCACGCGCCCGCTGTCCTCGTTTGCCGTGCGGCAGGGCTTTTGCAGAAACAGCCCCAGCAGGTGGCCGATCTCCGTGGAGTACTCCACGGCGGGAATGAGCAGCACGCCGTTCCGCATGGGGTGCGAAAACACCTCCTCGGCGGCGCAGTGGTAGT
>USIH01000190.1 GCA_900554705.1 uncultured Eubacteriales bacterium
ACCAGTCAGCTCTTTCTATTCTCTTCCCGCACCCGACGGCGGCAACAATGACGCGGGAGCGGAATATACCGTCGTTGCGACGGACAATGCGGGCAACGCCTCCACGGCAACCGTGAAGATCTACCGGCGGCACCGCGTGAGAGTCGTAAGCCCGGATGAGCAGACGACATACGCCGAGGCAGAGCTGGCGCACAACGAGTATCTGGTGCTCACGATGAAGATGCCGGATGGCGCGGCGGTAAGAATGACCGACAAGGCAGATCATTCGGAAATTCCATATGACAAAGAAATGGGACGCTTCACGGTAGGTCTGATCGACAGAAGCCGGACGCTCGTGCTGGAGTATAACACGGAGGATCCGAAGGCCGAGCTTATTCTGGGGCGGAGTCAGTACTTCTTTGGATACAACGCGGATACAGCCGAACCGCACTATCTTGCGGATGTAAGCAGGAAAACGGATAAGAACGTCTATTCGGTGGCTGTGCAGATCAACGCGGATGTAATACCCAGCCACTACTTCAGCTCACCGGTATGCTACACGCAGGAGGAGCTGGCGGAGCTGGACAAGCAAGGAAAAATCGCATGGGAGAAATATCAGCATCCGGAGCCGGAACCGGGCGTCTGGATCGTCTATATTCCCACAGCCACCATAGACATCGCGGAGTATGACGCAAATGGCAGCTGGTATGTCTATGCAAAAGCCGAAAACCTCAAGGGAACGACCTATGTCTCCACGCCGAAGCTGATCGCCGACGTCGAAAAGCCGAAGGCCATCAATCTTTCTACCGGCAAGGAACTGGAGACGGATGGGGAATACTGGGGCGACCTGCGGTTCAGGGTAGAGGACGCGCTGCCCGTCAAGGTGTGGCACGAGAGATACCCGGGCGGGAATATTGAACTTATGACGCCGGATGAAGACGGCTGTTATACGATCCCGGCAGATTATGACGTAAGCCTCCATCACGACATTTGCATCGAGGACGCCTGCGGGAACAAAACCTACTACAATGACATCGATATTTTGTGGAACTATCTGCAGGTCGTTCGGGAGAAGGACTATTGGGATGTGCAGCCTGCGCAGCCGATTCGTATTTCCAGGGAACAGGATCTGCAAAAGGAGCTCTCCAAGGTCAACATCGGGGTTTTTGCATCTGACGTCACCGGTTTTATCCCTGTCGATGTTTCGTGGGAGATCCCGGAGGACTATGATCCGCAGTCCCCTCGGGAGCAGACCTTTACCGTCCTCGGCACGGTGATTCTGGAAGGCACCGGAGCACGCTGCGTCTCGGGGCTTGATGTTATCACGCGTCCGGGAGAGGAATGGAAGAAGAATTTCTCGATCAGCGTGACAGTGGAAGGCGCGCCGCGCTACAAGGTGACGACAGAGGATAGCGCAAACGGCAGCGTCACGGTGGTGAATGCCACAGAAACCGCCGAGAACGGCACGCCGCTGTTCTATAAGGACGAGCTTGTCATGCTCTCCATTGCACCCGACGAGGGCTATATGCTAAGCAGACTGTCCATCAACGGCACGTCTGCCGCCGTTGCGGTTGGGGAGGATACCTATACCTTCGCTCAGCCGGAGGAAAACGTTACCGTTACCGCAACATTTGAAAAGCGCAACGAGCATACCGTCACGTTTGACGCGAACGGCGGCTCCGAGCCTGAGGATCTGCCAGAGGAGGTCACCACCGCAATGCCCGCCAAGAAGGTATTGCACGGCAGCGCGTATTATCTGCCGGAGTGCGAGTTTATTGCGCCCGAAGGAAAGCAGTTCAAGGCATGGCAGATAGACGGTACGGAGTATCCGGTGAACGCCCCCGTGACCGTCACTGCTGACATCACAGTAAAGGCGCTGTGGGAGAACGCGCGCTACACCATCACCTTCGACACCGCAGGCGGCAGCGAAATTGCCCCGATTACGCAGGACTACGGTACGAATATTACCGCACCTGCCGACCCGACAAGAGAGGGCTACACCTTCCTCGGCTGGGACAAAGGAATCCCCAAAACCATGCCTGCCGAGAATATGACCATCACGGCGCAGTGGAAAGACACCGAAAAGCCCACGGGCGAAATTAAAATCAGCGAGAACAGTTGGAAAGCGTTCCTC
>USIH01000191.1 GCA_900554705.1 uncultured Eubacteriales bacterium
GACCACCCGCGAGAAAGAGGTTGCCGAGCAGATCAAGGAGGCGCGCTCCTTTGGCGACCTTTCGGAAAACAGCGAATATGACGAGGCAAAAAATGAGCAGGCGAAGCTCTACGGCAGAATTGCCGAAGTGGAAAACATCCTGTCCCACGCCGTTGTGATCGACGAGACGACCGACGCCGAGGTAGAAGACCGCGTCGGCCTCGGCTGCACGGTCAAGGTGCGCGACATCGAGTTTGACGAGACGGACGTTTATGCCATCGTCGGCTCGCAGGAGGCAAACCCCATGGAAAAGCGCATTTCCGACGACTCTCCCTTTGGCCGCGCCATGCTTGGCAAGCACATCGGTGATATTGTCGAGGTGGAAGCGCCGGTCGGCGTCGTCCGCTTTGAAATTCTTGACGTGAACCGTTAACAGGAGGAACATTGTGGCAAAGTTTGTACCGCAGGAGGAGCTTTCTCTGGTCGATCAGGTAAGGATACGCAGAGAAAAGCTCGCACAGCTACGAGAAGAAGGACAGGATCCCTTTGAGATCACATCGTATGACGTGACGGCGACCAGCGCGCAGATCAAAAACGATTTTGACGCGATGGAAGGCAAGACGGTTCGCGTCGCCGGCCGCCTGATGAGCAAGCGCGGCATGGGCAAGGTCATCTTTGCGGATCTGCAAGACGATCAGGGGCGCATCCAGCTGTATATCAAGTTTGACGAGATGCCCGAGGTCGGTTTTGAAGCCTGCCGCAAGCTCGACATCGGCGACATCGTCGGCGTCTCCGGCGACGTGTTCCGCACGCAGCGCGGCGAGATCTCCGTGCGCACGCATGAGGCGACGCTGCTTGCCAAGGCGCTCCTGCCGCTGCCGGATAAATTCCACGGCCTGACCAACACGGAAACGCGCTACCGTCAGCGCTATGTTGACCTGATCGCAAACCCCGAGGTCAAGGAGACCTTCGTAAAGCGCAGCAAGATCCTGCGCGAGCTGCGAACCTACTTGGACGGCAAGGGCTTCCTCGAGGTAGACACCCCGATCCTGACCCCGTTTGAGATCGGCGCGGCTGCCCGCCCGTTCTTTACGCACCATAACACGCTCAATATGGACATGGTTCTGCGCATCGAGACCGAGCTTTATCTGAAGCGGCTGGTCGTCGGCGGCATGGATCGTGTTTACGAGGTCGGCCGCATCTTCCGCAACGAGGGCATGGATCCGAAGCACAATCCGGAGTTTACGACCATTGAGCTGTATCAGGCCTACACCGACTACCACGGGATGATGGATCTTGTGGAGGATATGATGAAGACCGTGGCGCAGAATGTCTGCGGCAGCCTCACCATTCCCTATCAGGGCAAGATGATCGACCTGAGCCACTGGGAGCGCATGACGATGGTCGAGGCGGTCAAGAAGTATTCCGGCGTGGACTTTGCCGCGATCGTGACGGACGAAGAGGCCGTCGCGGCGGCGAAGGAGCACCATGTGGAGCTGCCGGAGCTGCCGACAAAGGGCGCGATCCTTGCCGAATTCTTTGATGCCTTTGTTGAAGAGAACCTCATTCAGCCTACCTTTATCTATGACTACCCGGTGGAGAACAGCCCGCTTGCGAAGCGCAAGCCGGACGATCCTGCCTTTACCGAGCGCTTTGAGTATTTCATCAATGCGACGGAGTTCGGCAACGCATTTAGCGAACTGAACGATCCGATCGACCAGAAGGCGCGCTTTGAGCGTCAGGTCGCCGAGCGCAAGCAGCTCGACCCGAAGTGCAATGCGCAGGTCGACTATGACTACATTAACGCGCTGGAGTACGGCCTCCCGCCCACGGGCGGTCTGGGCTTTGGCGTTGACCGCCTTGTGATGCTCCTGACCGATTCGGCATCCATCCGCGACGTCCTCCTGTTCCCCACAATGAAGCCGTTGGACTCTGACAAGAAGGTTGAAAAGTGTGTTGAGGCTCCTGCGGAGGCTGCTCAGGCAGCTCCTGAAACCCCCGAAAAAATCGATTTTTCCAATGTTCAGATCGAGCCACTGTTCCAGGATCAGGTCGATTTTGACACCTTCTCTAAGAGCGATTTCCGTGCCGTAAAGGTCAAGGAATGCGAAGCTGTGAAGAAGTCCAAAAAGC
>USIH01000192.1 GCA_900554705.1 uncultured Eubacteriales bacterium
TGCCCGAACGAAGGCCGCCTTGTCCTCCGGAAGAACTTCGGCATAATAGGCATCCACACCGACCGCCTCGGCGACTGCACGGGCGGTCTTCTCATTGTCACCGGTCATCATGACCAGTCTGGACACACCGAGTGCACGCAAGCTGCGGATAACGTCGGCCGCTTCCTGCCGCAGCGGATCCTCAATGCAGATGACAGCTGTCAGCACACCGGAGACAGCCAGGTACAGGTGCGAATACGTATCCGGCAGGGCGTCGAATTTGGCCTGCTCCCCTGCCGGGATGACGCAGTGCTCATCCTCAAAGACAAAGTGATGGCTGCCGATGACGACCTTCTGCCCGTCAACGCTGCTGGAGATACCGTGCGCGACAAGGTATTCCACGTGTGAATGGCGCTCCTCGTGGCGCAGGCCGCGGCGCGCCGCCTCGGCGACAACCGCTTTGGCCATGGAGTGCGGATAATGCTCCTCCAGGCAGGCTGCCAGACGCAGCATGTCCGCTTCCTCGTTGCCGCCGAAGGTCACGACCTGCGCAACCTTTGGCTCGGCACGCGTCAGCGTACCGGTCTTGTCAAAGACGATCGTGTCGGCTTCAGACACAGCCTCAAGGAATCGGCCACCCTTAACGGACAGATGATGATCGCTCGCCTCTTTCATCGCAGAGAGCACGGCGATCGGCATGGATAGCTTGAGCGCACACGAAAAATCGACCATCAAAACAGCCAGCGCTTTGGTCATATTCCCCGTCAGGAGCCAGACCAAGGCTGTTGCGCCCAAACTGTACGGAACGAGCTGGTCTGCAAGGTGCGACGCGTGATCCTCCGTTGCGGACTTGAGTTTTTCCGATTCCTCGATCATGCGGATAATGCGGTCGTAGCGGCCGCTGCCGGCGCTCTTTTCCACACAAATGGTGCAGTCGCCCTCTTCGACGACGGTGCCGGCATAGACATAACCGCCTTCCGCCCTGCGGACAGCCAGCGGCTCGCCCGTGATGGACGCCTGATTGACCATCGCCTCACCGGCAACGACTTTGCCGTCAAGCGGGATCACACCGCCGGTACGAACGACAATGCGGTCGCCGACCTGAACGTCTGCCACCGGAACGAGTACCGAACCGGTGTCCGTCTCTTTCCAGACTTTGTCCACATTCAGGGACATCGTCTGCGCGAGGTCGGCAATGGACTTCTTGTGCGTCCATTCATCGAGAATATCGCCAATACCCAGCAGGAACATGATCGAGCTCGCCGTCTCGAAGTCCTTACGCAGCATAGAGACCGAGATCGCCGCCGCATCCAGCACCGGCACCTGAATCTTCTTGTGCAGCAGACAGTTAAGCCCAGCCTTGATATACGGCACGGAGCGCACGACCGTGATCAGCGTGCGCACAGCACTCGGGATGAACAGCTGCTTCATGCCGCGCCAGCACAGCGATGTAAATAGCTTGTCCTCAAATTCGCGGCTCATGGCGCGGCTGCTATGCTCCGGAGCGAGCGCTTGTTCGTTGGCATAAGCAAACGATGCAAGCGCCTGAATGATGGCTGTGCGCGGCGCGTCATAGCAGATCACAGCGTCACCTGTGCGGTCATAAACCGTTGCTTTGGTTACACCTTGGATTTTCCTTAAATATGCCTCGAGAATATCCGCCTGCCGCAGTGACATAGCGCCCTGCATCGTGCGCACGCGCATGCGGCCTCGGGTTTCATGCAGGATCGTGCATTTCATGCTTACTCAGCCTTCTCTGCCGCATCCTCAATGACCTCGGCCTGTTCAGCCGCGCGCTTTTCGTTGAACGCCTTTGCACCGGCCAAAACACCGCTCATTGTAGATGCTGTAGCAGCAAAAGGCGGAACGATTCCGTTAACGAACAGGGGCATGTGGGGATAGATGAATGCCACGGTGGACATGCAGTTGGGGGGGATCACCGCGATGGCGCGGTCGCCCAGCACCTTCAGGGCCAGCAGATAGCAGCTGATGTCCAGCACAGGCGTGATGACGGAGGCCGGGAGCCCGAA